>JAZSNQ010000166.1:0-9700 GCA_045536515.1 Acutalibacteraceae bacterium | reverse complement strand
GATGATGTTGCCATGGTCCTCGGAGATAATATTTTTTACGGCAACGGTCTCGGACATATGCTCCGTCAGGCTGCAAAGAATAAAAACAGAGCAACGATTTTCGGCTATTATGTTGATAATCCTCAGGCTTTCGGTGTTGTTGAATTCGATGAAAACGGCATTCCCGTTTCGATTGAAGAAAAACCCGAAGTTCCGAAGTCCAATTATGCGGTAACTGGTCTCTATTTCTATGACAACAGAGTTGTTGAGTTTGCAAAATCGCTCAAGCCCTCAAAGAGGGGAGAGCTTGAAATAACGGATATCAACCAGATGTATCTCGACAGAGGCGACCTTGACATAAAGCTTATGGGCAGAGGCTTTGCATGGCTTGATACGGGAACGGTTGAAAATCTTACGGATGCGGCAAATTTTATCAGAACCGTTGAGAAGCTTCAGGGCATCAAGATTTCCGCACCCGAAGAAATTGCATATAATATGCGCTGGATAAGCCGCGAGGCTCTTCTCAGCTCTGCCGAGAAATACGGCAAATCCTCATACGGTCAGCATCTCCGTTCCGTTGCGGAGGGCAGAATTCTTTATACCGGCGGCAAACCCGGTGAAAGACCGTGCTGGGGTGCAGAAGGAGATTTGAACTATGACGTTGAATGAAACGGCGATTAACGGCGTTCTTGAAATTGAACCAAAGGTTTTCGGTGATAACCGAGGCTGGTTTTACGAAAGCTATTCAAAAGAAAAATTTAAAAAACTCGGAATAGCTGCCGATTTTATTCAGGATAACCGTTCTTTTTCGGCTCAGAAGGGAACGCTCAGAGGTCTGCATTGCCAGACTAATCCCAAGGCTCAGGCAAAGCTCATAACCTGCCTCAAGGGTGCAATTCTCGATGTTGCCGTTGATATCAGAAAAGGCTCTCCGACCTATATGAAATGGATTGCCGTTGAGCTTACCGAAGAAAATAAAAAAATGCTTTTTATTCCCAAAGGCTGTCTTCACGGTTTTGTGACTCTGACTGATAATGTTGAAGTCACTTACAAGGTTGATGAGCTTTATTCACCCGAAAACGACAGAAGTGTTCGTTTTGATGACCCTGCATTCGGTGTCGAGTGGGGTTGCGAAAATCCCGTGCTTTCCGAAAAAGACAAAAACGCACCGCTGTATGCAAACAGCGATGTTGATTTTAATTTTTAAATTTTACCAAAATGTATATATGCATTGTTTCTGCTCATAATAACTGCGAAAAGCAATTAAGGAGTTGAAACGAATGCTTGACAAAATTTCACTGGCTCTTGTGATAATCGGCGCTCTCAACTGGGGCAGCATCGGTCTGTTTCAGTTTGACCTCGTCGCATGGATTTTCGGCGGTCAGGGAGCAATTCTCAGCAGAATTGTTTACACAGTTATTGCCCTTGCGGGTATCTGGTGCATTTCCCTGCTTTTCAGAGAATCCGATGCTATCGTCAAGGCAGAATCGGACGATATACAGTAAAACAAAAACCGCTGACTACTGAAAGTCGGCGGTTTTTTGCAGTTTTTAGCTTTCTCCTTGAGGGGAATGGGGACTACTTGCAGCGGATAAGGTGGTTTTGCAAGCAACATAAGTAACAACATCTGTTGTCAAATCAGAAACACAGTTTTCTCTCGGTATATCATATCTTTGACTGCGAACTGTATTTTTAATAATTTTCCACCCGTCAAAAGCTTCGTTAAGCAAATCAAGCAGTTCAGAGGTCTTTAAATTAACCTCAAACTGCGGAATAAGCGGTTGACCGTTTTTCTTATTGATTTCGCTTATCTGTGAATTGATTATCAGACATACAATACCGTTTTCTTTTATTCCTTCACTGATTTCAGTCAGTTTGTTTTTAAAAGATTCAACATTGTCAACGTGTTCCAAAGCAGAAACGGCAAAAATCAAATCATAGCTGTTTTCGGGAATTGTGAAATTGTCAATAGAAGAAACAATGCCGTTGATTTCATTTTCAACATCAAATTCGGCAGAATTGTTAATCAATTCTTCAATTGCAAATTCAAGGATATCAACGCAGTCAATTTTGCATTTGTTCTTGAATTCCTGTGCAAGAGGTATGCAGTTTCTTCCGACTCCGCAACCCAAATCCAAGAAGTTTACAGATTGATATTCTTTAAAATAAGATATTAAATCCATAACTGTTTTTACAGGTTTCTGAAGCCAACTTCCGCTTTCAAAAAGTTTTGCGGTGGAGTATATTTCAATATGAGATGCTTTTTCGGCGTCACGTATTGATTTTAATGTTGTGTTATCCATTATTTTTTCTTCTTTAACCTTTCACACAGCTCTCTGTCGGGAGTTACCCACATGGTGTTATATGTGTGATAAATGACTTTGCCGGGTTTTGCGCCGACAGGTTTTTTGAGCATACGAACTTCGGTATAATCAACGGCAACCTGCGATGACTCTCTGCCGCCGCTGTGATATGCCGCAAGAATTGCCGCCTGACGGCAGGTGCGTTCGGGAATAATATCACTGTTACCGATAACAACAACATGAGAACCGGGAATTTTCTGTGTATGAAACCATGAGTCATCCTTTGCGGCGGTTTTGAATGTCAGCAAATCGTTCTGAACATTATTCCTGCCGACTAATATCGTGTATCCGTCATCGGAAACATATTCCATGGGCGGCATGGGTTTCGTTTTTTTTGTTTTATCATTTTTAGCTTTTTTAAGATAACCCTGCTCATAAAGCTCGTTGCGGATTTCCGCAAGCTCCGTATATCCGTCCGCTCGGTTAACGGAGTCAATTACCGATTCAAGATATGCAAGCTCCTGCTCACTTTGTTCAATCAATTCGCCGAGCATCTGCTCCGCTGTTTTTGATTTGCGGTATTCCTTAAAATATTTCTGTGCATTTGCAGAGGGGGAAAGTGCGGGATCTGCAGGAATTCTTATCGGCTCATTATTATTATAAAAATTTTCCAAATCATAAAAAAGCGAACCTTTTTCGAGTCGGTACTGATTTGCAAGAATAAGCTCTGCGTTGATTCGGAGAGAATCTTTGTCTGCACAGGCTTCAAGCTCTGCCTGACGGCTCTGGAGCTTTCTTGCAGCTCTTGCCGACATATTGGAAAGGAGCTTCAGAAGTGTCTGACTGCGCTGTTTTGTTCTCTCAAAACGGTCTTTTTCATAATAAAAATCGTCAAGAAGCTGAGAAAAGCTTTCAAAAGTTTTTGCGGAAACAGCAAAACCGTACTGTGTTATATCTGTAAATGTAAAGTCATAAGGCTTTACAGATTCACGCATAAGCATGGTCGGTGTTCCGTTTCCCGAAACAAGAGTTTCTTTTATTTCCGTCAGCTTTCTGAGAAGTCTTTGCTCATATAATTCGTTAATTTCCGTAACGGCAATGTCGCCGCCGCAGGTGAACGATGCAATTTCACGGCTTATCAAGGGAGAAACGCCTTCAAGCGTTTCAAGAACAGCACCCGACAAACGTTTGCCTGTGCAGTTTTTTATCAGATTGACTGCGGTTTCAGGCTCGATTTCCGTGAGATTTGCCTTGCCCTGACGGGGTGGATATTCATATTTGAACATCGGTAAAATCTGTCTGACGGATGACTGTGTAAAGTCAACACGCTTTACAGCATCGACAATATTTCCTTCTGAATTGATAAGGATAATATTGCTGTGCTTTGCCATGATTTCAATGCAGAGGGTGAATGTAACCGCATCGCCGATTTCGTTTGTGCCTGCAAGGTCAAGAAAAATAACTCTGTCAAGTCCGAGCTGTCTTATGTCGGTGATAACCGCACCCGTGAGATGCTTTCTGAAAAGCATGCAGAGCATGGGCGGTGTTGCAGGATTTTCGGGCGCATTGGCAGTAAGGTGAATTCTCGGACTGTTAGCCGAAGCAGAGATAAGAAGACGGTAAGCACCTTCTCTCGAACGCAGATGAAACACCAGCTCATCTTTTGACGGCTGATGTATCTTTTCTATTCTGCTTCCGATGATGCAATCCGAAAGCTCTTTTTTTAATAAATTTATCGTGATTCCGTCAAGGGGCATAATCAATCCTCTTTACTGTAATATTTTACGGGGGATTTATGCGGTATGATTTCAACGCCGCAGTTAAGTTCGTTTTTTAATCTGTTCGCCAGAACTGTAACAACGGGATTTTCTGTTTCAAAATGACCTGCGGCTATGAGTGAGATTCCGATTGATTTTGCTTCAAGAAACTCATGGTGCTTTGCTTCGCCCGTGATATATGCATCACAGCCTGCTTTTGCGGCAGCATTCATAAAATCCGCACCTGCACCGCCGCAAAGCGCGATTCTTTTGATGATTTTACCGCTGTCTGCAATTGAAACGCAGGTTGAAAGTTTCTCCACACAAAGCTGCGCAAGCTGCCTGCCGTAAAGAGGTTTAATTTCCGCAACTCTCACCATTTCTGTTTCTCCAAAGTCAGAAAGAGGCACGGTGTTTTCAAACCCGAGGGCATCTGCAAGCGCATCGTTCACACCGCCTCTTGCGATATCAAGCGAAGTGTGTGCGCAAATTGCGGATATTCCGTTTTTTATGAGCATATATGTCGGGTCATCCGCCATAACGGTTTTTATTCCTCTGAAAATAACCGGATGATGGCTGATGATGAGATTTATTCCGTTTTCGGCGGCGTATTTTATTGCTTCGGTTGTTATATCAAGTACAACTCCGATTTTGGAAACTTCATCATCGGCATTGCCTACGATAAAACCGCTGTTATCCCATTCGCATTGTTTATCAAACGGCGCAATGCTGTTTATATATTCAAAAACATCCTTAACCGTCGGTTTGCATTTCATTTATGATTTCCTCCGTTTCGGAAATAACTTTTTCAAGATATGCGGCAGTTTCGGGTTTTCCGTGAAGCTTTTCCGCCTCATGTTTTGTTCTGAGCCTTGAAACAATGTTTTTAAGATAGGTTTTTGCTTCTTTTTTCTTGCACTTGGGCAATTCACCCGTGTATATGTAAGAGATTTTTTTGTCGGATGTCTTTCCGGTATATTCTGCCACCATTGCACAGTAAATTTTACCCGAATCTACGCAAGCATCTTCAAACAGAATCTCAAATCCGTTTTCAATGAAATATCTGCGGATATCCTCGGCGTGAGACTGAGGCTGAACAATTATTCTTTTTGATGAATCCTTGAGCCACTGAGTTCTTGAAACAAGCTCTTCCATGAGTGTTCCGCCCATTCCGCACATAACAAAATCATCGGCTTCAGATGGCTTGATTTCATCAAAGCCGTCGGAAAGACGGAGCGTTATTTTATTCTGAATTCCGTATTGTTCAACGGTCTTTTTTGCATTATCAAGCGGACCCTTGCGGACATCGCACGCAAGAGCCTTCGGCGAAATGCCGTTTAAAACAAGATAGGCGGGGAGATAGGCGTGGTCCGTGCCGATATCGGCAACGGTGTTACCCCGACGCACCATTCTCGCCGCCATAAGCATTCTCTCTGAAAGATTAAGCATTCTGAGCAAGGAAAGCGTTGATTTTTGCGATAAGCTCGTCAGCGTTTACGCCGTGAACCATGCAAGCCTGTGCAACGGATTCGTTTCTTGCAGAGGGACAACCGAGGCAATGCATTCCCATTTCAAGGAAGAAGGGAGCAACCTCACGGTTAGCATCAAGAATTTCGCCGATTTTCATATCTTTTGTGATTTCTGTCATGATAAATACATCCTTTCAAATAAAATTACATTCATATTTTATCATAAATATTTTTGAATATCAATAGTATTTGACATTCTTCTTATAACATTGTAAAATATATAATCAGAGTAAACCGAAAGGGGGGTGCAGAATTGAAAAGCTATGATTTGATAATTGTCGGCGGATGTGCATCGGGAATTGTTGCGGCGATAAACGCCAAACGCAGAAATCCCGATATAAAAATTGCAATTATCGAAAAATTGCCGAGAATCGGTAAAAAACTTCTCGCAACGGGCAACGGCAAATGCAATCTCACAAATGAAACTTCCGCCGCACACAATTATGTCGGAAAAGAATTTGCCTCATATGCTTTTGAAAAATACAGTCCTGAAAAAATAAAGGAATTCTTTGCTTCGCTCGGTCTGCTTTGTTATACGGATTCGTGCGGCAGAGTGTATCCCGAAAGCAACACTGCAGCCTCTGTTGTTGATGCTCTGCGATTTGAGCTTGAAAGACTGAAAATTGATGTTTACTGCGAAACTCCCGTAACGGAAATAAAGCACAAATCGGATTTCGTGATAAACGGTGAATTTATCTGCAAAAAGCTGATAATTGCCGCAGGCGGGAAAGCTTCTCCGTCTCAAGGCTCTGACGGAAGCGGATATATGCTTGCAAAATCCTTGGGACACAGTATTACCAGACTCTATCCCGCGCTTGTTCCGCTGTGTGCTTCTCCCGAAATAACAAAGCCGATGAAGGGCGTAAGAGTCAGAAATGTGACACTTACACTCAAAGGTGAGAAAAAAATTGCTCAGACAAGCGGTGAAATTCTTTTTACTGATTACGGGTTATCGGGAATTGCCGCGATGGAGCTTGCCGCATCAGCGCAGAAATACATTGACAATGTAAAGTGTAACCCCTTTACTTATATTGATTTTATGCCCGATATGAACTATAACAGGCTTGTTGAATATTTTTTAAATCTTAACAAAATCAAGGGATTTACCAATATTGATAATCTTATGACGGGATTTTTGCCTAAAGCAGTCGGAATTGCAATTTGTAAAGCTTGTAAGATTTACAAAGCAGACAAGCTTATTTCCGAGCTGCATGAAAAGGACATACGGAAAATTGCCGAAAAAATCAAGAGCTTTCCGCTTGAAGTCACGGGAGCAAAGGACTTCAAGGACGCTCAGGTTACAAGCGGCGGCATAAAAACAAGCGAGATTGATGAAAAAACCATGCAGTCAAAAATCTGCAGAAATCTTTATTTTGCAGGCGAGATAATTGATGTTGACGGCGGCTGCGGAGGATTTAATCTTCAATGGGCGTGGGCATCGGGTATGCTTGCAGGAGAACTTAACTGACGAGGAAAATGTATGATTAAAATAAACGAAATTAAATTGCCGCTTGACAGCGATGCATCTGCACTCCGTAAAGCGGCTGCCAAAGCGTTAAGATGCAAGGAAGATAAAATTATGTCCTTGCAGATTACAAAAAAAGCGGTTGACTGCAGAAAAAAGGATAATATTTTTTTTGTGTATAATGTTGCGGTTGAGGTTGACTCGGATGAAAAATCCGTTGTTGCCCATGCAAAGAACACGAAGGTTGAAATCGGTGTTCCGTATAAATATGAAATGCCCGAAATCAGAAGAACAAGCACATTGCGACCCGTAATAGCGGGTTTCGGACCTGCAGGATTCTATGCGGCGCTTATTCTTGCAAGGGCAGGCTTCAAACCTCTTGTTATTGAAAGAGGCGCAGATGTTGACACGAGAACAAAGGATGTAAATTCATTCTGGACAACTAAAAAGCTCAATACCGAAAGCAACGTTCAGTTCGGTGAGGGCGGTGCAGGCACTTTTTCGGACGGAAAGCTCACAACGGGAATCAAAGACCCCCTTTGCCGAAATGTTGTTGAAGAGCTTGTTGCACACGGTGCACCCGAAGAAATTGCTTATTCTTCAACTCCTCATATCGGCACGGACAGACTCGGTGCGGTTGTAAAAGCCTTCCGTGAAGAAATTATTTCACTCGGAGGTGAGGTGCGTTTCGGTTGGAAATTAACGGATTTGATTATTGCAAACGGTGTTATTCAGGGCATCACTTGTCAAAATCCCGATGGCGGAATTGAAGATATCGAAACCGATACGCTTCTTCTCTGCATCGGACATTCGGCACGCGATACCGTTGAAATGCTGTATAAAAAAGGAATAAATATCATCCAGAAGCCGTTTTCTGTCGGTGTCAGAATCGAGCATCCCAGAGAGATGATTGACAAAGCGCAGTACGGTTCATTTGCGGGTCATCCCGCACTCGGTGCAGCAAACTATAAACTTGCCTGTCATCCGGAACACGGCAGGGGTGCTTACACTTTTTGTATGTGTCCCGGAGGAACGGTTGTTGCAGCGGCTTCGGAAGAGGGTCATGTTGTTGTTAACGGAATGAGTGAATATGCCCGCAACGGCGAAAACTCAAACGCGGCTCTTCTTATCGGAATTGAACCTGAGCATTTCGGAAGCGATCATCCGCTTGCAGGTATTGAGCTTCAGAGGAAAATTGAAAAAACCGCATTTGAACTTGGCGGAGGTGACTACAGCGCACCCTGCCAGACTATCGGTGATTTTCTTAACAATACTCCGTCAAAGAAGCTTTCTTATGTAAAACCGACCTGCGCAACGGGTGTAACTCCCGGCGATATACGCAAGGTTCTGCCACAGAAGGTGACGGATATCATGGCTCAGGCTATTGTTAAAATGGATAAGAGCTTGAACGGCTTTGCACTTCCCGACGGTGTTCTCACAGCTCCCGAAACCCGTTCATCCGCACCTGTGAGAATTCTGCGTGACGACCTCTATCAGTCAAATATCAGAGGGCTTTATCCCTGTGGCGAAGGTGCGGGATATGCAGGCGGCATTGTTTCGGCGGCGGTTGACGGAATCAGATGCGCCCATGCCGTTTTAATTGACGAAAGCGATGAATGGTGAGAATATGGAAACAAGACTTGAAAAGCTCACCGATGAGCAGCTTGCAAAGAGAATGTCAAAATATATTGCAACTCTGCAAAGCATAACGGTAAGAGCCGAATATTATTCAATGGGACAATGCCCCGAAAAAGAGCGAAAAGAGCTCAATGCCGATTATGTGAAGGTCAGGGACGGAATCCGTGAGGATTTGAACTATCTGAATTATAACAAGGATAAAAAAGGCAGTAAGCTTTTGTGGGATAAATACTATCCCTCGGTAAACGAGGCGGCGGCATGGGGACTTTATGCAGACCCCGAAGGCGGTTTTGATGATGAATACTTCAAGAGTGTTGCCGTTGCGGAAGAAAAACTGACAAAATATTACTCTTATGATTACTGGAGAATAATTGCGGAGGAATAACATGAAAAAGATACGGATTGCATCACTCATTCTGCTGCTCATATCTGTTTTTGTTTCGGTGGATTTAGGAGTGAATTTTTTCTATAATCTTTTATCTGAATACCACGACGGTTTACAAGTAAACAGCTTGTTACACTTCTTTTTCGGAATTTTTGGTGACAGCTTGTGGTCAATGGAAAGGTTTTTCAATGCATTTGAAACCTCTTTGTGGATTTCATTTGCTGTTTTTGCAGAAAATATTGTGTTGACAATCGTTGATTATTCAAGGAAAAAGTAAATTTGATAGCAAGGTGCTTAACGGTGCCTTGCTTTTTGTTTTATCATAATCTTTAAATCTGTTTCATATAATTAACCAAAACTTTTTCGGGGGAATTATAATGGACTACGATTTTCAGGCACCGCAAAGAGAGGAACGAGATGAATACAGAAACCGATTCAGATTTACCGATGAGGATGCACAGCCTCGCAGGAAAACAAAAGAAAAATCAAAAACCGATTATTTCATAAGGCTGATATTGCTCCAGAGCTTTCTGAGTCTGATTATAGTTTCGGGAGTTTTTCTTGCTTCCAAAATCGCACCGAATTATTTTGCACAGATGAAAGAGGATTATGGGAGAATAATGCAGACCGATATGTCGGCAGGG
>JAZSNQ010000058.1:0-2315 GCA_045536515.1 Acutalibacteraceae bacterium | reverse complement strand
AGGTTTATTGTGACATCATGCCAGTGGTTAACACATCGTTTTTCCGGGCAATGCATCATGACAAACCGCAATGCATACTCATATCCGATTGTTAACTCGGCAATCCTCAAAGAATCTTTTCCCATTAACCTTTGATAGCTGCCTGTGTAGAGTCCTGATCCGGTCAGGTGTTTGCGTCTTCCTGAGTTCATTTATTGATATCACCGAGCCGTAGCCCGGTAGGTTATCAGCAACTTCATCGAATGTTACAACCGCTCTGTTCTTTCTTCCTTCAACCTCGGCATCGACCTCATAATCTTCATCATCACGAAGGTTCAGATACCACCTGAATTTGTTTTTGCCGTCGGGAACAATCCTTGAAACGAATTTCTCATAAACTTCTCGATCAAGCTCGGGTTTGGAAAAATCAATCATTTCATTGAGTGCCGCTATGATTTTATCCCAGCAAGGTTCATCTGCTTTTGATTCTTCGGCAAGTTTGCTTTTTTCGTAGTATTCCGTTTCAAGATCAAGAATTTCACGGTCAAGTTTATCCTTCTGCTGAACAAATTCCTCTTTGGTGATTTCGCCTTCTGTTCTCATATCAAACAGAGTTTCTTTCTTTTTCTTCAGCCGTTCAATTGCCGATTTCAGAAGCGAGAGATTGACTTCAGCTTTCTTCTCGGTTTCGAAATTCTTCTTTATGATTTCACAAATGTTTTCAATGAGGGATTTGCGTTCTTTCCAGATGGCTTCCATAATTTTGTGACCCATTACTTCGAACTTCCATCCCGCAATCATCGGCTGATCACAGTAACCTGTATCGTCTTCGCCCGCTTCACGCCTTTTCTTCGCAGAGCCGTTGTTTCGTATGTTGTAGCACTGATATCCGTAGGCATCGGGGGAATTTTTATTTTTGTGCCATATATTTTTGCGGAATGATGAACCGCAGGAACATCGGAGCTTTCTTGCCCATACATCACTGCTGAGCTGACGCCCGTGTTTGTGGTTGCTTTTCCTTGTCTGTATCGCCGTCTGGAGCGACTGGGTTGTGCGCTGACTTTTGAGCTTCTGAACCGCTTCCCAATCCTCTTTGCTGATTATCGGTTCAAAATTGCCCTCGACACACATATAGGTTGACGAGTCAAAATTCTTGAAACGCTTCTGGTCGAGATAATTGTTTGTGTAGGATTTGCCGTATGCCATAACACCCATATAAGTCTGATTTGCAAGTATTCTCAGAACATTATCAGCTGTCCACTTAACCTTGCCCGAAGCATTGAGTCTGCCGAGTTTTGTCAGCTCATTTGCAATTTTCATTGAACCCATTTCGCCTTTAAGATAAAGCTCATAAATCAGCCTGACCGTTTCCGCCTGTTCTGGATTTATAACGTAAGTGTCACCGACTCTGTCATAACCGAGAATGTTACCGCAACCGTAAAGCGTTCCGTTTTCACGGCTTATCTGCTGACCTGCTCTTACTCGTTCCGAAACCTTTCGGCTTTCTTCCTGGGCAAGTGTTGCCATGATTGTCAGACGGAGTTCACCGTCACCGTCCATAGTCCATATGTTGTCCTCAACAAAATAAACCTCAACACCGATGTTTTTCAGTTCTCTCGTTGTAACAAGAGTGTCAACCGTGTTTCTTGCGAATCGGCAAACTTCTCTTGTAACGATAAGGTCGAATTTTCCGAGCTTCGCATCTTCAATCATCTGAAGGAATGCAGGTCTCTTTTTCGCCTGCGTACCCGTTATACCCTCATCAATATAGCGGTCAACAACGGTCCAGTTCGGGTGATATTTTGCCTGGTCATCATACCACTGCATCTGATTTTTCAAAGCATCAAGCTGTGCTTCGTGTTCTGTTGAAACTCTGCCGTAAAAGACCATTTTTCTCGGTCTGTTACGGTCAAGATAATCATAGGGATTTCCGATTCTTGCAACGTTTTCATTTCTCATCTTTTTTTGCCTCCGATTTCTTAATATTTTCAAATGTGGGTTTGTTTATAAGACCTCGTTCATAGAGGATTTCAATAAGCTTCATTTCTGCAAAGTGACTGTCAATCTGCTTCAACAAATCACCCCGCATTCCGATTTTTTAAAATAAACGGTGAAGTATTTGTACAGTTTAATATTACTCATAAAACTCCTTTCTTGCAAGGATGTCGATTTACTCCTTGCGGTTGATTTTTTAACTTCTGTTCAATTTGGACAGAAGTTAGCTTTGTTTAACTTCCGCTCAACTTGGTCGGAAGTTGTTTTTCGGAAATTCAGCCCAACTTGGGCTGAATTATTTTGCGTTGAGAAATTGTGTCCAACTTGGGCAGAATTATTTT
>JAZSNQ010000273.1:0-13225 GCA_045536515.1 Acutalibacteraceae bacterium | reverse complement strand
GCAAGACGCATCGCAAATGCAACTGCATGAGAACTTTCAATTGCAGGAATGATTCCTTCAAGACGGGAAAGAGTAAAGAACGCACCAATTGTTTCATCATCTGTGATTACATCATATTTTACTCTGCCTAAGTCGTGGAGAAACGCATGTTCAGGGCCGGATGAAGGGTAGTCAAGTCCGCTTGCAACAGAATACACAGGAGCGGGCTCACCGTTTTCATCTTTCAGCATAATGCTGTTGAATCCGTGCATTATCCCTTCTGTTCCGTATTTAAGACTTGCAGCGTGGTCGCCCAGCTTTTCACCTCTGCCGAGAGGCTCTATACCGTATATATCAACAGGATCATTGAGGAAACCTGCAAAAAGTCCTGCGGCATTTGAACCGCCTCCGACACAAGCAACAATTGCATCGGGAAGATGGCCGGTCATGTCGATAAACTGCTCTCTTGCCTCAATACCTACAATGCTCTGAAAATCACGAACCATCATGGGAAAAGGATGCGGACCAAGAACAGAACCAATGCAGTAAATAGAATCCTTATATTCTTTGCTGTATGCATCAAAAGCTGCATCAACTGCTTCTTTGAGAGTCTGAAGACCGTGAGTTACCTCAACAACGTTAGCTCCGAGAATCTTCATTCTCGCAACATTGGGTGCCTGTTTCTTTATGTCAACAGAACCCATATAAATATCACATTCAAGACCAAAATAAGCGGCAGCAGTTGCAAGAGCAACACCGTGCTGACCTGCACCCGTTTCTGCAATAACCTTTTTCTTTCCCATATATTTTGCAAGAAGTGCTTCACCCATGCAATGGTTGAGCTTATGTGCACCTGAATGGTTAAGGTCTTCACGCTTTGCATAAAGCTGAACTTTTCCTCCGAGCATATCCGAAAGTCTTTCAAGATGGGTTACGGGAGTTGGTCTGCCCTGAAACTCCTTGCGGATTCTGCGAAGCTCTGCAATAAATTTTCTTGACTGACAGATTGAATAATACGCTTCTGTAATTTCAGCCATTGCAACCTTGAGTTTATCATCAATATAAACTCCGCCGTATTTGCCGAAATACCCGTTTTTATCGGGGTAGTTGCTGAAATAAGTATCAAAATCTACATTATTAATTTTCATTATAAAAATCCTCCGTTATATATTTGTGAAAAAGATATATGAATTACGCCATCGTTTGGTAAGCAAAAACATAAAAACACCTCACCAAAAATAAAAATCCCCGACAGAAAACAATTCTGTCCGGGACGAATAAAATCCGTGGTGCCACCCTGATTTACGGCAAAGCCGTACACTTTTCGGGATACAATCATATCCCCGGCAACTAACGTATGCCATCTCACGTTGCAGAATACTCTGCGCAAAAAACGCATTTGACTGCACCCTCCGCGGTCCATTTGACAATCTGTTTCTTACCCGACTTTCAGCAACACGGGCTCTCTGTGAAGTCATAACTGCCTTTATCTCCGCTTCAACGGTTTAAGATATTTAATTTTTAATAATTATATCACCATAGTTTTTAATTGTCAACAGAAAAATTTGTCAAAAAGACTGCTCCGGAAATCGGAACAGTCATAACAGATTATTTCTTTTGTTTTTTCTGCCACTCAATGGTATCAATAAGTGTCTGTTTGAGAGGTCTGGGTTCAAAACCGAGTTCTCTGCGTGCCTTTGTGTTGACAAAATTAAAGTTTTCGCTGATTTTTCTTATTGAATATTCATTTATCATAGGCGGAAGCTTTGCAACCTCCGAAATCTTTTCATATACAGGAATAACCTTATCAATAAAATCCTTTTTGAGAACCATTCCGGGATGTTTTTTTCCGCAGGCATCTGCAAGGACACCGATAAAATCATCAAGGGAAATAACGGAACCGCAGGCAAGGTAACACTCCTTATTTCCGCCTTTTTCCGCCGCAGCAACCATAACCTTTGCACAGTCACGAACATCAATAAAATTGCATGAACCGAAATCGAACGTCATCGGGAACATTCCTTTTGAAAAAAGCTTGATAACCGATGCCATGCTGGATGTTCCGTTATTATCATAAGGTCCTATACAAGTGCTGGGATGAACAACGCAAACCTTCAAACTGTCGTCTGCATTATCGAGAACATACTGCGTTGCAACAGCCTTTGATTTTGCATATGTACCTTCAAGCAAATCGGGGTCAAAATGCGAAATTTCGGCAAGTTCATCATTACCCTCACCCATAGGAATTGCATCAATCGAAGAAACATAAACAAGGGTTTTGACACCTGTTTTTTTGCAGGCTTCTACAACCTTCTTTGTTCCTTCAACATTGACTTCCCACACCTGTTTATCTTTTTTACCGCTTATATCAACAACACCGGCAACATGATAAACGGTATCTGCACCTTCAAACGTTCTTTTAAGCGACTGCAGGTCACAAACATCTCCCATGAATTTTTCACACTCTATTTTATCAAAAACAGGACTGTCTGAACGGAGAAGAAGTCTTATCTTCTCGCCTCTATCAGCAAGTTCTTTTACAAGGGCATAACCCACATGACCTTTACCGCCTGTTACAACACTTATTTTGCCGTTCATACATTCCACCTGCACTTTCTTTTGTTTCTAACACTAATTTAACATTTCCGGCAAATCAAATCAAGCTTATTTGTAACGTTTGTTCCACACTTTTTGCTTAAAGTGTCTGATTTTGTGTATGTGGCAGTTTTTATGGAACATTCCTTCAATTATTCATTGACAATTTATAATGTATATTGTAAAATATTATGGATTATTTTACTAAACAACGGCTTAGGTCTTTTTGGAGGTATATGAAATGAAAATTGACAAGCTTTGTGGCGAAAGATTCAAGGAAAAGCCCTCGGATTGCGTCATTGACAGCCATGCACTCATGCTCAGAGGCGGATACATGAAAGGTGTTGCAAACGGTATTTACTCTTCTTTCATGCCCCTTCGCAGAATAACAAGAAAAATCGAAAACATCATCCGCGAGGAAATGGATGCCATCGACGGTCAGGAAGTTCAGTTCCCCGTTGTTATGCCTGCATCACTCTGGTCGGAATCAGGCAGATATGAAAGCATCGGAAGCGAGCTTCTCCGCTTTAAGGACAGAAACGATGCTCCCATGCTTCTCGGCATGACTCACGAAGAAGCTGCAGTTCAGCTTGTTCGTGAATACGCAAACAGCTACACAAAATATCCTTTTATGATTTATCAGGTACAGACAAAATTCCGTGATGAAGCACGTCCCAGAGGCGGTCTTATCCGTGTTCGTGAATTCACAATGAAAGACGCATATTCTTTCCACACATCACAGGAAGATCTTGAAAGATACTACGATATATGCTACAAAGCATATGAACGTATTTTTGCCAGAGCAGGTATTCCCGAGGTTATCACCGTTGCATCCGACTCCGGTATGATGGGCGGCAAGATTTCACACGAATATATGCTTCTCACTCCCATCGGCGAAGATTCAATTGCAGTATGTTCCGAATGCGATTACAGAGCAAACATGGAAGCTGCAGAAAGCATCATCAACAATGAAATGACAGGCGATTCAAAAGAGCTCGAGCTTGTTCACACTCCCGATATTCACACAATCGAAGATATCTGTAACTTCCTCAAAACTCCTCTTGAAGAATCATGCAAAGCTGTTGTTTATCAGAAGAACATGACCGACGAATATGTTGTTGTGTTTGTCAGAGGCGACCTCGATATCAACGAAACCAAGCTTACAAACTATCTCGGTGAAGCTGTGCATCCCGCAGTTATAACGGATGATTGCGGTCTCTTCGCAGGATTCATCGGTCCTTACAATCTTGACAGCAAAAAGTTCACCGTTCTTTTTGACAAATCACTCGAAAACACACACAATCTTTCATGCGGTGCAAATCAGCTTGACTATCACTACACAGGTCTGAAAATCAGCAGAGATATCGGTGATGTTGAATATATCGACCTTGCAAAGATTATGGAAGGCGGCATTTGTCCCAAGTGTGGAAAACCCGCAATCAACATTTCAAGAGGTATTGAAGTAGGTAACATCTTCCAGCTCGGAACAAAATACACCGAATCAATGGGTATGCAGTATATCGACAGCGAAGGCAATCTCCACTACCCCATCATGGGCTGCTACGGCATAGGCGTTGGCAGACTTGCAGCATCCGTATGTGAAGCACACCACGATGAATACGGTCCCATCTGGCCCATGAGCATTGCTCCCTGGCATGTTCAGGTTTGCTGTCTGAGAGCTGACGACGAAGAATGCAAAGGCGTTTCCGATAACCTTTATCAGAAGATGCTCGATGACAGAATGGAAGTTATCTATGACGACAGAAACATCCGTCCCGGTGCAATGTTCTCCGATGCAGACCTTCTCGGTGTTCCTGTAAGAGTTATCGTAAGCCCCAGAAACCTCAAAGAAGGCGTTTGCGAGATTGTTACAAGAGACAAAGAAATCAGCATGAAGGTTGAACTTGACAAGGTTATTGATACTGTTAAAAACATCATTTCAGACAGACTTAAATAAACACAAACCCCTTGATTTACTGTTAAATTTACAGTTAAATCAAGGGGTTTTTTAAATTTTCATTGTCATAAGTGCAATATATTCTCCGTCTTTTTCACGGACAATAAATGCTCCGGAATATTTTTCTGCCGTATCTGACAATATTTTATGACCGTATCCTCTGTCTTCTTTTGCTGTTTTCTTTGTTTTATTTTCATAATTCACAGCGTTTCTGGACTTTATATAAAGATAACCCGATTCAACGAATCCGGATATTTCAATTCTTTTTTTATCATCGCATAATCCGCTGACCGCTTCGATTGCATTATCGATAATATTGACAAATGATTTGCACAAATCAAGTTCTTCAACCGGCAGCTTTTCAGGGATTCTTATATCAAATTCCGCCTCAATCCCCTTTTTTCTGCATTCACCCGACTTGTTGGAAACAATCGCATTTACCAAATTGTTTTCACTGAAATTTTCAATATGTATACCCGCAACACTTTCTTTAAGCTGCGAAAGAATCTCATGAGAAACAACCGCATTTGTTTCGTTTCCGTTTTCGATCATTCCGAATGCTATCTGAATGATGTTGGATATATCATGCTTGATTTTTCTTGTTTCCAACGACTTTTCTTCCATTGCTCTGTAATAATCAAGATTTATCCTGTTCTGATAATCCTTGAATTTCAATTCATCACGCAATTTATCGTTAAGAGATATTCTTTTGACAAGGAAAAAAAGAACCACATCTGCCGCAACACAGAATAAAACAGCAATTATAACAAGACTAAATATATAATTCTTATCAATATCGGGAAATCCTGCTCTGCTGTTATAAAATGTAATTTTATCCATGTTATATAAAAATGCTATCGCTGACATAAGAATAATCTGACTCAAAGGCACCAAAACAAAAACAACAGTATCATAACTTGATATTGCAACCTTGCTTTTAAGCTTTTTTCTTATCAGGGTATAAACAGTCAGAACAGCGGCAACAGCAAAATTATGCAGCATATTCGGTATCAACTCGGGAGTGTTTATGTCTCCGTCACGGATTTTTATAATTGATGTCATAATCATTGTTACCGCATAAACGGTTATCCATATAACAACGGCAACAAAAACCTTTGTTCTTGCAGGGTCTTTAAAAAGAGCAAAAACAAGAACCATATAAATCATAATTGCCGCAAAAACAAGAATTACGGGACTGACAAAATAAAGTATTTTCTGTGAAAGTGCAACTACCGTAAAAGGTATAAAAAAAATCAGAAATGATACAACGGGATTAATTTTTGATTTCAGATTGACAAAAAGAAAAAAGACCTGAATAAAACACAAAACGGCATTTGACAGATAATAAATTATTTCTTCGGTCATACCATGCCTCCTTTGAAGGCAAAATATCTCCGTTCAACTTCATCCTTCTTGCTTCTGCTTATGTTTATTGAATGTGAATTAATAAGAATAAAATTGGTTTTATTATACTCAACAACATATTTCATATTCACAAAATAACTTTTATGACATCTGATAAAGCTTTTGGGAAATGTTTTTTCAATATTGTCAAGTCTGTCAATAATGGTAATGTCCTCATTGACGGAATGAATAAGAATTTTGTTTCTGTCGCTCTCAACATAAAGAATATCGGCAAAACGAAGCGTTCTTCTTTTTCCTTTGATATAATAATCAAACGATTTGTCCTCGCGGGCGAGTTCATCTTCAATATTTGCAATATGTCTGTAAAGCACTATGGGTTCAATGGGTTTGGTTATAAATCCGTAGGGTTTAACCGAAAAGAAAATCTCCTGAACCTTCTCTATATGCCCCGAAACAAAAATTATCTTTGCATCCGGCATTTTTCTGCTGATAAACATTCCGAGATTGATTCCGCTTTCCTCACGCAAAACAAGGTCTAAAAAAACAACATCAAAAACAAGGTCCGAATTCTTGTTCAGGAGTTCAAAAAGCTCTTTTGAACCTTTTATACCCGTTACTTCGTATCCGGGAAAATGCGACTCGATCATACTTCGGATTTGTTCAACAATAATCTGCTCATCATCACAAATTAAAACTCTCATTTTTTCTCCTCATTTTACAGCCGAAACCATATCGCTTAATATCCGCGAAACGGCTTTGGCACTGAAATGAATTTTATATTTGCAACATATTTTATCACTTTAAATCAATACAAAACAGCTTTTTTATTAAAGCAAATTAAGACAAAAAAGTAAATAGTTTTAGTATAATTTGCAGATTTTCGGTATAATTTGCAGTTTTTTTGCACTTTCATCATAAAATATACATTAATATTTAAACCAAAAGACTTGCAGAGGCAATTCTCTGCAAGTCTTTTGGTTCATTTTCTTTGCGTCGTGATACAAACATTTTCAGCACGGTTCAATAACGAGATAACCGCAGACGGGCAAGATTATTTTACCGCAAACCGTTTCGCCTGTTATTATGTTTATATGTTTACCGTCAACAAAAATTTCTCTTTCTTCATCAGAAAAATTCATAGCAAATATAATATTACCGCGTTTCCTCAGGTACACGCCGTCGCCGTGAATGATATCCGCATCGGCCACAATATTGTTATTTTCAATAAGCATCTTACAGAAATCATCGGCAAAATCGCTGTCGTTTCTGAAAGCGGCATAATACGCCTTGCCCTCTCCGTAAGCATTTTCTGTAACGCAGGGCATTCCGCTGTAGAAATCACTTTTATATTCGCCCAGAATTTTTGCTCCGTTTGCATGGATGATATCGCAGATATGGTTCACTTCATAGTCCTTGCCGTTGAATCCGGCTCTGCCCGTCATATCCTCGGGAAGAGAATCCGTTTCCTCGCACCATATGCCGAAAACCTCCTTCAGCCTTCCTGCAGGAAAACCGCCGAGCTTACAAAGGTCATCCGAATCAACTATGCCTGTAAGATATGTTGCAACGAAGCAGCCTCCGTTTCTGACATATTCTTCAATGCGTTCTTCCGTGCCGTCCTTAAGCATATAAAGAAACGGCGCAATAACGGCATCGTATTTTGAAAAATCATCCTGCATCGAAATAACGTCAACGCTGATGCCTCTCTTATAAAACGGAGCATACCATTTTATGCATTCCTTCACATAATCTCTGCGGATGTTGTTATAACCTCGGAAAACATTGACTGCCCAGCCGTTTTCCCAGTCATATATAACTGCAACTCTGCTTTCGGTTTCGGTTCCGACAGCGGAATTCAGTTTTTCAAGTGCTTCTCCAAGCTTTGTTACGTTTCTGAAAACTCTTGTGTTTTCGTGTCCGCAATGGTCAATAACCGCACCTTGGAATTTTTCATCTCCGCCTCTGCTTTTTCTCCATTGGAAATACTGTATGCTGTCCGCACCGTGTGCAACAGCCTGGATTGATGCAAGCTCATTTATGCCCGATTTGGGGAGCTTGTTGACATCCTGCCAGTTTACCAGCGATGGTGTGCTTTCCATAAGGAAAAACGGCTGACCGTTTTTTAATGAACGGAAAAAATCGTGTAAAAACGCCGCTTCAAGTGCTTCATCAAGATTTTTACCTTTATCCCACGCAGGATAATTGTCCCATGATACAAGATCAACGTGTTCTGCAAATTTCTGATAATCAATGCCGTTGTATCTTCGCATGAAGTTAGTTGTGACGGGTATGTCCGGAGTGATTTCACGCAGGGGTGCAATCTCATTTTCGAAAAAAGAAATGTGGCTGTCGGTTATAAAACGCTGCCATGCAAGATTAAGAGCCGATGCACTGTCTTCGCCGTTTTTTTCGGGAGGATTAATCTGATCAAAATCGTTGAAGGAATGCGACCAGAATGCATTCCACCATTTGAAATTCAGCTCATCGATATCGTTGTGATAATATTCTCTGAGCCATTTTCTGAAAGCCTCCCTGCAAAGCTCACAGCGGCATTCTCCGCTGTATTCATTTGAAATATGCCACATTTTCAGGGCGGGATGGTTTTTGTATCTTTCCGCAAGTAATCTGTTGATATTGCGTACCTTATCTCTGTAAACGGGAGATGTAAGACAATGATTGTGTCTGTCACAGAATTTGCGGCGTATCCCGTTTTCGTCTTTTCTTAAAACTTCGGGATATTTTTCGGCAAGCCATGCAGGCCGTGCACCCGACGGAGTGGCAAGAATTGCGGCAATACCGTTCCGATGCATTTTATCAAGCACAGTATCAAGCCAATCAAAATTATAAACGCCTTCTTCAGGTTCAAGTGTTGCCCATGAAAAAACGCCGACCGTTGCGCTGTTGATATGGGCAAGCTTCATCAGACGCATATCCTCATCCCATATTTCGGGCGTTCTTATCCATTGGTCCGGGTTGTAATCTCCGCCGTGGATTATATAATCAAAAAACTTTTTTGCCATTTTTTCTCCTCTTTCGTATTAAAACGACTTCGTATTAAAACGACCCGAACCATGTTTTGTCCGGGTCATTGAGTATATTTTAAAGCTCAATTGTAAGATTGGAATATCCGAGAAACTTGTTGCTTACACTGTCGGTTCGGTGTCCGCCGATACAGAGCGTCTGTTTTACGGATTTTCACTTTTCACAAGTTCGTTAAGAACCGAAACGGTTGTTGACCCCGCAGAACTTCCTGCTGAAAGCATCTCTTCATAGTGTCTGTGGTATGGACCAAAGAGTTTGTCTGCACCGTCTATACCCCAGATTAAGTCTGTGATAAAGTGTGCGAAATCGTTATCCGGAAGTATATATCCGATTGCATCGTTGCAAAGACCCATAACAAGAACGGTTTTTCCTTCGGGAATAAGCGTTGCGGTTGGTTCATAAGTCCATTCCGTACCGCAATATGAGTCTTCCGCCGAAACGACATTGCCATAAATAAGCTGAGGAACAATTTCACCGGGAGCAGTAATCAAAACGATATCTTTTCCTATTTCTATGTATCCTGCTTCGGTAACAATTGAATAACCGGTTATGCTTGAAGAATCCTTTACAGTTGTTGTACCGATGAAGCCTTCTGTTGCACCGTAGCCGAAAAGACCTGTGTCAAGATTAACTGTATACTCGGTCATTTTGACATTGAGTATTGGTTCAATTTCTTTTACGTTATCCTGAGCTTCCAATATAAGCCTTGCATATTCATAGCCGTAAAGAATAGCTGTCTTGTATTCTTCCGCAGTGGGATTAACAGCGATTTTTGTATCAACCTCACCAACGGTTGATACAGGAACATCCGCCCATTTATTGACAGAAACAGGTGCTTGTGCACCCTGGATAAACATAAAATTCATTCCTGCTTCATTGATTTTTTCTTCCATAAAAGCCGGAAAATCTGCGGAAAGGAGATTGGTGGTTTCATCAACAATAGTCGGATGCGCACCTATGTTTGTGAAAATTGTGGGTGTGGAAGCTTCATTGTCGGGAACAAACTTGAAGCAGGCAAACAAATGCTGATAGCCTTCTGTGTAATATCTTTTGTTAACGAGATACGGATATTCGTCTTCGGTATACAGTCCGTGTTCCTCATCCTTACCCATACCTGCAGTTTCAAAATAGAAAAGAGAGCCGGTTTCCATATTTGCATACGCCTCAACAATTGCATCAGAAGCACGGTCAATCATTACCCCAAGAAACTCGGTGTCCATTGACCTTTTTGCTCCGCCGAAAAAGCTGAGAAAGATTTTCGGAAGCAGGTCAAGACCAATACCCTGAGTGTCAATAACCGTATGACAGTGCGTTGCATTTATATTAATTGCATTGATGTCACTGTCAACACCTTTTTCTTTGAGCTTTTGCTCAACTGCAGCTCTGATGGCACGAACATCGCCGTTATTTACTCCGATGCCGTCAATTGAAGCAAAGATCGTTGTTCCTCTTCCCGAACCGTCGTTAAGAGCAATTGCAACAGCTTTCTGATCATCAAAAACACCGTTTACCTTTTGCGTAAAATATCCGCCCGTGTAATACTTTTTGCTTCCGTCACGAAGATTATCGGGGACAATGCTTTCTTTGCCGAAACCGAGCGACCATTTTGCTCCGTCAGCAGCAGTATCGATGAAATCCTTTGTTCCTTCATAGAAATTTTCGCTCTCCGACGAAAAATATTCCTCAACCGTCGGATAGTCGGGTGTCGGACATAATAACCCCAACAATTTAATTGCACCGTCAACTATACCACCGAGAACATCTGTAACGGTATATATCGGACCGTCAGGTTCACCCTTGGCATAAGCTACCGTTGAATTTGCGGAAAAGAGAACGATAAACACAAGAAGAATTGCGATAAAAGAACTGAAGGTTTTTTTCATTTTTTTCATCTCCTTATATAATGTTTTATTTATCAATTAAATGCAGATTTAATAAGGTCTTCCGTTTCATCAAGAATAATTCTTCCCGTTTCCGGACCTGTTGAGTTTGTTTCCTCATAGTGGTCTCTGTCCATATCGTCGGTTGCTTTATTGATATACGGCAATGCTTCGTTCAAGAGAAAATCATTTTCTGCAACAATATAACCCAGCTCATCATTGCAAAGACCGATAACAAATTTGTGCTTGCAGTCTGTCATATCGGCAAGAACTTTTTTATAACTTGATCGTCTGTGGTTTGCACTGTCTTTTTCCGTGAGAAATTCTCCGTTGTAAAGCTCGGGAAAAAGCTCGCCCGGAATAAGAAATACGGCAACATCCTTATCGCCGAGTTCCATATAACCCACTTCAGAATAAATGCAAGCCCTGCTCCTTTTCTTTGTTCTTCCGATATCGTTGTTGAGAACACCGAGATATCTTGCAAGAATAAGAACTGTGTTATCGCCGGGAACGACAATGCCCTTGGATTTTATGTTTAGAATGGGCTTCAGCTCCGTTTCACTACTTACGGAAAGAGCAATTTCGCCCAATCGCCTGCCAAAACCCTTCATATATGCTTCGCAGTCAATTGAATCTCTGTAGACCTTCTTTATTTCTTTTGCGGAAACCATACCGCCTATTGCACCGTTAAAGAAAACAGCATTTGAACAAGGAACATTATCCTCAATTTCCTTAATAAGATATGCGGGAAAATCGGCGCTGACAAGCGATGTTGTGCCGAGCAATTCAGCGTGTGAAGCAAAATTCACAATATAAATGTCGCCTGAATTATCGTCGGGTGAAAAACGGAATCTTGTGAGATTTTTATCAAAGGTTTCGGGAGTTCTTACATCTGCCTGCATATCTTCAACAGGAGAATAACCCATAAAAATTCTTCCGTCTTTTTTGTTCTCAAATGACGCAATGATAGCCTGAGCCGCCATTTTTTTCAGATTATCCACAAAGGCTTTGTCTTTGCCGCTTTTATAAATCTTTTCGCCCCAAAGACCTTGGGTGTCAATTCCTGCATGAGTATGGGTTGAAGAAATATTAATTGATTTGACTTTTCCGAGTCTGCCGCTTTCAATAACAAGTTTTCTTATGTCATTTATATCTTTTCTGCTTATTCCCACGCAATCAAGTGCGCAGAAAACCGCACCGCCGTCACCTCTGTTATCATCAAGATAAACAGCTCTTGCATACAGGTCATCAAGCACTCCCTTTACGGGGTTGTTTGAATCATAGCCCGCAATATAGTATGTTTTTGTGTCATAATCGGCAGGGGTATATGATTCTTTACCAAAACCGCAGGTCCATTTTTTACCGGGAACGGATGAAAACTTTTCATTACCGGTAAGCATGAATTCATCTGAGTTTTCCTGCGTTGTAAAGCATTTCTTCGGCATAGTTGAAACAATTGAATTTATCAGAGCTTTTACCGCTGCTTTTGTGAAACTGTCCTTAAAATTCATTAACATCCCTCCGAAAAACTGTATATCTTTACTATACACTTATTTCAAAAAAATTCAAGTAATTTCTTGCTTTTTTTAAAGTTTTATGATAGTCTGTTTTTATAAACCGGATTGAGGGTGGTGAAATTTAATGTTATCCATCAGAAAATACGATGAAAAAGACCGTGATGACGTGCACTTTGTTTGTCACAACAGCGAGGGACCCGAAGAAGTCCCGAATTTTCTGACCGGACAGTTTTATCATAACACTTTCTGCAACTACTATATCGAGCACGAGCCTGAAAATTGCTATGTTCTTGATGATAACGGCAGAGCAGTGGGTTACATAATCTGTGCCGAAAATTTTGACAGATTCAAAGAAATTTTTGACAGGGACTATCTTCCTCTTTCAGACAGCTTTGGTGATGACAGATACGAATGGGCGTCAACCGCATACAATGCCCAGGAAAGATTTAAAGACGAATATCCCGCACACTTTCATATTGATATTCTTCCCGAATATCAGAGAATGGGAATGGGAGGCAAGCTCATTGACACTCTTTGTAACCATCTTGCCGAAAAAGGCATTCCGGGCGTTTGCCTTACCTGCGGTCCGAGGAACGAAAGAGCTGTAAATTTCTACAAAAAATACGATTTTGAGCTTTTGTCACTCGACCACGACGATGCTTGCTTCGGCAAAAAAATCAAATAAAATATTCTAAATCAATTTGAACAGGAGAAATGACTATGGCATCATCCGCTTTGGTTGAACAACTTTATCAGGCACTTCCCGATGAAACAAAAGAATTTTTGAATACCGCAATCGAAAAGGTTGTTGAAGTAAAAAAACGCGGCGGCAAAGTTGCGGCTGTTATAGGCAGCGGCCCCAATCTTCATGAGGGTGTCACAACTCTGAT
>JAZSNQ010000285.1:0-3675 GCA_045536515.1 Acutalibacteraceae bacterium | reverse complement strand
CCGTTTTTCGTTCAACGTCAAAGGCGGCAGATGCGAAGCTTGCCAGGGTGACGGCATTGTTAAAATCGAAATGCATTTTATGAGCGATATTTATGTTCCCTGCGAGGTATGCAAGGGCAAAAGATACAACAGAGAAACCCTTGAAGTGCATTACAAGGGCAAAAACATTGCCGATATTCTTGTTATGACAGTTGAAGAAGGCATGAATTTCTTTGAAAGCATACCGAAAATCCACCGCAAAATCAAAACACTTTATGATGTCGGTTTGGGATATATCAAAATCGGACAGCCTGCAACCACTCTTTCGGGCGGTGAGGCACAGAGAGTCAAGCTTGCAACAGAGCTTGCAAGACAGTCAACGGGTAAGACTGTTTATATTCTTGATGAACCCACAACGGGACTTCACACAGCCGACGTTCACAGACTGATTGATGTTCTTCAGAAGTTTGTTGATAAGGGCAACACGGTTATTGTTATCGAGCACAATCTTGACGTTATAAAGGTTGCCGACCATATAATCGACCTCGGTCCCGAGGGCGGCAACGGCGGCGGCAAAATCGTTGCACAAGGCACACCCGAAGAAGTTGCAAAATGCAAGAAATCATATACGGGTATCTATCTGAAAGAGGTTTTGAAATAAAAGAATAAACTACACTTTTAACTTATAAAATAAGGGGGCTTCATTTTGAGCAATCAATGGATAGAGATTAATAATCAAAAAGATATTGACTTTCTCATGAGCAAAGTTTATTTTTTCCACGACAGTTGTTTAAAAGAATTCAAATACTTGTCCGGTATGTATGTTAATGATAACAGTTCAATGGCTGCCGTAAATAGTAAAAGACAAATTCATTTGATTATTCAAAGTCAAATCGGACCAAATACAATTGAAATGATGTTTGAAAAAATATCATGTATGAGACTGAACCCAACCGATGAAACTTATGACGGAATAATAATGAGTTCCTACATCGCAATTGAAAACGATTGCTTTGTATGGTTTGATAATTCGGACTTCAAAGAAAACTACCAAGAGTTATATAACAATAATTTTGTAACTTATATAAAAGCTCAAAAAATAAAATGGCGAATTAACAATAAATACATTGGAAAAGATGATGTGTTTATTAAGGCAAATGTTTGAGAGTCACAGAAGAACAACAGCAAAAAGGACACAGCCGTCTGACTGTGTCCTTGATTTTTACCGTAAATTACTGCTCAACTGCGTAAACGCTGACCTTCTTGCGGTCTTTGCCCATACGCTCGAACTTAACTGTACCGTCAATAAGTGCGAAGAGAGTATCGTCTGAACCCTTACCAACGTTGTTGCCGGGATGGATGTGAGTACCTCTCTGTCTTACAAGGATGTTACCTGCAAGAACAAACTGACCGTCAGCTCTCTTTGCACCGAGTCTCTTTGATTCTGAGTCACGGCCGTTACGGGTTGAACCCATACCTTTCTTATGAGCGAAAAGCTGAATGTTTATCTTAAGCATTCTTTACACCTCCGTAGATAATTTTGATGTTATCGGGATACTGCTTTGAAAGCTCCGTTAAATGAAGCTTGAGTCCCTTCAGAACCGTCTCGGTTCTTTCGCAAGGTTCTTTAACCCTGAGTGACATTGCTCCGCTGTCTGCATTTTCATCGGTATCTGCACCGATGATTTCGGTTATTGTGTTCGCCGCCATGAATGCCGCCGAAGAAACCGAAGCACAGACTATGTCTTCACCGATATCGGCAAAATCTGCATGACCTCTGATTTCAAACCCTGCAAGCTGTCTGTTACCGACTAAGAACTTGACCCTTATCATAGGGAAAGAACTTATGCGTTGATAGCAGAGATTTCAACCTTAGTGTAAGGCTGTCTGTGGCCCATCTTTCTCTTGGAGTTCTTCTTGGGCTTGTAGGTCATAACGATAACTTTCTTTGCTTTACCGTTCTTGACAATCTTTGCGGAAACGCTTGCGCCCTTAACATAGGGAGCACCAACGGTGATACCGTCATCGGTTCCGACAGCGATAACCTTATCAAAGGTGTATTCGCTTGCTTCTTCTGCGCCAAGCTTTTCGATGTAGATAACATCGCCGGCTTCAACCTTGTACTGCTTGCCGCCTGTTTCAATAATTGCGTACATCGGAATTCATCCTTTTCTTTTAGACTCGCTATTCTCGTAACTCTTATAAGTGGGTTACCGGAGGCACGGATAAATCCGTTTTTGGGCATAACTCACCCGCCCCGAATATGCGGCATGAAAAATTATAGCACAACATTCAAATGTTGTCAAATCTTTTTTTATAGTTTTTTGAAAAAAATCAGTTTTTGTCAACAGGCTCATAATTTGCCTGCTGATACTCTGTGTTTTCGGGTTCTTCCGGAATAATAAGTGCTGCAATAAGATAAATAATAATGGGACTTCCAAGCACAAAAAGGGAAAGAAGAACATAGATAATTCTGAGAATTGTTGCATCTATATTGAAATATTTTGCCAATCCGCCGAGTACGCCGAAAAGCTTTTTGTCAGTTCTGCTTCTGTAAAGTTTTCTTTCCATATCTTATATATCTCCTTATAAATTATTCTGTATTTTTGCGGATGTAAGAGTGTTTCTCATAAGCATTGCAATTGTCATCGGGCCTATGCATAATTGGACTTGGGGTTTATTAAATAGTTGGTCCTCCAATAATCCAGTTCATAGCATCAATAAAAACACCGGAAAATATACCAAAGCAAACCATGACAGTCAGTAGTAATATAAAAATAATACTCACAACTGTTTTTCTTTTTGTAGGGTTTAACTTTGTTTTTTTCACAACCAATAAAACTAAAAAAATAAAGGCACTCAAAGGAATCAGAATGGATAATATATAATACTCTGTGATTATCACCATAAAAAAGAGCAAACCGTCTATGAATAAGCTTATTGCCGGGAACAAAATAAATAAAGAAAGAAAAGCAATTAAAATTGTGTTTGCTAAAATTGATTTGTTTTGCTTCTTTTTAACAATAAGTTTATAAACGGCCAAAGATAATGCTGTTAGTGGCATAGCACTTACTATTATTAATAATAACTTCTCCATAATAACCCCCTCAATTAAGCAACCATAACCTGTTGGTTTGTCACCTGAATCATCGGATTTGCATGAGAGTTAGTCGAGTACCAAATTATTCTGCATCTTTGCAGCCGTGAGAGTGTTTCTCATAAGCATTGCAATTGTCATCGGGCCTACTCCCCCGGGTACGGGTGTGATGAACGAAGCCTTTTCTTTGACTTCGTCAAAATCAACATCACCGCAAAGCTTGCCGTTTTCATCTCTGTCCATGCCGACATCAAGAACGATTGCGCCTTCCTTGACCATGTCAGCTTTAACAAATTTTGCAATACCGACTGCAGCAACAAGAATATCTGCCTGCTTTGTTATTTCCGCAAGATTGACCGTTTTTGAATGGCAGATTGAAACGGTTGCATTTCTTGCAAGCATAAGCATTGCCATGGGTTTTCCCACGATATCGCTTCTGCCGATAATAACGCAGTGTTTTCCTGTGGGGTCTATGTTTTCATATTCAAGAAGCTTCACCATGCCCATCGGAGTGCAGGGTACAAGCTCACCGTTGCCGATTGAAAGTCTGCCTACATTATCGGGATGGGAGCAGTCAACATCCTTTTCGGGAAGTATTC
>JAZSNQ010000277.1:0-8821 GCA_045536515.1 Acutalibacteraceae bacterium | reverse complement strand
TCCTAAGACCGCTTGGCCTCCGACTTTCACCTGTTTCAAAACCGGAAATTATACCCGACGTCATAAGCAAAAACGGATTCATAAATATATCCGGATAATATTTTCCGTTCAAAGGATTCTCATAAACGCTTTCGGACGTAAACGAGAAATAATATATATCTTCAACTATTTCAATTTTTTCGTTGACTTGCGCTGCACCTTCTATTGTCAGATCATAAAAAGCACAGTCTTCCGAATCAAGAATATTTCGGACAGTTTCAAAACTGAACTTTCCATCCATACAGTCATCAGGAAAATCAGTAAAACCAAACTGTTCAAACTGTATGTCCCAAAAAGAACGAAGCGGAGAATTTCCGATTAAACCCCAGAAAACATAAATAAACTCAATAAGAGCATTTATTAAAAAACTACCGTTCCTGTCAAGAATGAGTGTTCCGCCGTGAGGTGCAGAAGCTGTAGTTACGGAAAAGATATAATGACCCTTTCCTCCTTTGAAAAGCTCTGACGGATTATCGCAGGAAGCAAATTCTTCAGGAGAACCGTATTCAAGAAGCGATGCGAGAAGTCTTGCAATTGCACCGCCGAGACTGTAGCCGTACAAATGAATTTTATCCTTACCGAAAGAAGGGCAAAGAGGTTCTTTATATGTTCGACCGTAGCGTGAATGCCCGTGTTCTTGAGAGTGTGCTTCACCGTAGTCAACTCTTGTTCCTGTAAGCTGTGCATATAATTCACAGGTCTGATCCCAAACAGAACTCTGACCGCCTGTAGTTGCAGTATACACTTCATATCCCTGACTGCGAAGATATTGAGGAATATTGCCGCAGAGAGTTCCCCAATAAGGAATAATACTGTTAACACCGTCAGCCTCTCCCCATCCCATCAGACCGTGGACCATTACAATCGGATAATCATTTCTTTTTTCAGCAGCAAATGCAAATTGAGAAAAAGAAAACAAACCAATCAATACGCAAAGTACAATTGATACAACTTTTTTAATATTCAATTTTACCACCTTAAATACAACTCTTATTTTTACAACTCAAAAAAACATTTTATCATCCGGAGATAAGCTTATTGACCATTATCGGGTCATTGGTAATTATACCGTCCACACCAAGCTTTATAAGCTTGCGTGCAGTTTTTTCTTTGTCAACAGTCCAGACATTGATTCCGATTCCGTTTTTATGAAGTCTGCGGACATACCTTCTGTTAACGGAAAGAAAATGAGGATGAAGATAATCGGCTTTTATCTTCTTTGCAAATTCAACATAACCGAAAAGCATATGTGTATAGCAATGCTTTTTGTTAGGTGCATAAAGATAACCTGTTTTGCATTTCGGGTCAACTTTTTTGCATTCAACAAGAACATCGGCACTGAAGCTTGAAATAAGAAGCTTATCAAATAAGCCGTGTGCCTTGACCGCATCTATTGTTTTGGCAACAATTGTCATGTCACCGTCAAGAGGAGGTTTTATCTCAATATTCATAATCTCAATATCGGCATTTTCGCAAAGGGTAAGAAATTCCTCAACAGAAGGAAGCTTTGTTCCTTTGAATTTTTCATTGAACCATAAACCGAAATCGTAACTGCGGAGTTCATCATAGGTCATGGTTTTTACTTCACCCGTGCCGTTTGAGGTTTCATCTATTGTATAGTTGTGACATATCACGGGAACACCGTCTGAAGAAAGATGTATGTCGGTTTCAAATCCGTCAACACCGATTTCAAGCGAACGTTCAAATGCAGGAATGGTATTCTGAGGCGCATCAAGATTTGCACCTCTGTGTGAAATAACCTTACACTTTGCCATTATTATCATCCTTTATAATTTATTACGTATATATTAACAGAATAATCATTGTATTTCAAGACTAAGAACATAAAAAAATCGGCACAGCCGAAGCTGTACCGGTTTCTTTCACAAATTAAAGAGCAACATCTCCGAGAATTGCCGCAAGAGCGTTCTTAACGATTTCCACAACCGCTGCTGCATCTGCTTCCTTGAAATAAGCAAGAATCTGCTCAACCATTGCAAGAATTTCTGTTACAAATTCCATTATAATATCCTCCTATTTTATTACAGTTTTACTGTTGAGCAAATTATACATTATATTTCATAGATTTGTCAATAAATACGAGCTATACAAATCCGGTGTTTTGTCTAAAATCGAATACTGTTATTCAAGCATATCCATTATTGCTTTTTTGCCGGTCACTCCGATACTTCTGTTTCTTACCTTTCCGTTTTTCATAACAACAAGTGTCGGTATGCTCATGATTCCGAATTTTTCGGCAAGCTCTTTTTCTGATTCAACATTTACCTTGCACACCTTAACCCTTCCGCCTGTTTTCCACGCTACATCTTCAATTATCGGCGAGAGCATTTTGCAGGGCGTACACCAATCGGCAAAAAAATCAATCAGAACCGTACCTTTATAATTTTCAACTTCATTTGTAAAGCTGTCTCCCGTAATATCAAATATTTTCATATACGATTTCCTTTCGCAATTAATATCACGGTTTTATTTTTTCTCACACAAATTAATTTATACTCCCGGAATAAGAAGCATACCTTCCTTTTCGGTTATATCGCTGTCGGTATTATTTTCTCTCATAACAGCCTCCACCGTTGTGCCGTATCTTCTTGCGATATCCCAGAAGCTTTCTCCTTTTTCACAAAAATAAATTGTAAGGGCACAGTTTTTTTCTCTTCTGTCATTTTCGCCCGATATTTCTATTGAACCGATATATTTTTTTACAGAACCCGAAAAAACAATACCCGACATGAGGATTTCTGTTTTGAGTTCAAGTCTGCTTTCTCCTGTAACAACACACGAACATCCCGAAATCTGAACATCTGCATGACACACTATTCGGTCTGCTTTTTCGTTCATTTTGACAGTATTATCAAAATCAACGGGTTTTTGTATAACGCCTGCCTGATTTTCAGAGTCTCTGTAAACAACGGTTGCAAGATATGTTCCCGAAACTGCACATTTGTCTTCTTTTGCAGAAAAACTATAGTGTAAATCACTGCACCAGACAGCAAGTACACAGTCAACACTCACTCCGATGCTTTCGAGAACAACCTTGTTTGTGAATGAAGTATCGAATTTCCCGTTAAAATCAAGAATCTCAATGCTCTTCGGAGTGTTTCTGACTTCATAATCTGTTGAGTATGCATCGGTGATAAGCGTTATCGGGGTTTCTTCAAAAGCAGCAATATAAGCCGAAAGTCTTGCGTTAAGCTCTATGAGACGCATTTCACCCGAAGTATCAGCCTTAAGCGTACCTTCACAAGAACACACATTAAGTCTCAATGCGCTGAGTGAATTTTCGTTTATACCGTCAAGCTCAACAATCTGACTTATCGGCATTGAATGTTCAACGGAATCAACGGCACCGTTTTCTTCACCGATATAATATATTTTAACCGCACATTCGCCCTTGATCAAAGCTTTGTTATTGATTATTTTCGTTTCTGTTGAAACTGCACAGGCTGAAATATTCACAATCTGCGACACGGCATTTTTTTCGTTCGGAATTTCGACAGCTTCTCCGATATTGAAAGCTCTTTCACAAACACCTGTCAGAGAAGCAAAATTCATCTCGCTCATCTGTGTCTGAATTCCCGCACCGCTTGACGAACAAAGTATTTCTTCATCGCGTTTTTTTACAGCTTTAAATACAAAACCGAGCATCGCTCTTATATCAATCCTTCTCGGATTTACCGCTCTGCAATTCACATAATTTGTTTTTACGGTTACGTTTACGGCGGAATCGGAAGTTATCTTTGAAGATTCAACGAATTTTTGAACGGGATAGCTTTGTTCATATCCCGATATCTTCCCGTTATCGCCCACATACAGAATTCTGACAACCGCATTTATATCAGCAGTAACTCTTCCCGAATTATTCTGCACTCCCGTTATTGCGGGAACTACGGTACATTTTAAAATGCGCTGAATTTCGGGACAATAATCAGGAAGACTGATATCGGCTTCGAGCGACTGTTCTGCCGGTGCTTCTAAAACGGTTTCGCAAAAACCGATTTTCATAGTTTCATTACTCAGGTTCATATTTACCTCTCCTTGATAATTATTTCAATTTAAATATATTCGATACATGTCCGCATTATTACCTGAAAGTCTTTTCTTTTTTATAAAAAAATTTAAAATATATATTTACTTTTTTATTTTTATATATTATAATAAAAATGTAAAAATATGAAAGGAGCAGCATCATGCCCGAATTTACTTATGAAATAGTTGAATCCGTAGCAGTTCTTTCCGAAAATCCCAAGGGTTGGACAAAAGAACTCAACCTCATCAGCTGGAACGGAAGAGACCCCAAGTATGATATCCGTGAATGGGCACCCGACCATGAAAAGATGGGCAAGGGCGTAACCCTCAGCAAGGAAGAAATGGCAGCACTTAAGGATGCAGTCAAAAATCTTTAATGATTCAACTGGCTTTGCGGTTTATCTGCAAAGCCTTTGTTTCTTTCATTATTATTTAAGGGGGCGTTAAATTGAATTCCGGTTTAGAAAAAACTCCCGAAAGGCAGGTTTCCGAATTCAAGGTCTATGACCGAAGATATGTCGGAGCAAAAGAAACTTTTGCATATCTGCTTAACGACTTTTCAAATGCATTCAACATCGGTCAATACACAGACCGTTTCATATGGGATGTTGTTAAAATTGACTTCAAAACAAATGCGCTTGTCAGCCTTTTCACTGGTGCATGGGATATTATCAACGATCCGATAATCGCCACAATTGTTGACAAAACAAGAACAAGATGGGGTAAATTCAGACCGTATCTGGTTGCATTCCAGATTCCCATAACTCTTCTTGGTGCACTTTATTGGTTCATACCTTTTATTTTTCCCGGTACATCGGGAACTCATCTGCCGAAGCTTATTTACTATTTTGCGTTCAATGTTGTAAATGAAACGGCAGGCACATTCACAAGCATAGCAAAATCCGGTTACATGACAACCGTAACACCTCACCCGAATGACCGTGCGCGGCTCATAACTTTAGCAGAGCTTCTTACGGGTTTCATGGGTGAAGATATGCCGAATTACATAATGGGTGTTCTCATCGACCTTATCAACAACGGCATACTTAAATGGAAGCTTGAAAATGTTTTCCTTGCCATGGGGCTGGGAACAAGCATTATATCATGTGCATTCACTCTTTATTTCTTCTTTGTATCAAGAGAAAGAGTCATGCAGTCAATCGAAGCGCCGAGCGTTAAACAAGGACTTAAGGCGGTTATAAACAACTACCCCGTTCTTCTTATAACAATATCCGATTTTCTCGGAGGCTTCAGCGTAGGTTCAAGCAACACGAACTATTTTATTGATGTTCTCGGTTCAGCTTCGCTTCTGACGATACTCAATCTTCCTTCAGGAATCAACGGTACACTCAGCTACGGCTTTGTAAAGCCAATCAGAGAGCGTTTTTCAACAAAGGCTATCTGGGTATTTGAAGACCTTTACACTCGCTTCTGGGTAATTCTGTTGTTCATTATCGGGTCGATAAACAAGAACTACGAAAAGCGTTTGCTCATGTGTATTCTTTTCGGTGTTCAAGCGTGGTTTGACAAATGGGCATTCGGCATCAGAAAAGTTGTCAAAGCGGAGCTTTATAATGAAGCGATGGACTACTGTGAATGGAAAAACGGTTACAGAGTTGAAGCGACAATCGGCGTTGCACGAAACCTGATAACCAAAATACAGAATGTTGCCATGACATCAATAAAGAGCCTTATTCTTGACGGAATCGGTTATACTCAGGGCATTACGGTAGGTACACAGTCGGACAAAACAAAATGGTGGCTGTTTGCTCTCTGCACGGGTATTCCGCAGATAACGGGTATTCTTGCCGTAATTCCGAAATTCCTCTATCCCCTTTCGGGAAATCTCAGAAATCAGATGTATTCCGAGCTTATGCAGAGAAGACATGAATTGAACGAAATTATGTCCGAAAAGAATAACGAAATCAAAATTTCAATTAACGAAAGCGTATAAATATGGAACTTAAACCCTTGAAAACAATAATTGTAGGCGGAGGTCACAGAAGTCTGACTTACGCAAATCTTGCAAATATCGAAAGCGATAAAATGGAAATAGTCGGAGTTGCCGACCCCGACGAAAACCGCAGAAATTCTATTGCAAAGCTTTATAATATTCCGCCTGAAAGATGTTTTAATACAGCAGAAGAACTTGCGGAAGCTCCGAAATTTGCCGATGCCGTCATAAACGGAACAATGGACCATGTCCACGTTAAAACAACCATACCTCTTCTCAAAGCAGGTTATGATGTGCTTCTTGAAAAGCCTTTTTCCGTTAATGAAGAAGAAGCAAGGGAGCTTGTTGAAGCTGCAGAGAAATACGGCAGAAAGGTTATGGTTTGCTTTGTTCTCCGCTATGCACCTTTTTACAGAAAAATTAAAGATTTGATTCTGGCGGGTGAAATCGGCGAAATAATCAGCATTCAGACAAGCGAATTTGTCAGCTATCATCATATGTCAACAAGCCATGTAAGAGGCAAGTGGAACAACTCCGAAAAATGCCACAGCTCTATGCTTCTTGCAAAATGCTGTCACGACATTGACATCATGATGTGGCTTATGAGCGAAACAAAACCTGCTCTTGTTTCAAGCTTCGGATGCAACAAACAGTTTATAAAAGAAAATGCACCCGAGAATTCGGGTACAAGATGCTTGGTTGACTGTCCTCTTGTTGATGAATGTCTTTACTCTGCAAAGCGAATTTATATTGACCACCCCGACAGATGGTCATTCTATGTCTGGGATGCTCTTGAACATCTTGAAAATCCCACAATAGAAGATAAAATCGAGCTTCTCAAAACAAGCCCCTACGGCGTTTGCGCATATAAGAGTGACAACAATGTTGTTGACCATCAGACCGTCAGCGTTATGTTTGAAAACGGAGCAACGGGCACTCACAACATGGTAGGCGGTACAAGCAGCGGCACAAGAACCATTCACATAACAGGCACAAAGGGTGTTATTAAGGGAGATTTTGAAAAAGCAAGATTTACCCTTTCAAAGATTGACCCCCGTCCCGGCTGCGAGCATGAAGACACGGTTTACGATTTGAAAATCGGTGACGATACCCACGGTGGCGGCGACCTTGACCTTGTGAGAGATTTTGTTGCCTACGCAAGAGGCGAAGAACTCTCCGTTTCATGCACATCAATCACCGACTCACTCTCGGGACATCTCGTTGTTTTCCTTGCGGATAAGTCAAGAGAAAATAACGGAATGCCTGAAAAAGTAATTTTATAGACGCAAAAATCTCCTCTGTCATAAAGGCAGAGGAGATAATTTTTATTTTGAATCAATATATCTGCAAGCTGCAAGTGCGGCAACAGAGCCGTCTGCGGCTGCGGTAGTTATCTGTCTTATCTGCTTTTTGCGGCAGTCACCTGCAACAAACACGCCCTCGGTCTTTGTAAGACAGCTTTCATCGGAGTCTATATATCCCCATTCATCAAGACCCGCAATATCTGCGAACATTGAATTATTGGGAATAAGACCGATTGCAACGAAAAGACCGTTGACCTTGAGTTCGGATTCACTTGCGTCAGCTTCCTTACGGAGAGTCAGACTTTCAAGAGAGCCGTCTCCGTTGAGTGAAGAAATAACAGTTCCCATTATAAACTCAACATTATCCTTTTCCCTGAGCTTTTCAACAAGTCTTGCTTCGCCCGTGAAATAATCAAGATTCTGGATAACATAGACTTTTTCGCATCCTTCGGAAAGAAGAACAGCCTCCTGCAAAGCGGAGTTGCCGCCGCCGAGAACACCTACGGTCTGTCCCTTGAAGAAAGCACCGTCACAAACAGCACAGTAGGAAATGCCTTCACCGACAAGCTCATTTTCGTTGGGAAGCCCTGTCTGTCTGTGCTTAACGCCCGTTGCAATGATAACAGCCTTTGCTTCATGCTCGCCGTCTTCGGTTATAACGGTTTTGGTGTCACCGTTGTCACGGATTCCGGTTACGGTTTCCATTTCGATATCCGCGCCCTGACTGATAACCTGGTCAACAAGCTTATCCGCAAATTCATTGCCGCTCATTTTGGCAAATCCGGGATAATTTTCAATCTGCGGTGAAAAAGTTATCTGACCGCCAAAGGTTGCTTTTTCGAGAACGAGAACAGTTTTATCTGCTCGCAGTGCATAGAGCGCTGCGGTTAATCCCGCAGGCCCTGCACCGATAACAATTATATCATACATTATAATGTCACCTTATATTGTCACATTTTATACAGCTGCACCCTTTGCAGCTTCAATGAATTTTTTAATTTCGGAAACACCTGCATACTTCACAGCTTCGCCGTTTGAAACAACAACGAGTGTGGGTGCCTGCTTAACGCCGAGCTGCATTGCAAGAGCTTCGTTTTCATATGCCATGAGCTCCTGAACAGCGATTTCTGCCTTGCCGAGAAGCGAAAGAGCTACTTTGCAGTTGGGGCAGGTTGCTGTTTTGAAGAGATAAAGACCATCCGCAAGACCGCAGCCGAAATCATCAAAATCATCCAGATTTGCCTTCAATGCCGATGCCTGCTTTTTATGCTTTGAAATATCGGAAGCAGCGATATTATACACCTTGCGTTCCTTATATTCCTGTGACTTACCGTCATTCCAGTTCTGAACGGGTCTGTAGTAGCCTGTGATACGGCTGTAAACCTCTGTTGTTTCACCGCATTCGGGGCAGGTATAAACCTCGCCTGCGATATAGCCGTGGTTCTTACATACGGAATATGTGGGTGAAAGGGTATAA
>JAZSNQ010000290.1:0-10195 GCA_045536515.1 Acutalibacteraceae bacterium | reverse complement strand
GCTTCGCAGTGATATTTGACTTCGTCAAGTGGTATTTGCTTCGCAAGTTTATAAGCGAATAAAATACCACTGTTGCAAAGCAACAATATCACTCCGTCGCAGACGGAATAAAACTCAAAACTTCACCGTAGGGGCGGATATTATCCGTCCGAAACACTAACAACCATAAATCACACCGTAATATCAGACTTTGTGTATTGTCGGAAAACAGAAAGGACGTAAAAACCATGGAAAAAACAAAAATATATACTGAATATGACACGGCGGACAGGCTGTGGGAAAAGGGCATGAAAATTCTCACCGCAACGGGTTATTTTCTCGGCGGAATCATTCTCTCGGGCGCAGGACTTCTGTCGCTCAGAGTGCCGTTCAACATAGGTCTTGCCGCCGCCTGCACGGGATATGAGCTGCTTTTTGCATCGCTCGGCGGAATTATCGGTGCGGTTTTCCGTCTTTCGGGCGGAGATATGCTCAATGCACTGATTCCTCAGGCAGGAATCTGCGCCGTTGTGTTCGCTCTCGACCGCCTGGGAATCTATAAAAAACGCCGCACGGTGCTGACCGTGAGCGTTTTTCTTCTGTGCATTGCCTGCGGCACGGCAGTTATGTTTTGGGAATATCCGTCGGTGAACGAGCTTGTGCTGACCGTCTGTTCAAGCCTTCTTTGCGCTGCATCGGTAACTTTCTTTTCGGGTACGGTGAACTGCATCAAGAAAAAACGCAGTCCCTATATGCTTGACAGCCGCAGTCTGGTGTGCATTGTTGCAAGTCTGTGTGCGATTCTTCTCGGTTCATCGGAGATAAACCTTCTCGGATTCAGACCTGCAAGATTTTTCGGATGCTTTGTTATTCTTGCCGCCGCATTTCTTTTCAGCCGTTCGGGAGGCAGCATTGCAGGCATAGCAATCGGCGGATGCATCGCAGTTTCCGGTACGGGCGTTGCACTGAGCATCTGCTACGGCATATGCGGACTTCTTTCGGGGATTTTTTCGCGGTTCGGACAGCTTGTGTGCGCTCTTGTTTTTTCCTTGACGGCAGGAATTGCGGCACTCATTGACGGCACATCGGAGGGAATTGCGGTTTTTGCGGAAGCAGCATCTGCAGCGGTTATTTTTGCGGCTGTACCTTCTTCAAAGCTCACGAAAATGAGGAGCAATATAGTCGGTCCGGGAGTGAGAAGAATCAGCTCCGAATTCGGTGCGGCAGGCAGCAGACTGCTTGAAGCATCCCGTGCAATCGGTTCGGTTTCGGAGTGCGTTGCCAAGGTTTCTGAAGGAATAGACGCTCTTTCTCCCGCAAACGATGAGCTTGTCTGTATGAGGGTCAGAGAGAGGGTTTGTTCGGCTTGTCCGCTGAAAAACACGTTTTGCCCCGAAGAGGGCGAATTTTCGGAAATTCTCAAAAAGCTTTCAGAGGGTTCAACCGTCACTCCGTCGGATTTTTCGGCGAATTTCAACACCAAATGTCCGAGTGTTCCGAGAATTGCGGACAGCTTCAACAAGGCGTATTCGGGCACAAAGGCTCTCGGCATCATGCAGGCAAATTCCGCAAGAAACAGGGAGCTTGCCTGCGGTCAGTTTGACTGGATTTCAAAGCTTCTCGAAGAGCTTTCAACCGAAATCGGACAAGGTGCGAGAATCCTTTTCGGAAAAGAAAAAACAGCCGCTTCGGTGCTTTCCGATAACGGCTTTGAGGTGGTTTCCGTAAGCTGTGTTTCACCGCCGTCGGGTGCGGTAAAGCTTACCTGCATTGTGAAAGAAATTCCCGTTTCCACAAGCCTTTCCCGTCTTACGGCGGAGCTTTCAAGGGAGCTTGAAGCGGAGTTTCTTCCCCCTGAAATAAAAGAACACAAGCAGGGCAGAGAGCTTGTGTTTTCAAGAAAAGAAATATATAAAATCCGACTCGGGTCAGCGGTTTCGAGCTGCGGCGGAAAGAAGCTGTGCGGCGATTATTTTGAGTGCTTTCAGACCGAATCTAAGGCATATATAATCCTCAGCGACGGCATGGGAACGGGAGGCAGGGCGGCAATTGATTCGGCAATGACCGTGGAGCTTTTCTCCCGTCTTATCAAGGCGGGAATAAGTCCCGACACTGCGCTGAGCATCACAAATTCCGCACTTTCCGTAAAGTCCGACGATGAATCTCTCTCCACCCTCGACGTTGCCGAAATCGACCTATTCACGGGTGACACAACTCTCCTCAAAGCAGGTGCCGCACCGTCGTTTTATACGGCTTCGGGAAGGGTGAAATGCGTCGAAATCCCTTCAACTCCGCTCGGAATTCTCAGTAAGGTGAAGTTCAGCCGGTATACCCTGCGCCTGCACGGAGGCGATACCCTCGTTATGGTCAGCGACGGCATTACGGGATGCGGAACAATCGGTATAAAAGAAGAAATAAAGAGCTTTTCGGGCGGTCCGGATGCAACGGCTTTTTCGGAAAGCCTGCTTGAAACGGCAAAAACAAAATGCGGCGATAATTATGATGACATGACCGTTATAACCGTTGTTGCGCAGGAGATATGATAATTCGGAATGCGAATTACGAATTAAAAAAGCTGTCTCGCGGGAGACAGCTTTTTTGTTATGCCTTATATTCAAATGTGAAGCAATGGGAACGGAGCTTGAAGTCGAGGACATAGCATCTGAAAGCGTTGCCCTTGACCTTGAAATTGCCCACTCTGATTTCGGTGACATAGCCCGTTGTTGAATTATAGGCACTGTCGTGGGAGAGGATTTCGAGCCACTCCGCGGGATTATCGGAAAGAACGATGTTCTTGTCGTTGTCCTTTGCATAGGACATGATATATTTCTTCATGTCTGCCGCACTGATTTCGACAGTTGACGAGTCAACGGTTTCACAGCTTGAAACGCCGCCGCTGAGATACGGGTATGTATCTGCCGACCAGACGGTTTTTGCGGATGCCGTTTTACCTGCTGACGATGCAAAATATACCGTATTTGCCGCTTTGCCGTTATAGTCAACGTATTTTGCAACGGGAGTGTCGGCTGCGGAGGACATTCCGAGATATTCAAGGCAGGCTTCGTGAATTTTTGTACCTTCAAATTCAAAGCTTTCCTTATATGCGTGCTGGCTCTTTTTGACCACAAAGTTGTTATGCTTCGCATATGTATAAATCGTTGCCATCTGAGCCTTGAGCGCTTCTTTTCCGGCGCTGCTGTAGCCCATTTCCTGCTTTGTTGTTTTGCAGAGATATTCAACAATGGGAATATCCTTGTCACCGTATTTTATCGTTGCAGGGGTTGAAGAATCGGTTTTTACGGTTGTGCCGGGATAATAATGAGTGAGGATTTTTTCATAATTATCACCGTTTTTTGCCATAGCCATAGCACCGTGCTGACTCATACCGACACCGTGACCGTAGCCGTAAACTCGGAATATGAACGTACCCTTTAATTCGGAAGAGGTTGCCGAGGTGGTTGTTCCTTCGGTTACGGGCGGAGTTTTAACGGTGGTTGTGACGGTTGAAGGCAAGGTTGTGGTTGTTGTGGTAGTGGTAGTGGTTGTGGTAGTGGGTTTTGCCGTGGTGGTCGGCAAGGTTGTGAGAATGGTTGTAAGAGCCTTGGTTGTTGAAGTAACAGCCGCCTTGGTTGTGGTTCTTACGGTGGTTGTTATCTTTGTTACCGTCTGTCTGAGGGTAGTGCGCGGTTTTGTTGTGAATGTGTGCGATACGGGTGCGGTTATGTAGGAATAGGTGCTCTGCGGGATGATTTCAACCGCCTCGTTATCGGCATCCTCGAGTCCGATTCCGCCGAAGCCGACATCCTCGTCGTATATATATTCATTATTATAATCATTATTAAAGTAAACATCTTCCTGCTGAATATAGTCTCCCTGAGCATAGGTCGGGGAGTCTTTATTTTCTTTTGAGGAAGAAACAAGAGCGAGAATCACGCACACGATTATTGCAACCGCAATTGCGGCAACGGCGATAATCAGCGGCGTTTTGGAATTCTTCGACCATTTCTTTGCTCCCTTGGGGGGATTGGGGTTTACGAGTGCGGGCATGGCGGAAAGCTCATCGAGCATCTGACAGAGCTTGATTATTGCCGCAACGATAAGCTGTTTTCTGTCTTCGCCCGGCTTTGCATAAACCTTTGCCGCCTTTGCTCTTTCGGAATCTGCAACGCAAACGGTTACAAGCTCGCCCGTGCCGTCATTTTCGATTCCTGAAATCGCAATGCCGAGGTCGGTGCCCGAGTTTTCCTTGGAAAGCTTTGCGCACTGCGCTGTGTAGTTTGTTTCGGATTCGCCGTCGGCTTTGTCACGCATTGAGGAATCGGCGATGAAGGCCTCTTCGCAGTCGGGAACGGCGGAAATGGCGGAGATAAGCATTTTTCCGCATCCGCAGGGTGAAACCGCAACGGTTTTTCCGCTTGCGATAACACCTTCAACACGGTCGCGGAGCTCCTGCATCCTGGTCTTTTTGGGTGCAGTGTTGAGAAGTGCCTCAAGTCCCAAAGCGAAAATACATTCGAGCTTCAGAGTGTCGAGAGGAAGGAAAACGAGTGTACCGCTGCCGACATTAACGGAAAATGCGGAGAAAAGACCGTTATCCGAGAGGAAAATTCTTGAATTTTCCGCAACGGCACACTGAAGGTCGCGTTCTTTGGGATTCTGAGGAGCATTTTCGCCCATTGCGGCAGAAATACGGCTGCTTTTAACGATTTTTAAGGAAAGTGATTTGAGCAAACGGAATTTTGCATTGAGGAAAACATCAACGGGTGCAGCGGCAAGGACAAATTCACCTTGGGCAGCACAAGCCGCAGCCTCAGCCGCGAAGGCGGAGACATCGGCATAATTCTTTATGCGGCACCCTGACCGTTGTTTCAAATAATCTGCGGCACTCTGAGCCGTTTCGGCACAAAGCGCAAAGCAGGTCACCTTTCTTTCCATAATAATCACCGTTCCTTAATTTTTTTAGTGAAGAGTTAATAGTTAATAGTGAAGAGTTGAGGTTCCGCGACGCAATTTATATGTTGCTCCGCAAAAGCTGATTAAGTGAATAGTTAATAGTGAAGAGTTAAGAGTTAAGGGTCGCTGCGCTCCGAAATTATAATTGCTCCGCAAAAACTGATTAAGTGAATAGTTAATAGTTAATAGTGAAGAGTTATGGATAGGCTTCGCCTATGACTATTATAATTGCTCCGCAAAAACTGTTTGAGTGAATAGTTAATAAACATATAATCGGGTGTGGGCAGTTCCCACCATTAACTTTTCATTTTTCACTCTTCACTTTTCACTAAAAACAATGTCCACCATTAACTTTTCACTCCTCATTCTTCACTTTTCACTAAAAACAATGTCCGCCCACAACTTTTCTTTTTTCACTTGGTTTTTACCAAATCGGGTCGCTTGCGTGGGTATTGGTTTTTCCGTATGCATCATACCATGCCTGCGGATATCTGGGGTCTTCGTTTTTATATGCCTTTGATGTGTCAACGGCAATGCTTTCGCCCTCTCTTCTCTGTCTTGCAACAACAACGAGTCTTGCATCGTCAAAGTCATAAGCACAGGTTGAAAGAGTGAGAATTTTGTCGGAAGGAGTAATATCAACGCCTGTTGTGTAGAGCTTTCTTGCATCAACCTGTTCAAGATATCTCATGAAATTGCCTTCGTCAAGGTCGATGAAGTTATAGGGGAATACATAGCCGTTGTCGTCTTCCTTTTCGGCATTCGAGATAAACACGGCATAAACAAACCATGTGAAATCACCGTAAATCGTATTGCATTCGATAACGGGTGCCTGACGGAAACCGTTGATTTCACGGTAGTTTTCAAGCATACCGAAAATAAGGTCGTCATGGCGCATATTGTGACCGTAGATAACGGTATTCTTGTGGAGATTATGGAAATCCGTCATTCTGTAGTCAAAGAAGGGAACACCGTAGCGTGTATATTTGCCGTAAATATCCTTCTTGAGGTAGTATTTATTGTTTGTTCCCTGTGCAATGGGAAGATTGATTTCAAAACCGGGAATTGAAATCCAGCCGCGAAGGTCATCGTTTGCAGCATAGAGACTTGCATATTTTGCAAGCATTCCTTCGGGATAGTCAACATCGGGAGCTGTATTCTGTGCATCGTTGACGGTTGCATCGCTGTGAGTGCTGATATTCTGGCTCATTTCGCTTGCCATTTTGTCGTTTTCGGTCTTGAAGCGGTAGGGCTCGATAACATAAACATTAACAAGCATTCCGACGCAGACAACAATGGTGATGATTGAGATTGAAAGAATAATCTTTCTCACAACCTCTGCTGCACCGCCGGATTTCTTCTCTTCGCCGTTTTTCTTTTCTTTCTTGCTCTTTTTCTTTCCCTTTTTGTCTTCTTCGGGAATTCCGGGAACAAAATCGGGGTCATCGGCAAGAGTCGCGGTGCTCATGGGAGCAGCCTGATAGAGCTTTTCGGGCATTGCGGCGGCTTTTTCGTAGTCATTGCCGTCGTCGGGCACATTAATCACAAAGCCCTGCTTTTCTTCGGCAACGATTTCTTCGGAATCATCTTCACCGAGAAGCGCATCAATCTCTTCTGCGGTGAATTCCTCTGACACAGCATCGGATTCAAACATTTCCCCGGTTATTTCTTCCGCTTCGGGAACTGCAGGAATAACGGGAATCTCGGGAAGCTCTGCGGAAATTCCGGGGTTTTCGTCAGAAATTTCATATTCTGACATATCGTCCCAGTCAAATTCCTCTTCGCCGAGTTCAAGCTCTTCCTCCTCCGTTTCTTCTTCGGGAAGGCTTGCAACAAGCTGTGCGGCGGCGGAAAGCTCTGTATCAACGGGAGCGATTTCGGGGTTTGCTTCGATTTCGGAAAGAATTTCGTCAAAGCCCGTTTCGCTGTCGGTTTCTTTTTTGAGCATATCAATCATGCTGAAAATGCCTGCTCTCGCATCGTCGGGGTCAGCTTCGGGAGCTTCTTCGGAAGGAACTTCAAAAGCTTCAATTTCTTCCGCCGCAATTTCTTCATCGAGCGAAACAACGGGAATATCGTCATCAAAATATTCGTCGGGATTCATCCAGATATCCTCAAGAGAGCCGTTTTCGCTGTCGGGAAGAGGCTCGGGGTCCGAAAGAACAACCTTCTTGGGCTCCGACTCTTTTTCGGTGAGCATCGACATGGTTTTGGGCACGATGGTTTCGGGACCGCTTCCGATAATATCGTCATAAAGGCTCTGCAAATCCGATTCAAGGCTCTTTTCGGTTTTTTCAATATCATCACGGAAGCCTTCAAAGAGGGAATCCGATTTTGAATTTTCGATAAGGAAATCTCCGAGGTCGATTTCTGTTATTGCCTCATCGTCGGCAATGGAGCTGAGTCCTTCGGGAAGCGACGAAGCTTTTTTGTTTTCGTTCATATTATCTTTTGACATCTTTTTGTCCTCCGCTGATTAGTTGGGGCTGGGTTGCCACTTTGCCGTGTTTTTATAGGGATTGGTTTTGCCTTTGCTGTTGTACCACACCTGGGGTCTGCGGTAATCGGGGTTGTCCTTTACAAGGGAAGCATCAATTTCTTCGCTTTCGCCCTCATGAAGAAGCCTTGCAACAACAACAAATCTGGTGTCGATGTTTTTACCGTAGTCATAAATGCAGGTTGAAAGGGTGATGATTTTATCGGTGGGTTCAAGAGAAACACCCGTTTCATAGAGTGCCCTCTGCTTCACCTGCTCTATATATCCGACCATGTTGCTCTCGCTCATGTCGGGATAAATATAGTTGAAGAAATAGCCGTTATCGTGTCCCGGCTGAGTTGTTGAAAGAAATGCCGCACATATTTTATAAGTATATGTTTTATAAAGAGAGGAATATTTTATTATCGGACTGTCAATAAAATTCTGCCTGTTCTTATAGTCATAAAGCGAACGGAATGCCTGTTTGGGAACATCCGCACCCATGCGGCTTGTTGTGTGACCGTGGATAACCATGTTCTTTGAGATTTCACCGTCCGAACAGCGGTAGTCAAGATAGAGATTACCGTAGTTTGTGGAGGTGGTGGAAGTGGTATATCTTTCAAAGAAATCCTTTTTGAGATATTTGCTGTTGTCACCGCTCTGAAGAACCGCGGTATCAAGCTCCGTTCCCGGAACGGAAAGCCAGCCGACAAGATTATTGTTGACTGAATAGGGCTGTTTGAGCTCTTCGAGAATACCCTCGGGGAAGCTCTCCTGCTTTTTCATGTTGTTTGAAACAACGCCCGTGAGAGTTTCGGCAAGCGCATTGAGTTTTTCGCCGCCACTGAGCACATAGTCCGAAGCATTGGTTTCAAGCTCGGTCTGTTCATCGGGCTTTTTGGTGAAATTCATCACCGAAAGAGCAACAAACAATGCCGTCACCGCCGCAAAAACGGCACAAAGAATTGAGCAAATCTTTTTTGAGTCCATTAATTTTTCTCCTTTCCCTCTATATAAATTCTCACAAGATTGAGCGCACGGGATGCCGTCACATAGCGGTTATATTCCCTGTCATTCTTTCCTGTTTCAATTTTTTCAAAAACATTATAATTTTCAGCATCGAGTGCAATGAAGCAAAGGCCGACGGGTTTGTTTGTGCCGTCGCTTCCGGGACCTGCAATTCCCGTGACGGATATTCCGATATCCGCACCCGATACACGGCGTATACCTGCCGCCATTTCTCTTGCTGTCTGTTCGCTTACCGCGCCGTAAGATACAAGAGTTTCTTCACGCACACCGAGAATTTTCATTTTCATTTCGTTTGAATAGGTAATTGCGCCGAATTCAAAAACCGCGCTTGCGCCTGCAATGTCGGTTATTCTTTTGGGAATATATCCCGCCGTACAGCTTTCCGCCGTTGCAAGAGTGAGATTATTCTCTTTGAGAAGCTCAACAACTCTTTCTTCTATGCTTTCGCTGTCGATACCGTAAACATATCCGCCGAGCCTTCTGCAGACCTCGTCAATAACGGGCTTGCAAAGCTTTTCGGCTTCTTCTTCGTTATCGCCCTTTGCGGTAATGCGCAGAAGTGCCTCGCCTTTTTTGGCATAGGGTGCAACGGTGGGATTTTCATTATCGAGCAAATCCGCACAGATTTCCGCCATTGCGCTTTCGCCTATACCCATTGTTCTGACCGTATGGGAAACTATTGCACCGTCGGAATATTCACGAAGATAGTCAACCACGCTTTCGTGATACATCGGCGCCATTTCGTAGGGAGGACCGGGAAGCATGACGACGCACTTGCCGTCTTTTTTGAGACCGAGACCCGGTGCCGTACCGTGATTATTCTCAAAAACATCGCCGCCTACGGGCACGAGTGCCTGACGGAGATTTGTTTCGGGCATTTCAAGACCCTTTGAGTTGAAATATCCCTTTATTTTTTCAGCGATTGCGTTATCAAGGGCCATTTCAAAGCCCATGACCTCACAGCAGACATCCCTTGTTATGTCGTCCGCCGTGGGACCCAGACCACCCGTTGCGATAACGATATCGCTTCTTTCAAGAGCTGTTTTAAGTGCGGCGGCAAGTCTTTCGGGATTGTCGCCGACGGTTGTGTGTCGGAGCACCGATATGCCGAGCTTTGCAAGCTGCACGGACAGATATTTTGAATTTGTGTTGAGTATATCGCCGAGCAGTATTTCCGTGCCGACGGAAAGAATTTCGCAAACGGACATAATTTTCTCCTTGTTTAGTGAATAGTTAAAAGTGAATAGTGAAGAGTTGATGGATAGGCTTCGCCTATAACTGATATATATTGCTCCGCAAAAACTGATTAAGTGATTAGTTAATAGTGAAGAGTTAAGAGTTAAGGGTCTGCGACGCAATTTATATGTTGCTCCGCAAAAAATATTTGAGTGAATAGTTAATAAACATATAATCGGGTGTGGGCAGTGCCCACCATTAACTTTTCATTTTTCACTCTTCACTTTTCACTAAAAACAATGTCCACCCATAACTTTTCACTTTTCATTTTTCACTCTTCACTTAATAAGCATTTATATGAACAAATCTTGTTCCCTCAACCGCTTCGTTGACGAGTCTTTCAACCTCGAGTGCCTTTTCGCATTCTTCAACATAGTCGATTGTGGGGCGTGTTCTGGGATGCTTGGGTGTGAACACCGTGCAGCAGTCCTCGTAGGGAAGAATTGAAATATCAAAAGTATCTATTTTTCTTGAGATTGCAACAACCTCATCCTTGTCCATGCCGATAAGAGGACGGAAAAC
>JAZSNQ010000178.1:0-6866 GCA_045536515.1 Acutalibacteraceae bacterium | reverse complement strand
CTTGGCCTCCGACTTGTTACTGTATGAGCAATGTCACCCTGAAAATGTGTGAGCTAAAAGGTCAGGCAGAAACGGAAGAAAAAATTATTTTTGATTATCCCGGCGGTGAATATTATTCTTTCAGAATGCACAGCGCAGGCACGGTGACCCTTATCGTTGAAAACACGGACGATACGGAAGCATCTGTAACATTGTCACTGATTGCCCCTTGGTATCCGATTGAAAACGAAGGCACATTTGAAACAAGTAATGCAGGACTTGATAAAGTTTATGATGTTTGTAAACATACTCTTAAAATCTGCCGTCAGTCCATACATCTTGACAGCACAAAGCATCAGGAGCTTCTTGCCTGCACGGGCGATTATAATATTGAAAGCCTTATGACAATGTTCTGCTTCGGTGATATGCGACTTGCAGAGTTTGATTTGATGAGAACCGCTGATTGGCTTGTGATGAATGATGGCGTTATGTTCCACACAACCTACAGTCTTATATGGGTTCAGATGCTTCGCGATGTTTATATGATAACGGGCAGAAAAGAAGTTTTGATTTATTGTGAAAATGCTCTTGCAAAGCTTCTTAAGAGATTTGAAACATATAAAGACGGCGGTGAAATAATTGAAAATCCGCCTGATTTCATGTTTGTTGACTGGACTGTTATTGACGGCTTTTCCATGCATCATCCGCCCAAGGCACTCGGACAGACAGTTCTCAATGCTTTCTATTATAATGCACTTTTAAATGCATCTGAAATTTATTCGTTTCTCGGAAAGAATGATATTTCCGAAGAAATCAATATTAAAGCGGAGAATTTCAGGTCAGAGTTTAACGCAATCTTTTTCGATGAAGAAAAACAGCTGTATTTTGACGGTCTCGGCACGCCTTGCGGCGGTGGAAAACATTATCATCCGGCAAACGTGAACAAGAAATATTTTTCAAAATATCCCAATATTCTTGCATCTCTTTTCGGTCTTGCAGATGCAGAACTTGCAAAAAATATTCTTGAAAGAATTGTTTTTGATGATGCACTTCAGGATATTCAGCCTTATTTCATGCATTATCTGCTCAATGCAATACGCAAATATGATATGTTTGATAAATACGGAATGAAGCTTCTTGAAAGATGGATTCCCGTTGTGGAAGAATGTGATAAAGGTCTCGCAGAAGGCTGGATTGCACCCGAAGAAAGCTATTCCTTTGACCATTCCCATGCATGGGGAGGCACTCCCGCATATCAGATGCCAATGGCGATGACGGGACTTGAAATTCTTGAACCGGGAATGAAAAAACTGAAAATCACTCCGAAGCTTTACGGTCTTGAATACGCAAAAATCAGTTTTCCAACCGAATACGGAATGATTGAAGTTAATTTACATAAAGATAAAAAGTCTGTCATTAATGCACCCGAATGCATAAAAATTATCAGAGGTGATTGATTTGCAAATTCTTAAAGGACTCAAACCTGAAAAAGTTTTTGAATATTTTGAAGCGATTTCCGCAATTCCGAGAGGGTCGGGGAATACCGAAAAAATAAGGGGTTATTGTGCCGATTTTGCAATGCAGAGAAACCTGAAATATATCTGTGATGATTTCGGTAATATCATTATTTTTAAAGATGCAGTTAAAAACGAAAGCACCGAGCCGGTTATCATTCAGGGTCATCTTGATATGGTCTGGGAAAAGAATGATGAATGTAATATCAATTTTGAAACCGACGGTCTTGAGCTTTGCGTTGACGGTGATTTTCTTTTTTCAAAAGGAACAACACTCGGCGGTGATGACGGAATTGCCGTTGCGATGGGGCTTGCACTTCTTGACAGCGATGATATATCCCATCCTCCGCTTGAAATCGTATTCACATCCGATGAAGAGGTCGGTATGACGGGTGCAAACGGTATTGACTGCTCCGTTCTGAACGGTAAACGCATGATTAATCTCGATTCCGAAGCGGAAGGTACTCTGTGGGTCAGCTGTGCAGGCGGTGTAAGGGCAGATGTCGCTTTATCGGTTGAATATGTTGAAAATACAAAACCCGCCTATGAGATTATAGTTTCAGGATTACACGGCGGACACTCAGGTGCCGAAATTCATAACGGCTACAGAAATGCAAATAAAGTTATCGGTGAACTTCTCGGAAAATTATCCGAAATAATATCTTTCAATATCGTTGATATCGGCGGAGGAACGGCAGATAATGCAATAACCCGTTATTCTCGCTGTGTTATTGCTGCGAATGAAAATGTTGAAAACATAATCAAATTAATATCCGATGAAATAAAAGTAAGCATAAAAGATACTGACCCTGATACAGAAATAACAATTCATAAAATCGAAAGCGATTTAAATTGCATGAGTGATAACTCAACAAAATCTGTTGTTTCACTTTTGAATGACCTTCCGAGCGGTGTTATTGCAATGAGCAAAGAAATAGAAGGTCTGGTTGAAACTTCACTCAATCTCGGTATTATGAAGTGTTCCGAGGGTTTTTTTCACTGCAGTTTTTCCGTAAGAAGCGGAGTGGATTCTGAAAGAGAAAAACTCACTGCAAGGTTGAAAAATACAGCAGATAATCATTCCGCATCAATCAGGTTTTACAGCGCATATCCCGCATGGGAATTTAAAAAGGATTCCGTGCTTCGTGATTTGATGGCTGATGTTTATAAAGATATTTACGGAAAAGAAATGACTGTTACCGCTATTCATGCAGGACTCGAATGCGGTCTTTTCTGCGGCAAAATCAAAGGGCTTGACTGCGTTTCTTTCGGTCCTGATATTTTCGATATTCATACTCCCTGCGAAAAGCTGAGTATTTCTTCAACCCGGAGAACATGGAATTATCTTTTGAAAGTGCTTGAAAAACTTTGATATCACAAACGGAAATCAGTCTGTTGAAGCTCAAAAAGAAATTGATGATTTCGCTTGCATACAGAATAAAGATATAACCTTTGACAGAATATTTCGGCAATAAATAATAAACCATGATAACGCATAATAGTGAATCTATGATGTTGTATCGCATGGAATAAACCTGCTGGTCAAGACCTTTAAGCAGTCCGTCCGTAACCGTGTCAAGATACATTACGGGAACAAGCGGCGAGAGTATTCTTATATACTTCACCGCTTCGTTTGTTTTGTAAATTGCATATGACAAAAACGGTGCAAATATAAAACAGAACATTGAACTGACAAGTGAAAAGATAAAAGTTCTTTTTATAGTTCTTGATGCCGACAAACTTATTCCCTGCGTATCACCGAGTTCTTTTCTTTTTGCCGTTTCGGGAATAAGAAGAGTTGAAAAAGATGATATTACAGCACTCGGATAGAGAAGGAGAGGCATTGCCATTGCATGAATGTTTCCGTAAGCAGAGAGTGCGGATTTACTGTCTGTTCCCGATTTTTCAAACCCTTTGGGAATCATCAGATGTTCGGCTGTAAGCAGAATGTTTCTTGCACACGCACCGGCTGCATCAGGCAAAGAAATACGAAGAAAATCTGAAAGCGGAACAGTGTCTTTGTTGGTTTTTGTTTCTTCAGAAAATATTTTTAAAATTCTTGATAAAGAGAACGAAAAAATTTCTGCGACCGTCATTCCCGAAACAATTGCTGCAGCGGAGTATGCGGGTGAACTGTTTGCGGTTTTATTCAGAAGAAAGACGGTCAGTAAAATTTTAAAAACTTGTTCAAGCATCTGGATAAATGAAAACTGCGGTATTTTTTCGATTGCGGTAAAATATCCTCCGAATGCTGATGACATCGAAACAAACGGCAGACTGAATGAAAGAATTTTCAAAGGGATTGATGTTTTGCTGTTTCCTATCCATGATATTGATATATAATCAGAAAAAATGAGTAAAATCAGTCCTGTCAGCGAACCTGTAAATGCCGCATATGATAAGCATAAACCGAGTGATTTGTTAATGTCATATTTGTTGTTTGTATTTATTTCTACGGTTAATCTTGTTGTTGCAAGTCTTATACCTGCACTCGAAAAAGTAATCGCAAGGGAATATACGCTCATGACAAGCTGAAACAGTCCGATTCCGTCTGAACCTATTTTGTTTGTAAGATATGCGTTAAAGCTTACACTTACCGAACGCATGATAAGGTTAACTGCAGTCATGATTATAGTGTGTCTGACAATATTGTATTTGTTTTTCATTTTCTCACCTTGCATGAATTTTAATATGTGTTATAATGTTAAAAAAGGAGATGGTTTTATGAAACTTGTCGGCAAAGTAACAGCGGTGATTCTTGTTTTGTCTTTTGTGTTCAGTTTAATGCCTTTGGCGTATGCGGGAGATGTTGAAATGAAAGAATACGGCTTTGTTGATTGCGGCGATATAAAAATGGAATACGGCATTTACGGTAATATGAACGCCGAACCTCTTTTGCTTCTCCCTCCGAATGGCGGTGATATGCATTGTTTTGATGACAGCATTCTTCCTGAAATGTCAAAACATTTCAAGGTTATAACCGTTTCTCCCAGAGGTACGGGTAATTCCGGCTGGGTTGACGGTACAATGAATTTTGAAACAATGGCAGAAGATTTGGTAAAGCTTCTTGATTATCTGAACATTGAAAAAACTCATATCTTCGGTTTCAGCGACGGCGGAAATCTCGGATTTGTTTTCACTCTTGCACATCAGGACAGAGTAAAATCGCTTGTTGTTATGGGTTCAAATATCAACACCTGGGGAACAAATACTTTTGACCAGATTCAGATTACTTATCAGTATATTGTTCTTTGCATTGAAGCGTGGATTAAAGGCGATGAAGAAACAAAAATCCGCAGAGATATAAAGGGAATGATGGTCGGTCAGCCGAGTCTTACATTCAAAGATATAGCAGAAATCAAAGTTCCCGTTCTGAATATTTACGGTGAACACGACATGATTCAACGCTGGCATTCAAAGAAGATTACCCGTTCAATCGAAGGTGCACAGGAGCTTATGGTTATCGGAGGCGGTCACAGCACTTGCTTTGAATATACCGACACTATAATTAATCCCACATTGCTTAAGTTTTACGGTATAACTGCATAAAAATTATATTGACAATTAAACTGATATATGTTAATATAATTCAAATTTAATAATAAAGGTTTTGACGGGGAGGACGGCATAAAGAGCGTTCTCAGAGAGTCGGCGGTTGGTGTGAGCCGATGAACAGCGTATGTTGATTGTAGCCCCCGAGCCGAAGGGAAGAAAGCTTTTGCAAGTAGAACCCTTCCGTGAAGCTGCGTTAATGTAAAGGACTTGTCAGAGCCCGAAGAGAGGCGCGTTATGCGCAATTTGAGTGGTACCGCGGGTAGAAATTATACTCGTCTCATTGATTATTATCTGTGAGGCGGGTTTTTTATTTGTCTCACAAAATGAGAAAGGATGATTTGAAATGGCAAAAGAACTTGCCAAGCAGTATGATCCAAAAAACGTTGAGGATCGTATTTATGACTTCTGGCTCAAAGGAAAGTATTTCCATGCCAAAACAGAAAATGACAAAAAACCATATACAATAGTTATTCCTCCTCCCAACATCACGGGTCAGCTTCATATGGGTCATGCACTTGACAACACTCTTCAGGATATTCTCATCCGCTGGAGAAGAATGCAGGGCTATGACGCACTCTGGCTTCCCGGTACAGACCATGCTTCAATTGCTACCGAAGCAAAAATCGTTGAAGCAATGGCTAAAGAAGGACTCACCAAGGACGACCTCGGAAGAGAAGGCTTCCTTGTTCGTGCATGGGACTGGAAAGAAAAGTACGGCGGTCGTATTATTGAGCAGCTCAAGAAAATGGGTTCTTCTTGTGACTGGGACAGAGAACGCTTTACTCTTGACGAAGGCTGCAGCAGAGCCGTAAGAGAAGTTTTCGTAAGACTTTATGAAAAAGACCTCATTTACAGAGGCAACAGAATGGTTAACTGGTGCCCCTACTGCAACACCTCAATTTCCGATGCAGAAGTTGAATATGATGAGCAGGACGGTAATTTCTGGCATCTTCTTTACACAGTAAAAGAAACCGGCGAACAGCTTGAACTTGCAACAACAAGACCTGAAACTATGCTCGGTGATACAGCTGTTGCTATCAATGCGGAAGATGAAAGATATGCACATCTTCACGGATGTCATGTTATTCTTCCTCTTCTCAACAAAGAAATTCCCATCGTATGCGATGAACACGCCGATATGACAAAGGGAACAGGTGTTGTAAAAATTACACCTGCACACGACCCCAATGACTTTGAGGTTGGTAAGCGTCACAATCTTCCCATGGTAAGAACATTTACCTATGACGGATATATGACAGGTGCAAAAGACAAGGCTGTTTATGATGAACTTGTTGCAAGCGGCAAGGCAACTGCTGATGAGCCCGAAGTTCTTGACTGCGGAAAGTATGCAGGCATGACAACTTCAGAAGCAAGAAAAGCTATTCTTGCTGACCTTGAAGAAGGAGGATATATCAAGTATATCGAACCCATCAAGCATGAGGTTGGCACTTGCTACCGTTGCAGCACCAACATCGAACCCATGGTTTCAAAGCAGTGGTTCGTACGCATGGAACCTCTTGCAAAGCCTGCAATTGAAGCTGTTGAAAAAGGCGAAACTGTTTTTGTTCCCGAAAGATTTACGAAGAACTATATGAACTGGATGAGAGGCACACGTGACTGGTGTATCTCACGTCAGCTCTGGTGGGGTCACAGAATTCCTGCATGGTACTGTGCAGATTGCGGTGCAACTATTGTTTCCAAAACTGATGTTGATGCTTGTCCTCATTGCTCAAGCAAAAATATTGCTCAGGACGGCGATACTCTCGATACGTGGTTCTCGTCAGCGCTTTGGCCGTTCTCAACTCTCGGCTGGCCCGA
>JAZSNQ010000267.1:0-4195 GCA_045536515.1 Acutalibacteraceae bacterium | reverse complement strand
ACAAAAAAGTCAAGCGGATGGGTATGTATAGTGTGATGTTCACCGCCGACAAGAGTACATTTGAAATCCGTCACTTCCCAGCCGTAAAGACCCTGTTCAAGACAATTGTTGAACGATGTGCGGATATGTGACTGATATCTGTAAAAGCATTGATTTGACGGAAGTTTTCCGTGATACGAAACGCCGTAGCCTCTCGGCATGGGTTCAAAAAGAAATTCCACAACAGCCCAGCAAGGCTTCGGCATTGTGTAGCTTGCGCGCGCATATCCCGTACCCGCCGGGGTTTCTTTATAGATAACGGTGGGCGGTGAGAAATTTGCTGAAATTCCGTAGCGCTCATTCAGGAGATTTCCGAGCACTTCAAGCTGAATTTTGCCCGTGGTGTTTATCGTGATTTCCTTCTGACCGTTTTCCCATTTCGCATCTATGTAAGGCTCTTCATCGGAAAGCTCACTCAATGCCTGAGCAAGTGCGGGGATTTTAAGATGGTCGGAGTCCGACGGAGTAACTTTTACGCGCAGAAACGGATTGACAAGCTTTGCGCAGTCGCTTACTGCAAGAGAACCGATAAAATGTCCCGTTTTTGCACCGGGCAGACCGCAAACTGCGGCAATATCACCGCTTTTAACAATTCCCGAATCGGTATATTTTGCACCGCTGAATTTTTTTATCTGCGATATTTTTTCTTTTATCGGAGGCTTTTTCTCGGTTTCGACGGCATCGGAATCAACGGTTGTTTTGCTTTCGGGAGAGAAAATTTCCACCTCGTCACGGTTTGATATCTCACCGCCGAAAAGCCTTATGTGAGAAACCTTGCCAAGTGTTTTATCATGTTCGATTTTAAAAATTATACCGCACAATTCATCCGTTGCCCTGCGTTCGGAAGAGGGCATAAATTCCGTGAGCAAATCGGCAAGCTCTTTTATTCCGATTGAATATTTTGCGCTTCCGAACACAACTGGAGTGAGTCTGCAGGCGGCGATTTCTTTGCGGATAAGCTCTTTTGTATGGCTTTCTGAAAGAACACCGTCATTCAGAAAAACATCTGCCGCTTCGTCACAGATATCCGCAAGCGTTTCTGTTGCGGCAATGACGAATTTTTGGCTTTCAATTGCTTTCACGGCGGCGGTTTCTTCACCCTCATTTACAACTTCCGAAAGAACCAGATGTGTCTGCGATGAAATCTGCCTGAGTTCATTTATAACGGAAGAAACATCCGAACCTGCTCTGTCGATTTTGTTAATAAAAATCATTCTCGGCAGCTTCGCCGTATCAAGTGATTTGAGGATATTCTCTGTATGGGCGCGCACTCCTTCAACCGCAGAAACAATAACAACCGCATAGTCAAGAGCCGACAGAGCGCGTTCAACCTCACCTGCGAAATCTATGTGTCCCGGAGTGTCTATAATGTTGACAGTAACACCGTTCCATTCGGTCGAGGCGGTTGCGGTTCTGACGGAAATGCCCCTTTGTTTTTCAACGGAAAGGCTGTCTGTTGCGGCAGTTCCCGCATCAACGCTTCCTGCGCGGCGGATTGCGCCCGTGAGATAAAGAAGCTGCTCGGTGAGCGTTGTTTTACCCGAGTCAACGTGAGCAAGAATACCGATATTATGAATTATTTCGTTCAAACGCAATCCCTCCTTTTTAAACAATTATATTTTTACAATGCTGTGTTGTCAATATAAAATAAGTTGCAATTTATATACCGTTATGATAAAATATCTTTAGTATATGTCAGCAAAATAAAAATCGGAGGCTGAATGATGAGAAAATATGACGTAATCGTAATCGGTGCAGGTAACGGCGGTCTTGCGGCGGCTGCAAACTGTGCCAAAGCCGGTCTTTCAACGCTTCTTCTTGAAAGACACAATATCCCCGGCGGCTCCGCATCTTCATTTGTAAGGGGCAGATTTGAATTTGAACCCTCGCTCCATGAACTTGCAGGAATCGGAACTCCTGAAGAGGTCGGTGCAATTGAACAGATATTCAATAAGATCGATGCAAAGGTTGATTGGTACAAGCATAACTCTACCTTCCGCCTTGTTGTTCCCGCAAAGGAAGGGGATAAGGACACTTTTATCAATGAAAACGGCGTTAACGTAACCGTTGATGCCCGTATGCCCGTAGGCTTCAATAATTTTGCGAGAAAGCTTGATGAAATCGTTCCCGGTTCATACGAAAGCTGTATGGCGGCGTTTGATTTGTCAACCCGTATGTTCAATGTGTTTGAATGCCTTGATAATCCCGGTAAGATTCCGAGCGTTCTCAAGGATGTTCCCGATGTTCTCCGTATGACAACCTGCACCCTTCAGGAAGGTCTCGATATTCTCGGTATGCCCAAAAAAGCGCAGGATATCTTTAATACATATTGGTGTTATATGGGTGTTCCGGCATCGCAGTTTGACTTCCTTTATTATTTATGTGTTCTTCACAGCTATATCAAGAGCGGCACGGGCATTCCGCATAACAGAAGCCATGAAATGAGCCTCGCAATTGATAAGGTTATCCGTGATAACGGCGGAGATATCTGGTATAACTCCGAAGTTACAAAAATCATTATGGAAAACGGTAAACCTGCAGGTGTTGTTATCAACGGTGAAAAAGAGGTTTACGGAAAATATTTCATCTGTAACTCATATCCCTATGCTGTTTTCAATGAGCTTATGGATAAAAAAGATGTTCCCGAAAAGCAGATAAAGATGCTCAACGCAAGAAAGACCGCCTGCACCCTCACAACCGTTTATCTCGGAATGAATGTTACAAAGGAAGAACTCGGTATCACCGACTATTCCGTATTTATTGCTCCCGATTCGGATTCCGATAAGCAGTATGAGGCTGCTCAGAATTTCGGCGGCGGTTTTTGCATTATCAACTGCCTTAATGAGATTATTCCCGACTGCACACCCGAAGGCACCTGCCAGCTTTTCCTGACAACAATGACCTTCGGAGATGTCATGAAGGATGTGAAGCCTCAGGATTATAAGAAATTCAAAACAAAGGTTGCAAAGGATATGATTGAAACCTGCGAAAAGGCTCTCAACATTTCCATTACTCCCTATATTGAAGAAATAGAAATCGCTCTCCCTCCCACATTCTCGCGCTATCTCAATACGCCGCTCGGCACACCTTACGGCTATAAGCTTGAAAAATGGGACAGCATGATTCCCAGAACGGTTCAGTATATGAACGACCAGCCGTTTAATAACTTCTTCTTCTGCGGTGCAACCCAGGAAAGAGGCGACGGCTACGGCTGTGCATACTATACGGGCGAAAAAGCAGCAGGGATTGTGATTAAAAAGATGAAGGAGGGCAAATAAGATGGCAGGCAAGTTAAAAAAAGATTTAAAGGCACTCGACTTTATTCCGCTTCTTAAAAACAGACAGTCAAGATTTGATTCGGCAAGCTCGATTCTTTCTCCTATTGCCGATAATGCAACGGCACTTGCCCGTGCGCTTCATCCCAAGCGCCAGTATTTAAAGGTTGCCGAAGTTAAGGATATGTCCCCCGATTGCAAGAGCTTCACCCTCGTTCCCGACCCAGAAAGAGGAACAACCGAGCTTGCATACTTCGGCGCAGGTAAATATCTCACCGTTTTTGAAACAATCAACGGTATGCCCGTTACCAGAGCATATTCAATTTCATCATCACCCAAGGATTCACTTGAAGGCAAGTATGTTCTGACAATCAAGCTTGTTGACGGCGGACTTATGTCAAGATATATCTTTGATACATGGACTGTCGGTGCAAAGGTTGAAGTTTCCGCACCTTCGGGCAATTTTGAATACCAGCCCCTTCGTGATGCCGCAAAGGTTATCTGCCTTGCAGGCGGAAGCGGTATAACTCCGTTCATTTCAATGGCAAACGCAATCGCAGACGGTGATGAAGATTTTGAAATGACTCTTCTCTACGGCAGCCGTGATTATGATAACATTCTGTTCCGTGAAGAACTTGAAGAGCTTGAAAAGAAATGCGATAAAATCAAGGTTGTTCATGTTCTCAGCGATTCCAAAAAGAAAGTTAAGGGAACCGAAAAAGGCTTTATTACAGCGGAGCTTATCAAGAAATATGCACCCGAAAACGAAGTGTATTCCGTGTTCCTCTGCGGACCTCAGCAGATGTATGAGTTTGTTGATAAGGAGCTTGAAAAGCTGAATCTTGCAAGGAAATAAAGTCGGAGGCCAAGCGGTCTTAGGA
>JAZSNQ010000147.1:0-2191 GCA_045536515.1 Acutalibacteraceae bacterium | reverse complement strand
TTCAGATCCTTTTCGGAGGACTATGATTACATACTTCTTGATTCACCCGCAGGAATCGACAGGGGATTTCAGCTTGCCGCAAAGGGCGCAGACAGAGCAATTGTCATAACCACCCCCGACAACATCTGCGTGAGAAGCTGTGCAAGAGCGTTTGATGAGCTTCGCAGACTCGGCATTGAGGATGCAAGACTCGTTATCAATATGTTTGAAGTCAAACCCGTATGCAAGAAAAAGCTTCTCAACATTGACCAATGCATTGACGAAACGGGCGTTCAGCTTCTGGGAGTTGTTCCCAGAGATATCAACATCGGCTATTGCTCCGTTACGGGCGAAACTCCGGGCGAATTTTCGTCTTCGACCCTTGCTTATAAACGAATTGCAAAGCGCATAACGGGTCAGAGAATACCCCTTGTATGTGAATGAGGTTAAATTTATGGAAAACCGTACCATTGCCGCCATTGCAACCCCCAATGCACCCGGCGGTATCGGAATTGTGAGAATTTCGGGCGATAATGCCCTTGAAATCGCTTCAAGAATATTCAGACCCGTCAGCGGTAAGGCTCTTACGGACAGTAAGGGCTACCGTGCATATTTCGGGGATGTTTATGATAATAATGAAAAAATTGACGAGGCAGTTTGCCTCGTTTTTCGTGCGCCCTCAAGCTATACGGGCGAAGATACCGCCGAAATTTCATGCCACGGCGGTCTTTATATAACCAAAAGAGTGCTCCGTGCCGCACTCGATGCAGGCGCATTTCCTGCCGAAGCAGGCGAATTCACCAAAAGAGCTTTTCTCAACGGAAAGCTTGACCTTGCCGCCGCAGAAAGCGTTATGTCGCTCATCGGTGCATCGGGTAAACAAGCTGCAACCGCTGCGCTCAACACCCTTGACGGCAATCTGAGCCGTGAAATACGAAAATGTGCCGATGACATCATCGGAATCTGCGCTTCTCTTGCCGCATGGGTTGATTATCCCGACGAGGATATCGAAGACACCGGAGCAGGGGATATGCTTCCGATTTTTGAAAAAACCAAAGCTGCTCTTTCCGATATTATCCGCCGTTACGACTGCGGACGAGCCGTCACCGACGGAATTGATGCAGTTATCGTCGGCAAACCCAATGTCGGAAAATCAACACTCATGAATTTGCTCACAGGTTTTGAGCGTTCAATCGTAACCGATATTGCAGGCACAACCCGTGACGTTGTTGAAGAAAAAATCGTTCTCGGTGAAATCATTATGCGTGTTGCAGATACGGCAGGCATCCGTGAAACCGAAAATGTTGTTGAAAATATCGGTGTCAATCTCGCAAAACGCAGACTTGAAAGAGCCGAGCTTGTGCTTGCCGTTTTCGATTCAAGCGTACCGCTTAACAACGATGACCTTGACATCATTGAGCAGTGCCGCGGCAAAAAAGCACTTGCTCTTCTCAATAAATCCGACCTTCCCATGACGGCAGACAGAAAAATCATTGATGATAACTTTCCGTATACCGTTGAGCTTTCCGCCGCAACGGGTGAGGGGAGAGACGCACTCGAAAATGCGGTGCGTTCGATTTTCAGAACAAATGAGTTCGACCCCAACTCCGCTTGTCTGACAAGTGAAAGACAGAGGCTTTGCTGCGTTAATGCAATAAATCACATTGACGAAGCAATCGCCGCACTCAACATGGGCGTAACCCTCGATGCAGTCAACGTCTGTGCCGACTGCGCAATTGACGCACTCCTTGAACTCACGGGCGACAGAGCAACCTCCGCCGTTGTTGACGAAGTTTTCTCAAGATTCTGTGTCGGCAAATAAAAAGCGGTTTATTATTCTTATTTTGCAAAATAACCGCTGTTTTTAGTTCTATTTTGGCACTAAAACAGCGATTTTCGTTTGCAGCCGATAGAAATTTTCCGAATGATGCATTATTAATTCTGCTTCACGCAATCGTCTGTAAACAAGAGGTTTATTTTTCTGAATACTCAAATTATTTTGTTCGATTATTCTTATTTTCCCATACCCTCTTTACAGAAATTCACCCCCTCCCGAAAATGTTTCACGCTTTAAAGCGGTGAATTTGGTTGAAGGGGAGAACTTATAATTTAAAATAATTCCGAATTTCGCATTACGAATTGCGAATTACAAAGTGGTGTTACTATGGAATACTTTTCTGAAAATTTTGATGTTGCCGTTATCGGCGCAGGC
>JAZSNQ010000280.1:0-6787 GCA_045536515.1 Acutalibacteraceae bacterium | reverse complement strand
TTGGCATTAAAGCTTGTAGACGGTAGTCTTCCGGAAACGGCCTATGCCGATATGGTAGATACTCTTCTTGCATCAGGTGATGTGATTGGGGCAAAGGATATGTCAAACGAGATTATAAGACTGATATGTTTCGGACTCTTTGTTCCTATTACGGATTTAAGCCTAAAATGGATATGGAAAGCGGTATATCGTTCATCTCACAAAAGAGAAAGCGATGTTGAAAGATACCAGCAAGAAAACTTAAGAATGCACAGAAGAAATAACGGAATAAATGCTTGGTTGATTGACACCTCTCCGAATCCACATAAAACCCATCTCATAATTTGGGCTTATTATATTTTGCTTTTGCCTTCTCTTGCGGGTATGGCATTAAGCAATTTCGGATTGTTCACTAATGCTTTTGATTCAATTCTGAATGTTTTGAAATTTGTTGTTCCCGTTATCTTTGTTTCATCGTTAATAATAGGATTTATTTACAAGAAAACCGCAAAAGAACTTGATTTTTCTGAAATTCAGAATGCTGAAATAACAAGTATGGAGTCTCAACAGCTTGCTGATTATGCAGATAATTTGGAAACGGGAGAGTACAAAAACAAAACAAGATACAGACCTTCTGCTCTACCCAAATACATCTTTTTGATAATTTGGTTTGCAGCGCTTATTTCGATGCTTGTTTTTGCCTTTACTCATAACTTAAAGAACAAGAATATACCGGAGCAAACAACAGAATCTGTTTCTGAAGCACTTGAAAAAGCGGAAATTAAAGAGTTGCCTATATCTGAATTTGATGAAATATTTGAAGAGCATAATCTTGCAATCAGCGACGAACCGTCTTATCTTGACGGTGTGTCAGACGGATTTGTTGAAAGTGTTATTTATAAAGGCGATTCGGTTTCGTTTATAATTCATTTATTTAGCAGTAAGGAAAATGCAACAGACGCTTGCTTGGAACGCATTGATTTTAACGGAATTTCGGGATATGAATACTCTGAAACACCAAATGGAATAGTTTACGAGCAGCAAGACAGAACTGTTTATTATAAAACACTCAGCATCGACAATGTTCTGATTGAAATATGGAACACAGGGGCTGCCGATACAGAAAAAATGCTCGAAGCTGTTGAGAATGTGTTGGAGAACAGGTAAATAATAAAATAAGCCATACAAGTTGACATTAAATCAGCTTGCATGGCGATTTTTATATCAGCACATTCATATATACATTGTCACAAACAAATATTGACAACATATTTCATTGATTTATAATTAAATTTGAGAATAATTGTTTTTTACTGATAGAAATTGCATTTTCAAACGACTAATATATGAAAAGCTTTTCAAACGGGGGTGAATTTGTGGATATAGGTGCCAAGGCTTATGCCGACTATCTTAACGGCGATAACGAAGGATTGGTAATAATAGTTAAAACCTACAGCGACAGTCTTGTTAACTTCATCTGCAAATTTGTCCGTGACAGACAAACTGCAGAGGATTTGATGCAGGATACCTTTGTTGAACTAATTTCCAAGAAAAACAAATTCCGCAATGAATCTCAGTTCAAAACATACTTATTCAGAATAGCAAGAAATAAGGCTGTTGATTTTATCAGAAAATCAAGTAAAACTACTTTTATTTTTGATGAAACAACGGTTGATGATGAAGATAAGCTTTGTGTTGAAGATGATATTTGCAATGCTGAAAAAAAGGCAGACCTTCACTCCGCAATTCAAACTCTTAACCCTGCTTATAGGGAAGTGATTTACCTTTCTTACTTTAACAACCTTTCAAATGAAGAAATAGCATTTATAATCAAGAAAAGCAAAAGGCAAACAGAATTATTGCTTTACAGAGCAAAACAGTCTTTGAAATCTGCTCTTGAAAAGGAGGGATTTATTTATGGATAAATACGAAGAAAGGGTATCGAAAATACTAGAAAAGAAAGAAGTATACGATAAAGCAAAAAAGCAAAAGAAAAAAATCATAATTCAAAGTACAGGTATTGTTATGTCGTTAGTGATTTTTATTTCTGTTTTGTTTATACTTCCCCATCAAACAAGTATTGAAATTAAGCCTGAAAACACAACCGCATTTTTATCATCTGAATCTGGCAACACAGGAACAACATCGGTTTATATGGAAGAAACAACAGAGGTTTATTCTCAAACAACGGAAATCAATACTGTTACCACAGAACAGTCCTCAAAAACAGAATCGACAACTTGTTTTCAATCAACTGTTCCGTCAACAAGAGTTAACCTTACACCCGGATTTGAGGAAGAGTATCCTGCCGATACCGGTTCGGATTATGTGCCGCCTTTAAGTGATGGTGATTCGGGCGGAGATTCAGGTGATTATATCGACCCTTACACAACAAAATATCGTAGAATTTATTACACTAACGGAAGCTCGGGATTAAATACTTTTTTTGCCAATCTGGTAAGTGACGAAGAATATTTTGAATGGATGGAGCAATATTATGCCAAACAACCTCCAAACAATGGGTTGTTTGAAGTGGGAGAAGAAATTATCGAGCCTACCAGAATGAAAATTGTTGATTTTGTGATGTATTTTGATATTCCGAGAGAGGTATTCGAAGAAGCAAACAACACTTGGTGTCACCAAATGATTAAATGGGGCAACGTTCCTGTTATGAACCCAAAAGACTACAAAGAGCAGGAAGAATTTGAGGTTTACAATGTTGATATTATCTACACTTTTGACGACGAAATAATCAATGCCTATTATGAACGTGGCGAATATCCGTTTGATACGGAAGAAGAATATCTTGAAGCTATTGAAAATGACGGGTATATAACACAAACCGAAGAATTCATAATGCTTGAAGGTTTTGAAAAAGTCACTCTGCCTGCTCTGCCGCCAAATGCAAAACCGACCTATATTGATTTTGATTGGAGGTCAAAAAGATGCAGATAAATAAACACAAAGTATTATCATTGATTATGTGTTTAGCTGTTTTTTTCTCGTCTTGTACTCGGAATACTGCCTCTGAAGAGATTTCAACTTCTGCGGTTTCAACAACAAATTCAGATGTAAAGAATACAGAAACAACCATACCTTTTTTGACAAAAACAAACATTGATAGTTCGACAACAAGGGAATATGAAACAATCACAGGAATTCCAAGCAACAATCAAAAAGTATTCTTTGATTACGAATATCGCTATGAACCGTCGGATAAATACATTATTTGCTATTCTAATCCCGAAAACAGCAGTGACTTCTATCATAATAAAAACAAATACGGTATTGCAGATACAAAAGAAAACATAATAGTGAGACCTCAATTTAACTATATAGTTCAATGGGGCGAAGACAGATATTATGTTGAGAACGAAGAATCGAATGCAGCTTTAATTAATCTAAAAGGTGAATTCATCATTCCTTATTGTGTCGAAATCACCAGTACAGCAAACTCTTTTATTGATGAAGTCTACTATAAGATGGGAATTGGCAATTTGAAATTTTATTTTGTGGATGATTTAGGCAATAAGGTTTATGACAACTATTTTGAAGACTATTCCGGCAGGTATATAAATCGGGGTGCTAGTGAGTGCTACGGAATACACGACGGAAAGCTGTATGTTTTTGATTACAACTTAGATATCAAAGAAATAATAGACGAAACCCCGGTGGCAAAAGAAAACTTTTACACCAAAAACAATTTGGAATATTGTGTTTCTGTTTGCTTTAAGAATGACAAAACTTATTGTGGCATTATAAACAAAACCACAGGCAAAGAAATTGTTCCGTGTAAATACGATGAGATAATACGTTTTGCCAACGACAGAATTTTAGCTTCATCCCGTAACGAAGAACCTGTTATTACTTCAGGCGGATCAACACATTACGGCAACACAATCGCAATTTATGATTTTTACGGTAATGTTCTCTGCCCCGAAGGCGAATACTGTGATATTGAAATATATGATGCTAAATTCAACAGTGATTACGGAGAAAAAACATATAGAAGTTTTGAAGCGGTGGGAGTTGCATCTGCCTATAATCCAAACGGAGACAGAATTTACGGCTCCTATTATGAATGGCTGATTGATAAAAACGGAACAAAAATATCGGATAAGTATTATAATGTCTATGGTCAGATTTGGGAATCTCACGATGAACGGATTTACACCGCTGACAGAGGTGACAGAGTATTTTATCTGAATAAATACGGAAAAGTTGTCAGTACAATCGGACAGTAACATATTAACGGAGGTGTTTCAAATGACAAGAAGAGTAAAGAGCTTTATTTCATTATTTCTTTCATTTATAATGATTGTAGGAATATCAACAGTTAACGCTTTTTCTGCATACGAAACCATTGAACGTGAAGATACAAATTATGAATATGCAGGCGAATTCGGATTAGGAAGACAAACGGTTAAAGAAGTTGAGTGGGGCAATGAAATCAGCAATTATTATGTTTACTATTCCTTTGTCGCTGAGCACGACGGATATTATTCATTTACCTATAATGAAATGCACAATTCAACATGGTACTGGGTTTGCAACAAGCAAAATTATGATGAAATGCCCTATACATACAGTCTGGATTCTTCGGAACAAAACCTTTCTAAAATCTATTATTTGGAAGAGGGAGAATATTTCTTCTTCGTAGATTTGTATTGGTCAATGGTAGATGTTAATATAACCGCCGAATATTTTGGTGAAAAAGTATCGGAAATCAAGTTTAAACACGATTTGTTGCTGGATTGTGATTGTTTTTATTACCCATATCCTGATTCAGAATCGAACATGAAAATTGATGCGAATGCAACAATAATTTTTGATTCGGGAAAAACAATTGATTTTGGAAACAACGAAATATGCGACGGTTATAATCAAAGCGATTCTTTGGATGCCGTAATTTCATCTGAACCTGTTGAGGGTGAAAACACAATAACAATCTTTTTCTTGAATCAGCAAATAGAAACAACCGCAACGGTTCATACCTTATCGTATTACATTAAGGATGTTGAAGTGAGCAACATTGATTATTATTTAGAAAACGCTGTTGAATATTATAATTATTATGATATTGAATATCCTTACGGAGAAACGGTAACGGTAACTTTTAAAAACGGAACAAGCGACAGCTTTGTTTTCTCTACATATTCTTCCAATAATTTTGTTACGTTTCCTAACGGACAAAAATATGCAGTCGATTTTTGGTGTTTTGATTCATATTATCTTGGTGATTTTAACGGATATTTGCGAGTTGATATTTTTTATAACACAATAAAGGAATTCAAACTCAACGGTCAAAAAGCATCGGTTTCTGAAAACATAAAAGCATTGAATGAAGAAAACAAACGTCTTGCAAATAATATTCTTCATAGCCTGGAATGTGCTAAAAACTCTTGGAACGATGCTGAATATTTAAATTTATATTTATCAGAAGCTATATTTTATTTTATCGATATTTCAAATAATATGTCTGACTTTTTGGGATATTATTTAACTTTTAGTTTTCTGAAGTAATAATTTGCGGCTATAATACGTTTATCTAAAAGTAATGAGAGATTAAATAAGTACACTTAGTTTAAAAAGTCAGTATAAGAAATAACAAAAGCTCGAAATTTTTCCGGTTATGCTAGAAATTTTTCGGGCTTTTTCATTTTGAGTAAGATAAAATTATTTTGAAAATTGTGTTTTATACTGAAGCTGTCAGCAGAGTGATTGAGCAATTCAAATAAAGCAACGAAAACATCACTTTGTAAAAGTGCGCAATTATACACCGCTTCGGTGCCATTGCGATTTTTTCAAAATTCTCGGAACACAGTTCCGCTGATTACATCAGACGAGGTAAACCTTGCGCTACGTTGCAGCTAACCTCAAAAACAAAAGATTTAATTGTAAACTTTCTGTTAACAATCAACTTGTGCCCAACACTATCCTTGACAAAAAAGTTGGTCAGAATTATAATTTTATCAGGCGAACAATTGTTCTGTCGATAAATCAGAGAATTTGTTTTTTATAAAAACATAAGCTTCGGAGAAGCGCCGCTTGAAATGATTTTGCAAAAAATATTTCAATTTGTGGGGCTTGGGGTTATCCCCAACAAGCGGCAAAAAGAGTGGTGCAAAAATTTGATTTTTTCAAATTTGGGTACCCACTTGCCCTGCTTGCAAAGATAGTGAATGGGTGAAAACCCGAACGGTTTTGCGAGCAGATTTTGCAAAGTGTATTTACACTTGCCCTGCTTGCTAAGTTAGTGACGGTTGAAAATCGGAACAACTTGCAAGCGGCATTTTGCAAGTTTGTGTCCACATTTGCCTTGCTTGCCAATTTAGTAAGCAGACAAAATCAACGTAATATCAAGGCTTTTTTACAGTAGCAGCAGTGCTGTGGTAATGTGGAAAATTTATTTTTCATATTTCCACGGTTGCAAATAATTAAGTGCATCCGAAGAAGAACATATAATCAAATTTTTAGGAGGCGATAAAAAATAAACGTAGTAATCTACGCAAGATTTTCAAGTCACAGTCAGACGGAGCAATCAATTGAAGGTCAGCTGAAAGTATGCTATGAGTATGCTGCCGCCAACGGTCACTTTGTAATCGATGAGTATATCGACAGAGCGCAAAGCGGAACGTCTGATAACCGAACGGCATTTCAGCAGATGATAGCTGACAGCGACAAACAAACTTTTGAAGCGGTGCTTGTTTATCAGCTTGACAGATTTGCAAGAAACAGATATGACAGTGCAATCAACAAAGCAAAACTGAAAAAGAACGGCGTGCGAGTTATCTCCGCAAAGGAAAAC
>JAZSNQ010000253.1:0-3361 GCA_045536515.1 Acutalibacteraceae bacterium | reverse complement strand
GCATCTTTCGATGCTTTACGGATTTTCAAGGTCTGAAGACTCTGCAATTGAGCTTGTTTTCACGGCAAATCAGGTTGGTCCGTCTGATTTTCATTCAGAGGTATGGGGAAGTCTCGGTCTTGCAAGTATGCTCTCGGGAATCGAAATTACCGATGAAATGATTGCAAACGGTGACGCAGAAGAAGTGATAAACCTTGTGTCTCCGACAGCTTATGTTACCAAAGACACAGTTCCTTCAATTCTTGCATACGGTGGAACAGATATGATTGTTCCTTCAGGTAATGCTGAAAGGATAAAATCTGCTTTTGAAAATGCGGGTGCAGTTCACACATATATTCTTTATCCGCTTTCAAATCACGGTCTCGGTCTTGACCCTTTGTGTGAAATGGAATACATAAATACTCTTGAAGATTATTGTAAGGAGTATTTCGGATATTAAATTTTTTACAGAAAAAATATATATCCTGATTTGAATAAGTCTTAATCTTTATTTTCAGAATAATTTGAGTTTTGTATTTGGAGGAATGGGAATGAAAAAATCGGTCAAAAGAGTAATTTCATTGATTATGACCATTGTGATTTGCTTAACATCATTTTCTTGCATCTGTGCAAATGCAACCGAAAATGATTACGAGTATAATGATTATCCTTTGATTGTTGTCCGTGGATTTGATATTGTGAGCTTTGCTTATGAAGACGGAAAAGAAATTCTTGATATTAAAATACCCGAAATAATATCGGTTGCATCAAAATTCCTTTTTCAGGAGTTTTTCTTCTTAAAGGATGCTGCAACAGATACACTGTTGTCTTATGCAAATAAACTTTTCGGACCTATGGCCAGTGATGAAAATGGCGAACCGATATTCAAGGGTGTACATATCCCGCAATTTTATACCTCAACTGCTGAATTTGATATATCATCATTCGGTAAAAAACACGCTCAGGGACTTATTCATGAATCTGTTGATCAATTGGGCGCAGAAAATGTATATGTTTTTACCTTTGACTTCAGAAAAACTCCCGATGTCTATGCACGGGAACTTGACGAGTTGATTGAAATTGCAAAAAAAGAAACCGGCAAAGATAAGGTTAATATTGCCGCAACAAGTATGGGATCTGTTGCTCTTACAGCGTATTTCTATTATATCGGATATGATAAAATCGACAGTGCGGTTATTCTTTCCGGAGTTCATAACGGATCAGATTTTGCCGGAAAATTATTTACAGGAAAACTTGAGGTCAACAAAGAAACAGTTGTAAATTTCTTTGACAGCCTTGCTGAAAGTCAGAGTCCGTTTGTAAAAATATTGTTGAAAGTTGCAAAAACAATCGGATTATATAATTTTCTTTCAAATATTGTTTCGGATGTTATAATCGATCATCAGAATGAACTTTACGAGGGATTTCTTCGTCATACATTTGCAACTGCACCGGGTACCTGGGCACTGTGTCCCGATGAATATTTCGACGAAGGCATTGAATATATTTTTAATGGTGTTGAAGACAAATATGCTGTTGTAATTGAAAAAATCAAGGGATTAAGAGATTTTATATTTTCAACAGAAAACATCTTAAGCCGTGCTTACGAAGAGGGCGTAAAACTTTCTTATGTTTCAAACTACAGCCTTGGTCTTGTTCCTATTTATGAGGGTTCCGATGCTCAGGGAGATTTGATTGTTTCAACATATATAACTTCTAATTATGCAAAAGTTGCACCGTACGGAAAGCAGCTCGGTGCTGAAGAACTTTCCAATGTTGAGCCTGAGTTTATTTCGCCGGATAAATCAGTGGATGCTTCCGCTTGCCTTTATCCTGAATATACATGGTTTATAAAAGATGCAATTCATGTCGGATGCAGTTATGAAAGTGAATTCGCACGTTTTGCTATTATGCTTGCAACCGGCAAGAATCAGCCTACCGTTTATGATAACGAATTATATCCAAGATTTTTAGAAGTTGATAAGAATCAGAATTTTATAAGATGAAAATCCAAAAAATTAAAAAGATAAATAGATGGTTTAGGGTTATACGATTATGGGCAACATCGCCGCACTCGGTTTTAATAAAATAAACGGCTTGATAAACAAGAATTTGTAAGAACAAAAAGAAGTTGAAAAAATGAGTATTATATTACAACTGTTTATATCAATGCTGAAAATCGGATGCTTTGCCTTTGGCGGAGGATATGCGATTATTGCATTGCTTGAAAATGAGTTCATAACAAAAAGAAAATGGATTGAACACGACGAATTCATGGATGTCGTTGCCATTGCTGAAAGCACACCCGGACCGATTGCAATTAATGTTGCTACATATATCGGCTATAAGCTGAAAGGTTTTCTCGGTGCAGTTATTGCAACGGTGGGAATTTGCATACCTTCGTTTGTGATTATGTATTTCGTTTCTGTTTTTTATGAGCGATTTATGGATATCGCAATCGTTGCTGCGGCATTCAATGGAATTCAGATATGTGTTGTTTATCTGATTGCTTCAGCAGGCTTTAAAATGCTGAAAAAAATGAAGAAAACTCCGCTGAATATAGCTGCTTTCTCTGTCACCTGCATAGCAATGATACTCTGCACTCTTTTAGAAATTCATGTTTCATCCGTACTGTTTATTTTTGCCGCAGGTGTTATCGGTCTTTTGGCTTTCATTGTTAAAACAAGAAAAGCGAAAGGAGAAAAGAAATGATTTATCTTCAACTCTTTTTAACCTTTCTGAAAGTCGGTGCATTTGCATTCGGCGGTGGTTATGCAATGCTTTCTCTTATCGGAGAATCCGTTTTATCCTACGGTTGGATGAACGAAGAAGAACTGCTTAACTTTGTCGGCGTTGAAACGGTTATACCCGGTCCGATTGCCGTCAATATGGCAACATATATCGGCTATGAACAGGCTGGATTTCTCGGTGCACTTCTCGCAACAATCGGCGTTGTGCTTCCGTCATTCATCATAATCTTGCTTGTTGCGGCAGTTATAAAAAATCTTCTTAAATATCCTGCAATTAAAACTTTCATTGCCGGAATGCGACCCGCACTCGGTGGACTTATTCTGTCTGTTGCGGTTACAATGGCATTAACTGTATTCTTCGGAATTGATACAATAAAAACAACTGCAATCTCATTTGATTGGCGTTCGTTGGTAATTCTTACCGTTATGTTTGCTGTACCGATGATATGGAACAAAATTAAAAAGAAAGAGTTTTCATCGATTCTGCTTGTGATAATTTCGGGAATACTTGGAATTGTTCTATATGGTATCTAAAAAACAAGAAATACAAATTTGTTGAACTTATTATTGAAACAAAAATCAAATATACATTTCATCAAACCGTTTCACTTTCAGTGAGGCGGTTTTCTTAT
>JAZSNQ010000046.1:0-9540 GCA_045536515.1 Acutalibacteraceae bacterium | reverse complement strand
AGCTTACCCTCCGTCATATCTGCAAGTGCATCCTCAACGGCTTTCTTTGAACCGTTGACAACAGACTCAATAAATGAACGCTCAACGCCGTATTTCACGTTGCGTGTAATCTTGCTGAATGAGTTGTTGATGATGCAGCCGATGGGGTCGGTCCATACACCCTGCGAATCGATACCCGTATGTATATGAGTGCAGGAAACGTTGATGCTGACAATGTTATATTCCTTTGCAAGGTTTTTGAGACCCTCGCGCACCTGTCTTACGTCTGCATTGGCAAAGCCTATTGCATCAAGTGCAATAAACACAACGTTACCTCTGCCCGAGCCGTCATTCATAACAACAGCCCTTACCATAAGGTCTTCCTCATTTCCGTCCTCATCGGTATACATTTCGTTGCCGAAAATATAGGGGACATACGCACCCTTGGCATACTTTTTTTCACCGAAATCAGAAGGAAGTACGGAAGCCTTACCGTAGCCGAGACTCCACACTTTTTTACCCTGAGGCTCATCAATGAAGGTTTCTGTTCCTTCATAAAAATTATCATATTCATCAATATCAAACTTCTCATAATCGGCAACCGCCGCCGAATCGGGAATAATCAATTTAAGCACGGTGCCGAGAAAATCGTTTATGACAAAATTGCTAAGACCGTTGACAAATCTGCCAAATCTGATTTTTGAATCTGTTTCGTCATTTGACTGAGCATCAGTAACATAATCCATAACGGAATCATAGCTTGTCTGACTATCTGCCGCCGCATAAACCGAAGGCATCATAATGCAGATAACCAACACCAACGAAATAACCGTCATAAGCATTTTCTTCATAAATCAAAACCTCTTTCCGTAACAAAGTGCTGTTGTTATTTCAATATTAACATCATCATAATAGAAAGTAAATAATTTTTTGTGCAATATTTCAACGCATCTGTTGCAAAAACGGTCTTTATCCCCCGTCAGAACCGTTTTTTCACACTTGAACGCACAAAAAAGAAACAGACAACATCTTAAAAATGTTGCCTGCTGAACATTTATCTCATGTCAGATAAATCCGTGTAGTCTGTGCTATATCTCAAATCTTCAATTTGTTACGGAATTTTTTCCTTATTAAACTATTAAATCCATTGAAATAAAATGCTTATACTGCAAGAACTGCTTCGTATGTAATCTCTTTGCTGTGACCGTCAAGCCAACGGTAATTGCGGGTAAATTTCATAGTTCGTACGGGACATTTATTCTTGACCATCTGGCCGCCGACTGAACCTGCTTCCTTTGAAGTGAGGTCGCCGTTGTAACCCTGCTTAAGGTTAACGCCAACTTCTCTTGCAGCCTCCATCTTGAACTGATCAAGAGCGGCTCTTGCCTGAGGAACAACTGAATTATTCTTTGACATTTTCATTACACTCCTTTGCTTCAATTTTTGCGTTTGCTTTATTATTGTTGCAATCATTCAGGGGTTTATTAATGTTAATTTTTTGATTAATTTGAAAGTTTTGAACAAGAAAACCGCCTCACAAAAGTGAAACGGTTTATAATAACGGGAATCAGATTATGTACTGAGTTTATTATGCGGATTTTCTCATCCGCTTTTTTCGCCCTTTGAAAGCCTTAAATTGTTCCTTCTGCTGCCGTTGCTTCTTTGAGTGTTCCCTCTATGTTTGCGATAAGGGAATTACGTCTTTCAATCATGGTGGCGGAATCAACCGGAATTCCTGCATGAAGCTCGCCGGGTTCAATAAAATTAAGTCCGCCCTCATATTCTGCAGGAAAATAACCTTCTTGGGCAAGTTTTTCCCTTTGTTTCAGAACCTCCATGACATATTCGTGCTGCGGATTGTTGAAATCCCAGAACAGATACGGAACAATCATCATAACGAAACCGACAAGGTCAAATATCAGCGGAACTGCAAGAATGTTGAATCTTGCAGAATCTATATAGAGAACGTCCCAGTTTGAATTGAATCCGTTTCTGAGAATGATTACGGGTATTATCAGGCTGACAAATGTTGTAACGGGAGAAATAATCCAGTTAAAAACTCCGCTGAAATTCTCAAGACGCTCACCGGAAAGATACATCTGATAGTCATTCTTTCTGACACCCATATCACTGTCGGCAACATCGGGAATTGAAGTTGCAAGACCTTTGAAGAATTCACACGCAAAAATAACAATACCGCATAAATTCTGTTTTGTCGGAAAAGCCATAATCGTCAGCATTTCTGCTACGGCACTGACCGCGCATATTACAAGCTTTATGATTTTCAGACTTCTGTATGAAAATCGCTTTACAAAATACGGTGCAACAAAGCTGAGAGGCGTTGATCTGAAACTCATCAAAGTTTTCAACAGGGCGTAAATTGCACATTGGGTATACATTCGGAACGAGAAGAAATACATAACGTTTACTATGCTTATCATTCCGTTACCGAACGAATCAAGCAGTGTAGAAATAGTGTTCAGCCAGTTATACTTGTTTTTCATAACCTGAGAAATTCCGTACCATAAGGATATCTTTTGCTTTTTTTCGAGCGGAGGCTGAGGAATTCTCTCTGAAATATTTCTGACACTCAGCAGGGTTAACGCTCCCATGGGAATGAATACTGCAGGAATAACAAACTTATAGAATCGTATGTCGCTGAAGGCAATTCCGAAAATCGGAATTATAATATCAAATATATTCTTTACAAAATGCGAAAGTTTTACAGGCCAGGTTCTTATAAGCATTCTTTCGTGAGGGTTGGGAGAAATATTCTGAGTACACTGCTCAATAACATTATCAAACGGGAACATATCATATACCATAAACAGAAGATATGCCATCCACATTCTGTCTTCAACAAGCTTTACATTGTAAATCGGAAGCCAACCGATAAGGATTATCATAGCAGACTTCTGGACAAAGTTTGAAAACAGCACATATTTATATCTTCCGTATTTGGGAACAAGTTTCTTTCTCCAAAGAATATTACGGAATCCGCCGTATGCGTTCACAAACAGCTGTATGCCGAATATTTTAAGAAAACTTCTTGCGCTTACACCGTTTATTCCGTTAAGAACTTTAACCAATGACACGGGAAGAAACGCGGAGGAGTCGAACAGTATCATACATAATCCGGCAAGTGAAACTATGCCGTAAAAAGCAAGAAGTTTTCTCTCTGTTTTCTTTTCAAGAATACCGAGATTATCGTTAACGAACCAGTTAAGAACATTCCACAGATAGGTCAGCGGAAGTCCGATGAGAGTAATGACGGAAAACGCAAGATAAGGAAGCTTGTAATGATACATTATGAGGAAACATGATGCACTGAAGCCAAGATATTCAAGAGGAGATTTGATGCTGTAATTCATTCCGACTCCGAAGAATACCGTCAGATACTCTTTGAACGGAACGTAGTCCCCTTTTTCTCTGTCAGGTTCATTCCAGTGATTTTTTATGTTCTGAAATAAAGCTGTTGTTTTACCGTTCTTCATCAGTTTGCCCTCCTTTCCTGACCATAAACAGCCTCTATATCTTTAAGAGAGGTCGTACTTTGTTTCGGAAGCCAGTTTTCGCCAAATTCGATCATATCTTCATTTTCGGCACCGAGATATATTTTTTTGCATCCCAGGTTGCCGAAAAAGGCGTGGTGTCCGATAAACTTTACGCTTTCGGGCACATAAATATATGTAACTCTTTCGCAATACGAAAATCCGTCGGAACCGATTGATTCAACCCCGTCGGGTATTGTAATCGTTTCAAAACCCTTACACTTGAAGAAAGCAAGGTTACCGATTTCTTTAACTGAAGAAGGAATATCAACATATATCAGTGCTTCGCAGTCGCTGAAACATGAATCCTCAATTTTTGAAACCGAATCGGGTATTACATAGAAAGCATGTTTTGAAAACTGCTTGCCGTATTCTTCGGCATCGGCTGTTGTTTCATCGCCGTATTTTTTTGAAAACTCACTCAAAAATACTTCGGCAGTTTTTTCATCGGAAGGAGCAACACATCCTGCTCCGAGTGCAGCTCTGTACTGATGATTTCTCATAGGATGGAGAATGATTTCTTTCATATCCTTCGAATAAAGAACGCCGTCAACAGAAACGTAGTTCTGATTTTCAGGATCAACTATTACCGCCATAAGGTTTTTGGTATAGTAAAAGCAATGAGGTTCAAGCTTTGAAACATCTTTTCCGATAAATATAAAACGCACATATTCATTACAGCTCATTGAAAATTCGCGCACTTCGGTAACAGGTTTTGACTGATTGGCATTGCCCGATTCATCTCTGACATAATCAATGTGCAGTGTTATATCATCTTCCTTGCCGACAAACTGATAAAGGATATATCCGTTATCTGTTTCCTTGTATGTATATTTGTCGGAACTGATTGAATTAAAGCTGAAAAATAAAGAAAGACCGACAAAAATTGATATTATAATAACAAATAAAACCTTGAATAGCGTGTTTTTTTTGCCTTTCATTTTCAAGTCCGGTTTTTTGTCAAAAAGCGGATCGTAAAGCAAATCTGTTTTGCTGATTGTAATATTGTCAGCCATTCATCTATTCCTCCTTTTTTAGCAGGTACTTAACCACCATTCGGTGTAGGCATCGGGATAGTTGGTTTTGAATCCCGCTATGCCCATATCGCATATCTGCTGCCACCACTCGGGATAATCGCCAAGATTTGAAAACACTTTGATTCCCATAGACTCAAACATTTCAACGTCCTCTTTAGTGAACGCTTCGTTATTGAGACCCACTTCCCAAAGATCGGAGCGTTTAACGAAATCCATTGTTTGTTCATTTATAAAACGGATATTTGCACCCAAACGCAGTCCCTCAGGCTTTCCGTTTTTACGGTAATGTTCCTGCATCTCTTCAAGCACTTCCCAGTCACCCGAGAAGAATATGTATTTTGAAACGTTTTCAGATTTTGCAAGAATTTCATCCATGCGGGGACACATACCCTTGCACTTGAATTCAACCTCAACGGTGAGGTCATAGTCAACAGTTGACAGCCATGCATCAAATTCGGGGAAGGTTATCAGATGGGTCACTCTGTCTTCAACGTAATCGGGCGGTGTGATCATACGTCTTCCACCGAAATGCTCCGTCCACGGATAAGGAGGATATTTAAGTTTAAGTGCATTACGATAAGGAATATCAAATTTCTTTATCTGCTCAGCTGTCATATCCAGTAGAACGTCACGGTGCTTTTCAAAAGTCATATAACCCATATTACCGTTATGAGTTATAATTATTTCTCCGTCTCCGCACAGTTGGATATCCAGTTCAATGCCCTCAAAACCGAGTTCTGCAGTTTTTCTGAATGCTTCCAGGGTGTTTTCAGGAGCAAACTGTGTCACACCCGTATGTGCAATTCTCATCGGCATTCCGCAATATTCTTTTTTCATCATTTTTACTCCTTACTTTTTATTCTGCAATAACAGCCACAGCCTGACCCGCTTTGAGGTTAAGAGAAAATTTTTTGTTTTCAACCGCAACGTCGCAAAGATATTCATTGCCGTCAGCGGTGATGATATATACCCTGGCTTTGTCAAATTCAGCATCGGGAACATTCCACTCGCCGTCTTTTCCGTTTTCGGAATATGCGATAAAGATTTTGTTATCTTCCGTTATCGGCAGAATAACGTCGTAACCTTTTTTCAGTTCAATGCCGTTCTTGGTGATTGAAAGTTCATTTCCGCACGTTTCAACACCGTCAGAGAAAGTCACTTTATAACCTTCTTTGTCATTACCCGTATAGCTGAGCCTCTTATATCGGTTAAGATATGTATACGGCACCTGCATCGTGCAGAACTGCCTGATAAACATCGGCACCCATACGTCTTTTTCAATGCCGTTATTCATCCAGATATCTTCGCCGTGCACCGTACCGTAGAATACATTTCTCAAAGGCTCAACGTTGAGATATCCGCTGAATTCATCTGCCTGAATATTGATGCAATCGTCGATTGTCATATTGCTCATCCACCAGACGGCAGGGATTCTGCCAAGCGTGCGGATAGGTGCATCGCGCCAGTCTGTATCAATAATTTCAGCACCGCATTTTTCGTAATACTTTCTTATGGGGTGGTTACTCTCGGAGCGTAACGGCATTTCTCCATAAGTATATTCACTCGTAACGTCAATTCCGAGGCTCATAATATAGTCGAGCATCTTGTTTCTTGCCTCATCCTGCTCATGCATTTCTGTTCTTGGTCCGAAATTTTCCGCAATGCAGAAGTTATCGAGATGAACCGTGCCCGCCTCTCTGACAGGAATAACCTCACAGAATCGGTCAAAATATTTTTTGAAAAGTCCGCTTTCCCAATACTGCTTATATGATGTTTTATATGCATTTCTGCCGTAAAAAACCTCAATAACCGCCGGAGTACCGTCGGGATACTTTGTTATTGCGCTTGCTTCAACAAATTCGGGATGTGATTGATTTGCATCATATTCGTCGGCAAGGTTACCGTGAACACTTACTACCGTGTTGTATTTTTCAGCTTCTTCAAAAAGCCACATAAAGCTGTCTCTCGGCGTAGCATCGCAGTCTCGCTTGAGATACGGATTAATAACTTCCATTTCGGGGTAACAGTCATCATGTCCGAGTCCCTGCCAACCAACAAGGTAAACAATCTTCTTTATACCCTGCGTTATGTTATCCATCATCCTGATTATTTCAAGTGCCTGTTCAAAAGTGATAAGAACCTCGGATGTTTTTTTCTCCCAATCGGGTTTTGCAAGAAACATCTTCATCCACAATGTTTTTGAATAGTCATAGTTGAATTTTTTCTGATTCATTATTTACCCTCCCGTTTGGCATACTTTTATTTTGTATAAATCGCAAATCGAATTAATATCTATATTATAATATAACAAAATATACAAATCAATACCGTAAAGTGTATTATTTTTGTGTTGTTTGATTAATCTAATATAAAAAACTTCTGATTGGTGAAGAACCTGTTGTAATCTGAAATATATTACCGTTTCTTCAGAAATCTCGTAAAAATTACCTTTCAAAAAAGCTGTCTTTGTGATTCAAAGGCAGCTTTCGACAAATTATATTGATTATGTTGTCATAGAATGTGTATGTTTTCTTCGAGAGGTGATTGAACGCCAACCTCACGGGCAGCTTCCATCTTGAACTGGTCAAGAGCAGCTCTTGCCTGAGGAACAACTGAATTATTCTTTGACATTTCGTTTACACCCCTTCAAATTCAATTTGCGTTTGCTTTATTATTGTTGCAATCCATTCGGGGTTTATTAATGTTAATTTTTTGATTATTTTGAAAGTTTTGAAACAAAAAACGTGTAAAATAAATATTGATTAATTATTGTATTTAAACTGATACTATGCTCAGGACTTAGCTTGCGGAGATTGATGAGCAGACATCTGATATATTCTCTAAACCAAACGGAATGCTTTACTCGTATGAATAACATTAGATCACGGGCAAAGGAGGTTGTTAATTACGAAATAATTTTTACAACATAAATAAATTTTAAAATTAAAATCAGGTGCAGTAGAAATTAAATTTCGTTGCACCTGATTTTATCCTTTTGTTTTTTTTAGATTATTTTAGTATGTTACTATCGTTTTTAGTATGCTTTGAATCAGTACCCGTATTCGGGGTAAATGTAATCCTCACTCCACGTGCAGTTTTCGGTTGTTATATCTTCAAGAAACATGAAATGTGATGTTTCCCAATAACCGAAAGTGCAGTCGGTGAAACGGAGTGTGCAGTTATCGGTTCTTTCAAAGTATCCGAAGCCGTCGGAATCTGTAAGAGTGCAGTTCGTGAATTCAAATGTGCCATCTGCATCAGCAACAATCATCGGACCGTTTGAACAATCTCGGATAGTGCTGTTGCTGACATAAACATTTCCCGTTTTGTCTTTTGCTCCGATTCCGTAAACACCGCAACCGTAGAGGTCCATTGATTTCAAATTTATATTTTGACATTCCGAAAAATCAAGAACATTACCCGAGCAGTCACCTGTTTCGGTGTGTCCCATAGTTATACCTGACAAACCGAAGTCGCGGCAGTTTTCAAAACTCAGTACGGCGGCATATCTCGGCGTGACAACAAGTTCAGTATCTGCGAAATTATCCGTTTCGCCTGAAATATACAGGTTGGAAACATCGGTTATAATAACCTCTGCACCGTCAAAGCATTCACGAAGCTTAACATAGCTGTGAGAACTATTCCAGCTTTCGCCCTGCGTTTCCCAAACTTCAGATACAAAAGAACTCATATTATAGTACCCTTTTTTTATAATTATATTGGTGTTTGGGGATACGGCATTGAAAAGCTCTTCAACCGAACTGACTGAAACAGTTTTCATCGGTATGCCGTTTTCATTTGCCGAGAAAACAGAATCCGTTTTACCGTCACAGGAAAGAAGAAGATTTTTAGGGTCAGTTGGCAAAGCAAAAATATTGTCGCCTCTGTAAAGCAGACCCATATCCGTTTCGCTGACCTGTTTGATTTCACCGTTTTTAAGGCTGAATACGCACAGAATCATCTGACGGTCTTTCTCTTCGCTTTCCTCGCTGAATACATAGAGGAAGCTGTTACCATCTGCAGTTTTAACATAATACGGATTCAGGTCATAAGAATACCAATCCACCTCATAGTCTGAGCTTTCCGAATATATGCCGAGTGTGTAATAAAATCTGCCGTCATAGTCGTAGTTACCCGAAACGATAAGCTCTTCCGCCTTGTTGTCACCTGTCAAATCGGTAAAGAAAGATGATGACAAAGGCAGGCTTACAATATAAGCATCAGGCACGGCGGCATATTTTACGTTAAATAAATCTGAATATTCCGCAAAGGCTACGGTTGCTGTCTGTATGCCGAAATTTGTGGGAGCAATATCACCGGGATTAAAATAAAAGGTTATGCCGTTATAGTCAAGTATCCACGTGATATCTTCTTCGGGGGTATTTTTGAAATAATCGGGAATGGCTGTTTCACCGAAAGCCTCTTCCTCACCTATTCGAGTCATAATCACTTTTTCAACTATCTCAGGGAGTTCTGAAATATCCGTTACAACATCTGAAAGGGCAAGCAAATTTCCGCTTTCCGTGTCGTAATTCAGGCTGTTGAAAGAACGAAAACTTTCCGCAGCGTAATCCTCAAGAATACTCACGGCTACACTGTCAGCACGGCGCACCAGAACATCAAGCGTTGAAACATAGGTTGAAAAGTCTTTGCCGCCGTTCAAAAATTCCTCTTTTGCATCAACAATGAAATTATCTTTTTCTTCTTCCATTGTTCTTTTTCTCATAACGGAGGTTTCCGAGAGAGCTTTTGCAAGAAGCGGATATTTTTTCTCCATTGATTCATCAAGGATGACATCAGTATACTCGCTTCTTACAAGCATAGTAGGATGATCTTCATACCACTCATAATGAGAGATATACTTTTTGTTAATTGAAAGAACGGTTATTTCTTCGGTTGTTTCATTTTCGGCAGTCTGTGTTGTTTCGTTCGGAGTAACCTCCTGCGGAGAATCTTCTCCGCAAGAGGTCAGA
>JAZSNQ010000227.1:0-2115 GCA_045536515.1 Acutalibacteraceae bacterium | reverse complement strand
CCGAAATCTTCGCAGGTTGCGCCGTCTGCTCTGCCTGTAATCTTAAGCTTCTTTTCTTCATACATGCAGATGTCAAGAGCTCTTTCAAGCTTGTCTGCTTCAGCCTGCTTGCCGATGTGTGAAAGAAGCATAACGGCTGCTCTGAGCATTGAGCAGGGATCTGCATACTGTCCTCTGCCTTCTCTCATCATTCTGGGTGCAGAACCGTGGATAGCTTCAAACATAGCGTATTTCTTGCCGATGTTTGCGCTGCCTGCTGTGCCTACGCCGCCCTGGAATTCAGCAGCCTCGTCTGTGATGATATCGCCGTAAAGATTGGGAAGAACGAATACCTTGAAGTCTGTTCTTCTTTTCTTGTCGATAAGCTTTGCGGTTGTGATATCGATATACCATTCATCGGTTGTGATTTCGGGATATTCCTTGCCGATTTCCTTGCAGAGGTTGAGAAATTTACCGTCTGTTGTTTTGATAACGTTAGCCTTCTGAATGATTGAAACTCTGTCCTTCTTGTTTCTTCTTGCGTAGTCATATGCAAGTCTTGCAATTCTCTGTGTACCCTCTGTTGTTGTAACAACAAAGTCCATTGCAAGGTCATCTGTGATGTTAACACCCTTTGAACCGACCGCATATGCACCCTCTGTGTTTTCACGGAAGAATGTCCAGTCAATGCCTTCTTCGGGAACCTTAACGGGACGGAGATTTGCAAAAAGGTCGAGTGCCTTTCTCATTGCAACATTAGCCGATTCGATGTTGGGCCAGGGATCCCCTGCCTGGGGAGTTGTTGTGGGTCCTTTGAGAATAACGGGGCATTTTTTGAGTTCTTCAAGAACGTCATCGGGAATTGCCTTGTTAACGGCAACGCGGTTTTCGATTGTAAGACCGTCGATTGTCTTGAACTCGATTTTGCCTGCTTCAACATCCTCTTTGAGGAGGAATTCAAGAACTCTTGCAGCTTCGTTTGTGATGATGGGGCCGATGCCGTCGCCGCCGCAAACGCCGATTGTGAGCTTATCAAGAGTTGAATAGTCGATGAAATCGCCCTGCTGTTTTATAGCTTCGCTTCTTGCGTCCTGTTCTCTGATAAGAGCTTCAAACTTTTCAAGAGCAGTCTTAATCTGTACTTCAGTCATTTTTATGTCTCCTTATTTGCCGATATTCTTTGTGTAGTTGAGAAGTCCGCCGTCAAGAATCATTGCTGTCTGTCTGTCGGAATAATCATATGAAAGCTCATATTTTTCGCCCTTGGTTACGTTTTCAAGAACAACCTTTGCACCGTTCTTGATGTTTTCTCTGATATTATTAAGTGCGAGAATATCATCGGTGTCAATCTTGTCGTAATCATCGGGATTTGCAAATGTGAAAGGCATAATACCTGCATTTATGAGGTTTGCGCAATGGATTCTTGCGAATGATTTTGCGATAACAGCCTTGATTCCGAGATAGAGGGGAACAAGTGCAGCGTGTTCTCTCGATGAACCCTGACCGTAGTTTGCGCCGCCGATGATAAAACCTTTTCCTGCAGCCTTGCAGCGTTCTGCAAAATGCTCGTCACACTGCTTGAAGCAGAAGTTTGAAAGGAAAGGAATATTTGAACGGTAGGGGAGAATCTTTGCGCCTGCAGGCATAATGTGGTCTGTTGTGATGTTGTCACCGACCTTGAGAATAGCGGGTGCTTCGATGCTTTCGGGAAGCTCAACGCTTGTGGGGAAGGGCTTGATGTTGGGGCCGTACTTAATTTCAACGCTGTCAGCCTCTTCAACACTTGCAGGAAGTTCAATCATGTTATCATTGATGATGAAACGCTCGGGCATTGTGATTTCGGGCATCTCGCCGAGTGTTCTCGGGTCTGTGAGACAGCCTGTGATAGCCGACGCAGCCGCAACCTCGGGGCTTACAAGATAAATGCCTGCATCCGCTGTGCCGGAACGACCTTCAAAGTTTCTGTTGAAGGTGCGGAGTGAAACACCCTTTGACTGGGGTGACTGACCCATACCGATGCAGGGACCGCATGAGCATTCAAGAAGTCTTGCGCCTGCGCAGAGGATATCGGAAAGCGCACCGTTGAGTGAAAGCATATTGAGAACCTGCATTGAACCCGGTGAAATGGTGAGGCTT
>JAZSNQ010000270.1:0-2415 GCA_045536515.1 Acutalibacteraceae bacterium | reverse complement strand
ACCTGCGGGTCAACAAGCTGATTTGCAACGTGAGAGCCGTTGTGGGGTGCAGAAAGAGTTATGCACGAGTGAATGCAGTCGTGTCCGCCTTTGAAAAGAGGGCTTGTATCCTTGCCCGTTGCGGCAAGTTCATCTGAATCGCCGAATGCGAGCAGAGAAGTGAAAAGTCTTACCGTTGCACCGCCGAAAGAGTGACCGACAAGATTGATTTTATCCTTTAAATCCCAAGGCTCGCCCATGGTTGCCTTGCCTTCATAGCTGAAGCCGTATCTGTCATGACCGTGAGCCTTTGAATGTGCCTCACCGTAGTCAACAACAGTGCCGGTAAGCTGCGCATAAAGTTCGCAGGCTCTGTCCCATGCGCTGCTGAGAGGACCTATGGATGGCGCATAGGCTTCAATTCCGTTTTCATTCAGAATTTTAACAATATCGGTTTCGGAGCCGGGCATAAGACCGCCGCCCCAGTAAGGCGAAAGCGAATAATACGGGGTATCACTTCCCCAGCCGCCCATGCCGTGAACGAATATGTAGGGATAGTTTGTTTTGCCGTTTTTGATTTCGGCAGCACTTGCAGGAATTGCAAAGACTCCGAAAATAATAGTCAGAACAAGAATTATTGCCGTAATTTTTTTCATTGTTATACGCCTTTCTGTATTATATTACACATTTATTCTTGGTTATATTTTATCTTATACGCTTTTCTGTGTCAATTGTGCAATTTTAGAGTTTTGAGTAAATTAATTTTTATTATTCTCTTGAAATATTCGGAAAAAATGCTAAAATTATTTTGATTAGTTAAAATTTTATATCCAGGAGGCATATTATGGCAAAATTTTTATTCTCCGCATTTGCAGACGAAGCATCGCCCGATATTCTTGAGCAGATAGCAGCCTGCAAGGCAAACGACATTGAATACATTGAACTGCGTAATGTTAACGGCAAAAATATCTCCAATTTTACCGTTGAAGAAGCGGAAGGCCTCAAAAAGCTTCTCGATGAGCACGGGATAAAGGTTTCTTCAATCGGTTCTCACTATGGCAAAATTGAAATTGACGATGATTTTGAACCTCATTTTGAAGCTTTCAAGCAGACAGTTGAGGTTGCAAAGGTTCTCGGCACAAAGTATATCAGAATGTTCAGCTTCTTCTTCACAAAGGGTCAGAGCATTGAAGAATATAAGGACGAGGTTTTCAGACGTCTCACCGCAATGGTTGACTATGCCTGCGAGCATGATGTTCTCTGCTGTCACGAAAACGAAAAGGGCATTTACGGCGATATCCACGAAAGATGCCTTGAGGTTGCGGAGCATTTCGGCGATAAGCTCGGCTGTATCTTTGACCCCTCAAACTACATTCAGTGCGGCTGTGATACCGCAGAGGGCTTCAAGCTTCTCAAGGATTATATCACATATATGCACATCAAGGACTGCATTGCGGAAATTGATACCGTTGTTCCCGCAGGTGAAGGCGACGGTCATCTTGAAGATATAATCAAGGCTCTTGACCAGGAAGAAAAGGTTTATTTCCTTTCCGTTGAGCCTCACCTGAGAGTATTCGAGGGTCTTGACAATCTTGAACCCGATGATTCAACTGCATCAAAGATGAACAGCAAATTTGTTTATCCCGACAATAAAACCTCTTTTGCCGCAGCCTGCACGGCAATCCATGAAATCGTGAAGAGAGTTCAGCCCGTAAGATTCGGCATCATCGGTGTGGGCAACATGGGTCGTTCACACATCAATATGCACCTTAAGGGTGCTCACAAAGAACTTCGCATCACAGCTTGCGCAGATATTGACCCCAATAGACTTGACGGCGCAAAAGAGCTTATGCCCAACATCAAAACCTATAACACGGCAGAAGAACTTATTGACAGCGGTGAGGTTGATGCCGTAATTATTGCAACTCCTCACTATGACCATTCACCCATTGCACAGTATGCATTCTCAAAGGGTGTTCATGTTCTCACAGAAAAACCCGCAGGCGTTTACACAAAGCAGGTAAGAGAAATGAACGAAGCTGCCGCTAAAACAGACCTCGTTTTCGGTATCATGTATAATCAGCGTACAAACTGCGTTTACAGAAAAATGCGTGAACTCGTACAAAGCGGCGAGCTTGGTGAAATTAAGAGAGTGAGCTGGATTATCACCGACTGGTACCGCACCCAGGCATATTATAATTCGGGCGGATGGCGTGCAACATGGGCAGGCGAAGGCGGCGGTGTTCTCCTTAATCAGTGTCCTCATAATCTTGACCTCTGGCAGTGGATCTGCGGTCTTCCCGTTAAGGTAAAGGCGTTTGTGCACGAAGGCAAGTGGCACACCATCGAGGTTGAAGACGATGTTACAATCTATGCGGAATATGCAAACGGCGCAACAGGCACATTCATCACAACAACGGGCGACTGCCCCGGCAC
>JAZSNQ010000125.1:0-5749 GCA_045536515.1 Acutalibacteraceae bacterium | reverse complement strand
CCCTGCACTTTCGGCAATGAGAATATTCAAAAACTTCTTTTCTGTTATAATCAGCTCTGCCGTTATTTCGGTTTTATGCGCTGTTATCGGAATTTTCATTGCAATTCTTTACGGCACACCCGTCGGCTCAACAATTGTTGCAGCAAATATTGCAGTATTTATAATTTGTATGGTTACGGGTAAAATTACAAAAAGAGTATAAAAAAACCGAGGCTGAAAACCTCGGTTTTTTCATTATTTAATATAAGCTTCCAGTCTGTAAATCGGCATTCCCATAGATGAAAACCTGTGTTCATATTCCGTTTCGATATTCCCCTCAAATTCGCTGTTATGAAGGTCAAGCGATATATTTTTAAGGCTGAAACCAAATCCTGTGAGCTGCTCGATTGAATATTCAAAGAAGTGCATATTATCGGTTTTCTGATGTATCTCCGCACCCTTTTTGAGTATTACCTTGTAGCTTTTAAGGAAACGCTCATTTGTGAGACGGTGGTTTGCATATCTTTTCTTGGGATACGGGCATGAAAAATTCAGATAAATTCGTTCAATCGACTCAGGCTTTATGTATTTCTCAAGATATTCCGCACCGCAGCGAAGAAATTTGAGATTGGTTATGTTTTCATTTGTCGCCGCTTCACTCGCCATAACAATGACATTGGCACACTTTTCAAGTGCAAGTACATTGATATCGGGGTTTTGCTTTGCAAGTTCACAGGCGAATTTCCCTTTGCCGCAGCCGATTTCAAGCACAACCGGATTGCTGTTACCGAAAAGCTCTTCGGTGTCAATATATTCTTTCTTTTCAATCGCAGTATTAAAATTGCAGTCATCACTGAAAAGAGTCAGCACATTGTCACATTTTTCAAGACGCTCCTCAAGATGTTTTTTCTTTCTCATTCTCATGGTTTTCACACCCTACATATATATCACCGCAGAAAAACTCTGCGGTGATTATGATTTATTCTGTAATTTCGTCTGCAGACGGTTCTGTAACTGTTTCTGTCATAATTGCGGCAAATTCTTCGCCCGTCATCTTCTCATGCTCAAAGAGCTTCTGAGCGACAATATGAAGCTTATCCATATGCTCTGTGAGGATTGATTCCGTTCTGCCGTAAGCATTTCTGATGATTTCTTCAATTTCCTCATCAATCTGTGAAGCAACGGTTTCGGAATAGTTGCGCACCTGACCATAATCCTTGCCAAGAAAAACCTCGCGGTTTCCGCCGCCGAATGCAATTGGTCCGAGCTTTTCGCTCATACCGTATTTTGTAACCATGTTTCTTGCGATTTCGGTTGCTCTTTCGATATCGTTTGAAGCTCCGGTTGAAATATCACCGAGAACAAGAGCTTCCGCAACGCGTCCGCCGAGGAGACCTACAAGGCTGTCAAGCATTTCGTTCTTTGAGGTATAGTTCTTTTCTTCGGTGGGTCTGTAAAGCGTATAACCGCCTGCCATACCTCTGGGAATAATTGAAATCTGATGAACGGGGTCTTCATGCTCAAGATAGAAGCTCGAAACTGCATGACCGGCTTCGTGATAAGCGGTGAGCTTCTTTGCTTTTTCGTTCATCTTATGAGATTTCTTTTCGGAACCGACCTGAACCTTGAGGGTTGCTTCATCGATTTCTTCCATTGTAATTGCCTTCTTATCGATTCTTGCGGCAAGAAGCGCAGCTTCGTTAAGCAGATTTTCGAGGTCTGCACCCGTAAATCCGATTGTTGCATGAGCAATGCTGTTAAGGTCAACATCGGGAGCTATGGGCTTGCCCTTTGCATGAACCTTGAGAATTTCAAGTCTGCCCTTTGTATCGGGATAATTTACTGTTACCTGACGGTCAAATCTGCCGGGACGGAGAAGTGCGGGGTCGAGAATATCGGGGCGGTTTGTTGCCGCGATAACAATAACGCCCTCATTTGCACCGAAGCCGTCCATTTCAACAAGCAACTGGTTGAGTGTCTGTTCTCTTTCGTCATGACCGCCGCCCATGCCTGCACCTCTGTGACGGCCCACAGCATCAATTTCGTCGATAAAGATGATTGAAGGTGAATTTTTCTTTGCCTGGTCAAAAAGGTCACGGACTCTCGATGCACCGACACCGACATACATCTCAACAAAATCCGAACCGGAGATTGAGAAGAAGGGAACATCAGCTTCGCCCGCAACAGCTCTTGCAAGAAGGGTCTTACCTGTTCCCGGAGGGCCTACAAGAAGAACACCTTTGGGAATTCTTGCGCCGAGAGTATCGAATTTGTTGGGATTCTTGAGAAATTCAACAATTTCTTCAAGTTCTTCCTTTTCTTCGTCCGCACCCGCAACATCCTTGAAAGTTGTTTTTCTCTTTTCGTCCTTTGCCTGCTTGATTCTTGCTTTACCGAAACTGAGAGTACGGTTGTTCTCGTTGGTCATGGTCTGATTCATGCGTTTGAACATAAAAATTGTGAGACCACCCATTGCAAGAAGGAGCAGAAGAGTGGGAACAATATTATAAAGCCACTGACCCGTTGAACCTGCAATATAATCAGCCTTTATCTTTTGGTCAGGATTTTCGATGTTATGCTTTATAACATCCTCATGAACGTCATCAACAAAAAGGTTAACGTTGGGAACGGTAAAAGAATAAACCTTCTTGTCATCACCCTGAAGTTTATATGTCAGAGCACCGCTGCTGAGATTGAGATTATATTCCGAAACCTTGCCTTCATTGAAAAGAGCAACAATTTCGTAATATTTTGTCTTTTCCTTTTTCTGAGTTTGTCCGTAAACGGTAACACCGCCGATAATTAGAAGCGGAATAAGAATATAGGTTAAAATTGTCGGCAGCTTCTTTTTGAAATTGCCCGGATTAGTGTTTTTGGTATTCAATTGGAACAATCACTCCTTATGTTATCATTCACAAATTTATTTTTCATATACCTTCCTTTTGAGAACACCGATATAAGGAAGGTTTCTGTATTTTTCGTCATAATCAAGACCGTATCCGACCACGAATTCATCGGGAACTTCCGCGCCCGAATAATCGGCATATATATCATCAACAACTCTGCGCTCCGGTTTGTCAAGAAGGGTACAAATTCTTATGCTCTTCGGATTTCGGCTCATGAGGATTTTTTTAAGACTGCTGAGGGTTTTTCCCGAATCAAGAATATCCTCAACAATCAGAAGATCATAACCCTCGAGGTTGATGTCAAGGTCTTTCACAATCTTCACAACACCCGAAGATTCCGTTCCGCTTTTGTAGCTCGAAACACACATAAAGTCAATCGCACAGGGAACGGTTATTGCTCTCATAAGATCTGCCATAAAAACAACGGAACCTTTGAGAACGCTGACGAGAAGAAGATTTTTGTCTTTATAATCCTCGCTTATCTGTTTTCCGAGTTTTTCTACGATTGAATGCAGCTGTTCTTCGCTGTAATATACCTTTTCAATATCGTTAAGCATTTCGCACCCCACTCATTTTTATTTTCACAAACAAAACATTCTCCGTTGTACTGTTTACTGCAACTCTCGAATCACAGCCAACACCTTCAACAAGCACGACTCCTTTTTCATCGGCAAAAACCGCAACGGCATTCCGTTTTTCGGGAGATATTTCAAGCTCATTGAAAAGCTTTTTTAAAGATTTGGTGCATCCTCTTGATTTAAGTGAGATTTTGTCGCCTGCCTGACGGCTTCTGACAACAAGTCTGCCGATTATTTTATCACAATCAAGATAATATTCCAACCCTTGTTTTGAAATGTTTTGTAAATTATTTATTTCCTTAATATTAACAATTTTCGTTTCAATAACCGAATCAAAAAATTCCGCTTTTCCGTCAACGATTTCGGAAATCTTTCCTTCTTCCGCTTCCTTCGGAAAATCAAGAATTCCTTTACGCACTCTGACAGTTACTCCCCCGTTAATCTGAATCTTTCCATGATTATCAAGCATATCACAAATTGAGCGGACGGATTTATATTCGGGAGTTATTCCGGTGCATTCTTCAGCTATCCGGATAAGAGCTCTTTTTTTCAGCGGAAGCGGTGCGCTTGCAAGAATTTTTGCATCAAATCCGTTTTTGCTCCGTGACTTTTCAACATAATCATCTGCAAGCAACGAAAGATATTCCTCATCTTCGTTTATTGCCGAAATGCATCTTTCGGCACATTTTTCAAACGAAACGTTAATGGCAGAAAGCTCTTTTACAACATTGTGTCTTATTCTGTTACGGGAATATGTGACGTCGGCATTTGTTGCATCGGTAACATATTCAATTCCGTTTTTTTCGCAGTATTCAAAAATTTCAGACTTTGTACAGCTTATAAGCGGTCTTATGATATTGTCACGTCTTACAGGAATGGAGCAAAGCCCTCTGAGTGCGCTTCCTCTTGAAAAATTAAAAAGGAAGGTTTCAACCTTGTCGCTGAGATTATGCGCGGTTGCAATAACGATATCTTCTCCGAGAGAATTGAAGAATTCATATCTTATCCTTCTTGCACACTCCTCGAATCCTTCTCCGCTTTCCTTTGCCTTTTCGGCAACATCAACTTTGAGCACATAAGCGGGCACACCCATTTCCCTGCACTTTTCTTCAACAAACCTCTGGTCACTGTCGGCATCATCGCCTCTTAAGCAATGGTTGACATGAGCCGCACAAAGATTGATTTTATATTCATCCTTAAGAGAATTAAGAATGTTCAAAAGAACCATCGAATCACTGCCGCCCGACACAGCCGCAACAACCGTTGCGCCTTCGGGAAGCATATTATGCCTTTCGATTAAAGCTCTGACTTTATTATTCATCGTGAATTTTCTCCAGCTGGAGGAACAGAGTATGCTCACCGTCAAACACAAAGTTAACCGTACCTGTTTCGCCGTGTCGGTTTTTAACAACGATAACCTCGGCTATATTTGCATTTTCCTGCTGTTCGGCTGCACCCTGCTCATCGTCGTCCTTTTCACCTTTATAGTAATCGGGTCTGTAAAGCATCATAACGATATCGGCATCCTGCTCAATTGAACCCGATTCACGAAGGTCTGAAAGCTGAGGTCTGTGTGACTTTCCTCTGCCCTCCGTACCTCTTGAAAGCTGTGCACAGCAGACAACGGGAATATTGAGGTCCTTCGCCATCATTTTGAGGTTTCTTGTGATTTCGCTGACTTCCTGAACACGGTTTTCGGTTCTTGTGCTGCCTTTGATAAGACCGAGATAGTCAATAATAACGCACTCAACACCGCCGAGTCTTCTTGTTTTTGCCTTCATTTCGGGAACGGTGATGCTTGAAGTATCGTCAAAATAAAGCTCACAGTCATTCAGTGCGCTCGTTGCCATACCGAGTCTTATCCACTCATCCTGAGAAATATTGCCGTTTCTCATTTTCATACTCGAAACACGTGCTTCAGTGCCGAGAACTCTCATTGCAAGCTGTTCCTTGGTCATTTCAAGAGAGAAGAAAAGAACCTTTCTCTTGCCCATTGCGGCAACATTTCTTGCAAGGTTGAGCGCAAAGCTCGTTTTACCCATAGCAGGTCTTGCACCGATAAGAATAAGGTCGGAACGGTTGAGACCTGTCAGCACCTTATCAAGGTCGGAATAGCCTGTTGTGTAGCCCTTATAGAGTTCTTTATCCTCGCCCGTGATTTTCTTAAGCGTATCATAAACGTTATTGACAATGATATCCTTGAGCTTTGACGGAGCATTTGTTGTTTTTCCCTGACGGATATTATATATCTTCTGCTCCGCATTATCGAGAAGCTCATCCGCAGTT
>JAZSNQ010000143.1:0-5630 GCA_045536515.1 Acutalibacteraceae bacterium | reverse complement strand
CACCGACGGCAGCGACAAGCCTGTATCCACCGCCAAGAGCTTCCATATCTGGGTCAAAGATGGCAAAAGCATCAATATCGAACAGGAAGTTCCCGAGATGTTCAATGCTTACAAGACGGGAATTGAAAAATAATCTTTCGCTTCATTTTAATTCTACAATGTTGTTTTATAAGAAAAACAGGCCTTTTAGGCCTGTTTTTCAAGTTTTTTAGGACTTTTCAAGTCCTCAGATATCTTGCTTTTAGCTTTGAAGCGCTTATTCCCATGTTTTCCAGACTTCCGGCTTATATCCCACAGTTGCCTGCTTACCGTTTCTGACAATGGGAGTTTTAAACAGCTCACCGTGTTCAAGAAGCTTCTCCTCAACAGCCTCTTTGCTTGCGAGATACTTGATAAAATGCTTTTCGTAAGCCTTTGATTTTTCGTCAATCAGAGCTTCCATTGAACCGACAGCCTGTTTCACGCTGTTATATTCACCTTTGCTGAGATTTTTCTGAGCAAGGTCAACAAACTGAAACTTAATTCCCCTCTCCTTGAAATATCTCTGTGCCTTTTTGGTGTCAAAGCATTTATTTGTTCCGAAAATCTGTATGTTCATAAAATAATCTCCTTTTGTGGTAATACTATTATGGTAATAAATATTCCGTCACAAGTCAATAGAGCAATCGAAATTCTCGGTGACGGCGGTTATTCCGCCTATATTGTCGGGGGTGCGGTGCGCAATATAATAATGGGTGTTCCCGTCAATGACTGGGATATCACAACCTCTGCGCTCCCCGAACAGACTCTTGAGCTTTTCAAAGATTACAGAACAATAGAAACCGGAATAAAGCATGGCACAGTTACCGTTATCATTGACGGAATTCCGCTTGAAATAACAACCTACAGAATCGAAAAGGGTTATTCCGACAACCGCCATCCCGACAACGTTGAATTCACGGACAGAGTTGAGTATGATTTATCGCGCAGGGATTTCACAGTGAATGCAATTGCTTATTCACCGAAAACCGGATTGGTTGACCCGTTCGGCGGATGTTTTGATATTAAAAATAAAACCATACGGTGTGTAGGGAATCCCAATACGAGGTTCGACGAAGATGCCCTCAGAATATTGCGTGCCTTAAGGTTTTCTTCCGTTCTCGGATTTGAAACTGATCAGGAAACAGCAGACAGCATTCACAGAAACAAACATCTTTTGAAAAACATTTCATCTGAACGCATTTTTGTTGAGCTTTCAAAGCTTTTGTGCGGAACAAAAGCAGCAGATATACTGCGTGAATATAAAGATGTTATTTTCTTCATACTGCCCGAACTTGAACCAATGGATAACTGCGTACAGAACCACGAAAGGCACATATTCGACGTGTGGGGTCATACGGTAAAGGCTGTCGAATCAATACCACCCGAGCCGATTCTGCGTTTTGCAATGCTTCTCCACGATTCGGGGAAGCCGCATTGTAAATCCACCGACAAAAACGGCATTGACCACTTTTATTCACACGGCAAACAAAGCAAAAACATTGCCTTTGATATACTTTCAAGGCTGAAAACTTCAAATAAATTCAGAGACACAGTTTGCAATCTTGTGGAATACCATGATTTTCTGCCCGATAAAATCAGCAAAAAGACATATAAAAAATACATCGCTGAGCTTGGACTTGAAACGGTTGAAAATCTTTTTCTTGTAAGAGAAGCGGATATACTCGCTCAGAATCCCGAGTTTCACGGCGAAAGCCTTGAACAAAACAAAACAGGCAAAAAAATTCTTGATGAAATCAAAAGCGAAAACACCTGCTTTAAAATAAGCGATCTTGCAGTTAACGGCAAAAAACTGCAAGAAATCGGAATAGTCCCTTCACCTGCTATGGGAAAGATACTGGACAAACTTCTGGACGAAGTTATGGATGAAAAACTGCCAAACAATGAAAAGGAACTTATCGAAAGAGCAAAGCAGCTTGCAGGGTTGTGAAAGGAGCAATTATGGAAATTGTAAAAATCGAAAATGCACAGGAATTTGATAAGTTTCTGTGTAATCACCCCAAAGGGCATATGCAGCAGTCCTCTGCATGGGGCAATGTAAAAAAAGAATGGGAATGGACAGGCTTCATTGCTCGTGACAAAAACGGAGAAATTAAAGGCGTTTGTGCCGTTTTGCTCCGTCAGATACCCATGACCCCGTTCAAAATGATGTATTCGCCCAGAGGTCCCGTATGCGACCTTGATGATACGGAAACAGTAACCGAGCTCCTCACTTCCGCAAAGGAATACGGCATAAAAAACAAAGCTTATACTTTTAAAATTGATACAGACACTCTTGCATCCAATTCAAAATATATTTCTCTTCTCGAAAACATGGGCTTCAAATTCAAGGAACACAGCGCGGGTTTTGACACCATACAATCAAGATATATTTTCCGTCTTAACATCAGCGGCAAAACCGAAGATGAACTCATGGCAACCTTCCATCCCAAAACCCGCTACAACATCCGTCTTTCCGAAAGAAAAGGTGTTACCGTTGAGGTGAAAGGTGCGGAAGCGTGTGAAGATTTCCACAAGCTTATGCTTGTTACGGGAAACAGGGATAATTTTGTTATCAGAGATGTTTCGTATTTCAAAAGAATTATGGATGCGTTCGGAGAAAACGCAAGGATTTATCTCGCATATTACGAGGGGAAACCAATCGCAGGCGCGCTCAATGTTCTCTGCGGTGACAAGGTATGGTATGTTTACGGCGCAAGTTCAAACGAATACCGTAATGTTATGCCGAATTATCTTGTTCAATGGGAAATGATTAAATGGGCAATGGAAAGCGGCTGCAAATACTATGATTTCAGAGGCGGTTATCCCGACGAGGATAACCCTCTGCATGGCATTTTCAAATTCAAAAGAGGCTTTTGCAACGACTATATGGAACTCATGGGCGAAGCAGACCTTATTATTGATAAATTAGGCTTTGCGGCAGTTAACGCAGCTCAGAAGCTGGCAAAATCCACTCGCAAAATCAGAGCAAAAATCCTCAACAAATAATTTGCTAACCTACCCGAATGCAGATTTAATCTGTATTCGACAAATCCTCCATATGTATCAAGGCAGCACATACCGTGCTGCCTTGAAGCTTTTTATGCATTAAATATTGCATAACCGCTTGCAAACCAAATGTTTTTGCAGGATTTCTGAAAGTTTATTGACTGTATGTTGCAAATTCGGCGTATATTATACATTGTTTTTCGGTTTTTTTAACAAAATTATGAAAGTTGCAATATTTTTTGTTGCATTTTTGACTCTTTGGGTATAGAATATTATGCAAGCAGTTTTATCCTGTTTTTAATCAGTTTATAGAAGGCTGTCATGTTTTGCGGCAGTTTACAGAAGGAGTGTTACTTTTGAGTTATGTAGAAAGAGTCATCGAACAGGTGGCAACCAAATATGCAAGAGAGCCTGAGTTTGTTCAGACCGTTACAGAGGTTTTTGAATCAATCGCTCCCGTTATCGAACAGCATCCCGAATACGAAGCAAACGCTTTGCTTGAAAGAATGGCTGAACCCGAAAGACAGATTACATTCAGAGTTACATGGGTTGACGACAATGGCAATGTTAATGTTAACACAGGCTACAGAGTTCAGTTCAACGGTGCTATCGGACCTTACAAGGGCGGTCTCCGTTTCCATCCCTCTGTATACAGCGGCATCATGAAGTTCCTCGGCTTTGAGCAGACCTTCAAGAACAGTCTCACAGGTCTTCCCATCGGCGGCGCAAAGGGCGGTTCCGACTTTGACCCCAGAGGCAAGAGCGATGCAGAAATTCTCCGTTTCTGCCAGGCTTTCATGACAGAGCTTTACAGACACATCGGTCCCGACGTTGACGTACCCGCAGGTGACATCGGTGTTGGCGGCAGAGAAATCGGTTACCTTTACGGTCAGTACAGAAGAATAAAAGGTGCGTTTGAAAACGGCGTTCTCACCGGCAAGGGTATCCCCTACGGCGGTTCACTCATCAGACCCGAAGCAACAGGTTTCGGTGCAACATACTATGCGGTTGAAATGTTCAAGCATTTCGGCGAAGAAATCAAGGGCAAGACTTTCGCAATCTCGGGCTTCGGCAACGTTGCATGGGGTGCAGTAAAGAAAATCACAGAACTCGGCGGCAAGGTTGTTACAATCTCAGGTCCCGACGGTTACGTTTACGATGAAAGCGGCATCAACACTCCCGAAAAGATTGATTATATGCTTGAAATGCGTGCATCAGGCAGAGACAAGGTTCAGGATTACGCAGACAAGTTCGGCGCACAGTTCTTCCCCGGCGAAAAGCCCTGGGGTGTTAAGGTTGACGTTGCAATGCCCTGCGCAACACAGAACGAAATCAACATGGAGCAGGCTGAAAAGCTTGTTGCAAACGGTGTTCCCTACTACATTGAAGTTGCAAATATGCCCACAACAAACGATGCTCTTGCTTACCTTAAGGCAAACTGCAAGGCTGTTGCTCCTTCAAAGGCAGTTAACGCAGGCGGCGTTGCAGTTTCAGCTCTCGAAATGAGCCAGAACTCAATGAGATACAGCTGGGCAGCAGAAGAGGTTGACGCAAAGCTCAAGCAGATTATGAAGAATATTCATGATAACTCAGCTGCAGCTGCAGAGCAGTCCGGCCTGGGCTATGACCTCGTTGCAGGCGCAAACATCGCAGGCTTCATCAAGGTTGCAGATGCAATGATGGCTCAGGGTATTATCTAAAATATAATGTTAAAAACGGCAGTTTTCGGACTGCCGTCTTTTATTAATCTAATCAAAGACTGTCTCAATAAGATGAAAAAGCCGTTTTCTTCCGATGACAGGCGTATACGCTATACGTCGAGTCGGAAAAAACGGCTAAAAAGAAACATATAATAGCAATTTAAAATTAACACAAAACAAAAAGTGGTTTGCAAAGGTCAATTTCCTCTGCAAACCACTTATCATTTATTTGGTTTCTTTTGGTTTTCGCTTAGTGAGGCAGTCTCAACCTTACGCTTTGTTGTCGCAACCGAGAACGTTCTTAATCTTATGCTCAACCATACCCTGGATAGCTGTACGAGCAGGAGCAAGATACTGTCTGGGGTCAAAGTGACCGGGGTTCTCTGCCATATACTTTCTGATAGCCGCTGTCATTGCAAGACGAAGGTCGGAGTCGATGTTGATCTTACAAACTGCGTGTGAAGCAGCCTTGCGAAGTTCGCTTTCGGGGATACCGATAGCGTTATCCATCTTACCGCCGAACTCATTAATCTGATCAACAAACTCAGGAACAACTGATGATGCACCGTGAAGAACGATGGGGAAGCCGGGAAGCTTCTTTTCGATTTCTTCAAGGATATCAATGCGGATTTTGGGGTCCTGACCGGGCTTGAACTTGAATGCGCCGTGGCTTGTGCCGATAGCGATAGCAAGTGAGTCAACGCCTGTTCTTGTTACGAAATCAATAACTTCTGCAGGATTGGTGTATGAAGCGTCTTCAGCGGAAACGTTAACATCATCTTCGATGCCTGCGAGCTGACCGAGTTCGCCTTCAACAACAACGCCGTGTGCGTGTGCGTAATCAACAACCTTCTTGGTGAGAGCTACGTTCTCTACGTAGGGAAGGTGTGAACCGTCAATCAT
>JAZSNQ010000230.1:0-22559 GCA_045536515.1 Acutalibacteraceae bacterium | reverse complement strand
TCAACTTTTTCCATATCAACAAGTGAATTACCAACTGAGTAACCAAGTGCAACTTGGAATGTGTAAGACATACCGCCACCGATAATAAGAGTGTCAGCTTTATCTAAAAGATTTTGAATAACGTTAAGTTTATCAGAAACTTTTGCACCACCGAGGATTGTAACGAATGGTCTAACTGGGTTTTCAACTGCGTTGCCCAAGAATTTGATTTCTTTTTCAATAAGGTAACCAACAACTGATTCTTCAACGTATGAAGCAACACCAACTGTTGAGCAGTGAGCTCTGTGAGCAGCGCCGAATGCATCGTTAACATAAAGCTCGCAAAGGCTTGCAAGGTCCTTTGAGAAAGCTTCGCCGTTCTTTGTTTCTTCTGCACGGAAACGTGTGTTTTCAAGAAGAACAACGTCGCCGTCGTTCATAGCTGCAACAGCTGCCTTTGCGTTTTCGCCGACTACTGTGTCATCAGCTGCAAAAACAACTTCCTTGCCGAGCTTTTCGCTGAGTCTTGCTGCAACGGGAGCAAGTGAGAACTTTGCTTCGGGGCCGTTCTTGGGTTTGCCGAGGTGGGAGCAGAGGATAACCTTTGCGCCGTCATTTATAAGCTTCTGAATTGTGGGAAGAGCTGCATTGATTCTGTTTTCGTCTGTGATAACGCCTTCCTTGAGGGGTACGTTAAAGTCGCAACGAACAAGCACCTTCTTGCCCTTTGCATTGATGTCGTCAACTGTCTTTTTGTTAAGTAAGCTCATTTTCTTCAATCCTTTCAGAATTTTTTATATAGAGTAATCGCATACTTTACCAATTACATATTTTATAATATTATGTCAAATTTTTCAAGTATTATTTATCGGCAAAATGCCGAATATATAAGACATTCCGTTGTTTTTTTCGGCTTGACTTTACAATGGGTTTTTGATAGAATAAATGAGTTGAATTTTATAGGATATCTGCCTCCTTAGTTAAATGGATATAAGAACCTCTCGAGCTGCGCTCTCGAGAACCTGTTATTACTCGCTTCGCTCGTAATAACAGGCACACTGTTCAGTAATTAAATATTTGCCTCCTTAGTTAAATGGATATAACAGGCCCCTCCTAAGGGTCAGTTGTGGGTTCGATTCCCGCAGGGGGTGCCAGAAAACCAAGGCTACGTTAACCAAAATGTAGCCTTAAATTTTTATGATGAGGTTTTTGTCATGAATGTTTATGTCATTTACAAATTCTCGGACTTCAATGAGGTATCAAAAAAACTTGAAGAAATAAAGAACACACTCGAAAATGTATCTTTGTTTTATTTTTCTCCTGAAGACAGGCAAAAAAATTGGCATAAAATCGCCAAAGAAAAAATCAAGCAATGCAACATGGTTCTTTTTTTTGACTGTTTTGAAGAAAAATGTTCTCCGTCACTCAAACACATAAAATGGGAACTTGAGCAAGCCAAAAAACACAGAAAAAAAATTGTTGTCTGCAAAAAGGATAACAATATTTATGTCGAAGGTATCTACGAAACCGACTATTCCGATAAGAAACCGAATGACAAAAAGTATGATAAAGAAAATCCCGAAAAAATAATTTCTTATCTAAAAGAAGAAGCGGAATGGTGCGTCGAAAACAGCCTGATAAACAAAACAAAAGCCATTAAAGATTCAAAGCCTGACCCTAATTTTTCCAATGAAGAAAAATCACTTTTGCTTGAACAATACAGAATGATGATTCAGACCTCAGAAAAGCTCATGGAACGCAGACAGGCAATGGTAAATCTCTACATAACAATATGCACCGCTTTAATCGCATTCATCGGAGCTTCTTTCGGCTTTGACAATATCGTTGTAACATCAATCATTGCATTCCTTTCCGGAATCATTATTATTATTCTTTGCCTTAACTGGCATTCGTCACTCAACGCTTATGAATTGAACAACTCGGGGAAATTTGAGGTTATCAATGAAATCGAAAAAAATCTTCCTGCCGATATGTTCAACTGTGAATATAAGCACAACAAGAAAAAAGGGTTCGTTTCCTATTCCACACGCAAAAAAATGCTTCCGATTATATTTGCATTTTTCGGAGTATTATTAATCATATTTTCCGGAATTCTGTTTTTTGTAAAATAGCGAAAGGATGATACAAATGAAACTCAGAGCACCTGCCGTTCCTCTTATAACCGTTGATCCGTTTTTTTCAGTATGGTCACCGGACACAAAACTCAATCATGCAAAAACCGAGCATTGGTCAGCCAAAGGTAATTCAATTCTCGGTACTGTTGCCGTTGACGGCAAGGAATATATTTTCCTCGGCTACCACAGAGATATGCATAAAATCGCCCAGGTTTCTCTTGAAATTGATGCTCTTTCTACTTCTGCGGTTTTTGAAAATGACAAAATCATCTTGAACATCAAATTCCTCACTCCGCTTATTCCCGATGATTACAGACTTCTCACCCGCCCTGTTTCATATCTCGAAATATCCTATGAATCCAAAGACGGAAATGAGCATGATGTTTCGGTAAATATCGCTGCAAGCGAAGAACTCTGCCTTGAAGAGCCCAACAACATCGAAGTTGTTACCGAAAAGCTTGAAACCGGCAGTATTACTGCAATGAAAATGGGCAATCCCACTCAGAATCCTCTCAACAAAAGCGGTGACTGTGTAAAAATCGACTGGGGTTACCTATATCTCGCCTGCAATTCATCCGAAGCTACAAGCTTTGCAAACGAAATATGGGGCGATGCTCATATCAACATAACCACACCCCTCAAAGAAAACTGCTCTGTTCTTTATTGCTTCGCCTATGACGATATCGAGAGTATCGAATATTTCGGGAATCATCTGCACTCATACTGGAACAAAGACGGACAACCGATAACCGAAGCAATTGCGGAAGCCGTAAATGAATATGATGAACTGAAAATCCGCTGCAAGGAATTTTCGGATAAACTTTATAATGATGCACTCAATGCAGGCGGTGAAAAATATGCAGAGCTTCTTTCTCTTGCATACCGTCAGGTTATTGCCGCACACAAGCTTGTGCTTGATGAAAACGGCGATATTCTCTACATTTCAAAAGAATGCAACTCAAACGGCTGTGCGGCAACGGTTGACGTTTCATACCCCTCAATTCCGATGTATCTTATTTACAATCCCGAACTCATAAAGGGCATGATGCGTCCCGTTTATAAATTCGCAGAAAGCAATATGTGGAAATTCGACTTTGCACCGCACGATGTGGGTCAGTATCCTCTTCTCAACGGTCAGGTTTATGCTAACAATCAGAAAGACATCGAAAAGTGGCAGATGCCCGTTGAAGAATGCGGAAATATGCTTATTATGGAAGCAAACGTTGCTCTTGCAACAGGCAATGCGGATTTTGCAAACGAGCATATTGAACTTCTCGAAAAATGGTGCGGATATCTCATAAAGCACGGCGCTGACCCCGGTCATCAGCTCTGCACAGACGACTTTGCAGGTCATCTTGCTCACAACTGCAATCTTTCCCTTAAGGCAATCATGGGTCTTCAGGGAATGTCGATGATAATGAATATGCTCGGCAACAGCGAAAAATCCGCATATTACCATGAGGAAGCCGTCAAAATGGCTGAAAACTGGAAGAAAACAGCAGTCAATCCCGACGGCACAACAAGACTCGCATTTGATATCCCCGACTCATATTCGATGAAATATAATATGGTATGGGACAAGGTCTGGAACAGCGGTCTTTTCGGTCAGGAATTCATGGATGCGGAAATCGCAGATAACATGAAACATTTTAACGAATACGGTATACCGCTTGACAGCAGAGCAGATTACACAAAATCCGACTGGCTCGTGTGGACAGCTTCAATGGCATCCTCCGATAAGGTTTTTGAAGAATTTATTGCTCCTCTCTGGAAAGCATATAATGACAGTCCTTCAAGAGTGCCCATGACAGACTGGTATGACACAGTCAGCAGCAAATGGGTTTCATTCCGTCACAGAACGGTGCAGGGCGGACTCTTTATGAGAATGCTTATGAACAAATAACAAAGCAAAAAAATGAAAATTTGAAAAAGATTTACGGGCTTATTATCCTCTGTTTATTTTCGGCTTGACGGAGCAAATTATTAGTGCTTCGCAAAAGCGGAGCGAAAATAAAACACGGAGGTGAGTGATGAAGCGTTTTTTTAAAGCTCTGAGCGCCGTATTTCTTATTCCGTGCATATCGGTTTTTTCTCTTGTGGCTTACGGGAATGAAAATCTGCCCGATGAAATAAGCATTACAGAGAATGAATCAGCCTGCTTCGGCAGTGTTTTTTCAGCGGAAAGCGATTTTGCCGTTACGGCAGATACAGCATCCTTCGGAGAGTATCGGTCAAATATAACGGCACTTAAAATTATTCCCGTGAAGGAAATAAAAATCAACGTAACCAAGCGTCGGTATGTCGGTCTCGGCGGTGATGTTTTCGGAATCAAGCTTTATACGAAAGGCATTATCGTTGTAAGCATTGATTCGGTAACAACTCCTTCGGGGTCAAAAGACCCCGCAGTAAAAGCCGGACTTAAATGTTCAGACGTGATTACCCATATCAACGGTAAGCCCGCAACAAGTTCAAAACAGCTTACCGAGTCCGTTGAGCAGTCGCAGGGTCAAACCCTGAAATTGAGTATAGACCGAAACGGTGAAAAGCTTGAGCTGACACTCAAACCCGAAATGTCCGTTAACGGTGGATACAAGGCGGGCATATGGGTCAGAGACAGCTCGGCAGGTATCGGTACGGTTACTTTTTATGATGACGAGGCAGGAAAATTTGCAGGTCTCGGACACGGTGTGTGTGACGTTGACACGGGGAAGATAATGCCCCTTGACAACGGAGAAGCGGTCAGAGCAAGAGTCAACGGCTTCTACAAAAGCAGCGCAGGCAACCCCGGCGAGCTTTGCGGAGTTTTTTCCGACATCGCCTTAGGCAGCCTTCGTGTTAATTGCGAAACAGGTGTTTACGGTGAATTGCTGCGTCCGTCGGGCGCAAAAACTCTTCCTGTTGCTCTTGAAAGCGAGGTAAAGGTCGGCGCAGCGCAGATGATAACGACGATTGACGGAAACGGACCGCGTTATTATGATATCGAAATAACAAAGATTTATCCGTCATCCGATTTATCGTCGCGGAATATGATTATCAAGGTGACCGATGCTGAGCTTCTCGAAAAAACGGGCGGCATTGTGCAGGGCATGAGCGGCAGTCCCATTGTTCAGAATTCAATGCTCGTAGGTGCGGTAACCCATGTTTTTGTAAATGACCCGACACAGGGCTACGGCATCTTTTCAAGCAGAATGCTTGATACGCAGGATTCATTTGAAAATGCGGCATAAATTCCGAAAAAATTTGATTTATATCAAAAAAGATAGTGACAAATGAGAAATAATGTGATAAAATATAGTTTACAAAATAACTGTTTCGCCTTTAAGTATTTTTTCGGATATATAGAGCAAAAAATGAAAGAGCCCTCCTTTTTACGGGAGGGTTCTTTCATTTTACATGTTCGTCTTTGTCGGTTTTTGCGATAACTTTTCAAAAAAATTTTTTGGTAATTCTTGACATATTTGTCAAAATATGGTAATATTCCGATGTACTAAATCACACGGAGGTAAAACCATGAGAAAAATGTTGAAAGCAATGATAACAGAAGACGGAAGCGAAACTGCGCATGAGCTTGCGGGGATACTCCGCACAAACGGCTTTGAGGTTTCAACGGTTATAAAAGACGGTATGCAGATTATTGAAAAAATCGCTTCGGGCGAAAGACCCGACGTGCTTCTCATCGATGGCTTTATGCCGAGAATGGATGCTCTCGGAGTGCTCAGAGAAATAGACAATATGCGCCTTGAAAAAAGGCCACTTGTGATGGTGCTTTCAAGCACGGATAATCAGAGATTTGAGAGCGAAGTTTTAAAGGCGGGTGCGGATTATTATTTTCTCAAGCCCTATAACCCTGCAATGCTCGCCGAAAGAATAACGCAGTTTTCGTCAATTCATAACTCAAACGCAAATTCAAACGGAGTCAAGGATCTGGAGGTTGTTGTGTCGCAGATAATGCATCAGATAGGTGTGCCTGCCCACATAAGAGGTTATCAATACTTAAGGGAAGCAATCATTCTTTCGGTCAACAACAGCGAAATGATAAGCTCAGTAACAAAAATTCTCTACCCCACGGTTGCAAAAACGTTTAAAACAACCCCTTCAAGAGTCGAAAGAGCAATCAGGCACGCAATTGAGGTTGCATGGGACAGAGGCGACGTTGATATTTTAAGCTCCTATTTCGGATACACAATCCAGAACGAAAGAGGCAAGCCTACCAACAGCGAATTCATTGCCATGATAAGCGATAATCTTAAATTAAGAATGAAAACGGTATAAAAAAGCGGCAGAGAGCAAAAACTCTCTGCCGTGTTTTTTAATAAACGAGGAAGTGGCTTAAATTAATCGCGAAAAACGGCGGTCTGAAAACGGAATCATTAACCGAATAGCTTATTTCGTTAAAAAATATAATATTATAGTCCTCATCAGAATATGATTCAACGAAAATCAATTCATCATTCTCTATACCGTATTTTACAGTTGTGCCGTCAACTTCATATATATCCACATAATATGTTTTCCCGTCAATCTCCTTTGTACCACTGCCAATATATATAACATTTTCGGGCGTTGCAAAAATATCCGCATCCAATTCATCTTCTATTATTTCTTTGTCATATGTAAAATAAAAAAACGGAAACTTTGGCAAATACATATATACATTTTTTTCATCAAAAGCAACTCTTATTGTCACAGTAAACATTTCCTCAATCAGAAAATCTGTGTCAACCGCAAACTTATCGCCTTTTCTGTAAATTGTGCAATCATATCTTTGGTCAAAATTTTCGAACGTATAATCTACGCACAATTCTTCACCGGAAAACATTTTTTCTTGGATTCCCGGGAACTTCGGTGAATCGGCAGCGTATGCATTTGCCGAAAACATCAAAGAAAAAAACACAAATGATACAAAAATAACGGATATTGTTTTTTTCATGGCAACCACTCCTTTATTATGCAGCTATCAGCGCAATAAACAATCCTTGAAGAACAGGTGTCAAATCAAATGAAATAAGAGGAAGCTTAAAGATGCTGTCATCAACTTCAAATGAAATATCCTCAAAATAGGTATTCTGAACAGAACCTGTTTTTGCATCAGTAACCTTGAGAATCTTAAGGTTATCGCCTTCATAATAGAACTTGCTTGTTACCTGCGCTCTGTCGTTGAATTCTTCAACATAATATGTTTTGCCTTCGATTTCTTCTTCATAGCTCTTAACATGGTTGAGGACACCGAGTGTGATGCTTGTTGCATCTTTAATAATGCCCCAGATATCAATCGAGCCGATTGCCTTGCTGTCAAGTTTCACATGAACATAGGGGAATATGGGAAGAAAAGCAATGATTTCATCACCGTCAAGAACAAGTCTTGCATTGATAAAGCCTGCATTGTAGTCATATGCCGCTTTATCGCCTTTGATATAGATAGTATCGGTTGCATCGGAATTTGCACCGAAAAGAGGTATATCACCTGCGGTAAGAGTTACGGCAACTTCTTTTTCGGTATTGAGTTTATCGAGAAGTGTCTCTGTTTTGGTTGATGCGGCAAATGCATTGAACGAAAATACCGAGATAATGAGAATAACGGACATTATAATGCTTATTGTTTTTTTCATGATTTTTGTCCTCCTTTTTCTTTTATGTTACCATAAATTCCGTGTTTTTTCAAGGTTATAACAAAAACTCTTATTATTGCTCCGCAAAAGCCGTGTAACTCCTTCAGTCGCTATGCGACAGCTTCCTCAAGAGGAAGCCATATAGGAAAATTGTATTTTTGCAGGAAATTTCTATTTTGAAGCAACCGATTGCTTAAGCTCCCTCGAGAGGGAGCTGGGTCATAGACCCTGAGGGAGTTCAATCAGTTCTTGCGGAGCAATTATATTTTCGGAGCGAATCGACCCTTAATTCCGAATTACGCATTACGAATTCAGAATTTAAAAATCCTTTGCTACACGGCACGACACATTATACAAATCTTCACGGCAGGTTTTTATGATTTCAGAAAACGGCTTTTCTGTCGTACACGAAAAATAAAGCTTTGCCACTCCGAGTGACATTATTTCTTCGGCACCTTCTCCCCTGCTTCCGCAGATTGCAATTACGGGTTTGCCGTGCTTTGACGCTCTTTTCGCAATTCCCGAAATAACCTTACCGTTGACGCTCTGAAAATCGAGCCTGCCTTCACCTGTTATTATCAAATCGGCATCGGCTGCTTTTCTTTCAAAATCGGCGGCATCGAGAAGAATATCTATACCTTTTTTTAGCTGTGCATCAAGGAATGCAACTGTACCTGCGCCCATTCCTCCTGCCGCACCCGAGCCTTTCATATCGGAAACGGATATATTTAAATAACGGCTTATTATTTCCGATGCATGGCGGAGTCCGTTGTCAAGGCGTTTCACCATATCCGCATCTGCGCCTTTCTGCGGTGCAAATACATAAGCCGCACCGTTTTCGCCGTAAAGCGAATTTTCAACATCACAAGCCGCAGTTACGGGAATATTAATCGGATTTTCGGGTTTGGTTATATGTTTTACTTTGTGTAAAGTTTCGCCCGTCGGAATGAAAATATTACCGTTTTCATCGGTGAATATATATCCGAGTGCCGATGCCATTCCGAATCCGCAGTCATTGGTTGCGCTTCCTCCGAGTCCGAGAAGGATTTTTTCTGCACCGTTATTAACTGCATGAATTATAAGCTCGCCGACTCCGAAAGTTGTTGCTTTTTCGGGATTTTTGTTTTCACCTGCGAGAGGCAGACCTGCACACGATGCCGTTTCGATAACTGCGGTTTTGTCATTCAGCATGAGATACTCCGCTGTCATTCTTTCTCCGAAAACACCGCAGACTTCTGCTTTTACCGTTTCACCGCCGATGATTTCCTTTAAACAGGCGCAAAGCCCCTCGCCGCCGTCGGCAGCAGGGAGCTTTGTTATTTCTGCATTAATTGTGTCGTTAAAAGCCTGCCCGATTATATCGCAGACTTCGCAGGCTGTGAGTGTGCCTTTGAAGCTGTCGGGTGCAATTAAAATTTTCATATTATTCGGCAGATGCCTTTCTTATATATCTCTTGAAGAATGAAACTGCGGGTGCAATTGCATCAACGGGAATTCTCTCGTTTGTGCCGTGAGTGCAGCGGAGAAGTCCTACGCTTACCTTATAAGGTGCATAACGGTAAATGTTTTCGCAGATGGGTTCATAGTAGCAGGCATCCGTGCCGCCCATAACAAGATAGGGTGCAACAATGCTGTTCTTGTTATCCTGCATACAGATTTCTTCGATTATCTTAAATGCTCTGGAATCCGTGGGTGAGAATTTTGAAGCTTCCTTTGCCTTGAGCACATTGATTTCGATATCCTTGTTTCTGCAAACCTTGCGGATATGCTTCACAACATCATCAACGGTTACGCCGGGCATCTGTCTGAAATTAACAATAACACTCGACTTCTGAGGAAGAACGTTGGCGGCGGGACTTCCCTGAGCCATTGTAACAGCGGTTGTTGTTCTGACAAGACAAGCTGAAACGGGAATCTGTGTCATACCGAATTTAAGTGCAGGATAAAGAAGATTCAGGTTGCACATGAGAAGTCTTGCAGGATATGTGCAATTCTTTCCGATATTGGTGAAAAGCTCTTTGACAAAAGGCATGAGCTCTGCATCAAACTGATTGTTTTCAAGATCTTTGATAACATTTGCAAGATGTCCGAGACCCGAATGCACGGGAGGCTGTGATGAATGACCGCCCTTTGAATTGACTGTGATTTCAATATCGGTATAACCTTTTTCTGCAATACCGACACCTACAAGCTCTTTATCATTGATAAGTCCCTTGATATTTACGGGAAGAATTGCGCCGCCTTCATCAAGCACGCAGTCAAGATGAATTCCTCTTTCTTTGAGGGTGCGCATTATATTCTTTGCACCGCCGTCCTCGGAAGCAACAACTTCTTCGTCCTGACCGAAAAGAAGATAAACATCTCTTTCAGGCTGAAATCCCTCTTCAAGGAGAGTTTCAACAGCATCCATAACACCGATAAGGTGGTTTTTCATATCAAGAGCGCCTCTGCCCCAGATAAATTCGCCGTCATTATGACCGCTGAACGGGTCATAGGTCCAATCCTGCTCCGTTCCCTCAGAAATGGGAACAACGTCCTGATGAGCAAGAAGCGCAATGGGGTCAAGGTCATCTCTTGTGCCCTTCCAATGATAAATAAGGCTTGCTTCCTGAATAACCTCTTTTTCAAGGTTTTTATGAATAAGGGGAAATGCTTCTTCAAGAAATGCATGGAATTTATCAAACTGAGTGAAATCTATATTTGATTTGTCGGGATAGCTGATTGTGGGAATGGAAATCGCCTTTGAAAGATGCTCATAACATCTCTGTGCATCAACCTTTTCTTCGGTTGCAGTTCCGTAATCCTTATTTTCGGGAACAAATTTTGCAGCTTTCACCGCTGTTGCTGCGGCGGCTGCACCTGCCAGACCGAGAATTGCTGCTGTAACTTTTTTCATATCATATACTTCCTTTCGGATATTAATTGTTTACATAAAGAATTTTCTGCTGACCCACGCATTGAGTCTTTTGCTTTTTGCAAGAACAATAAAGAATATCATAAGCGACACACAGCACGCCGTTACAATAACGGAAAAGGATATCTGCAATCTGCCCAAATAAAACATATTAAGGCATATTTCTATTACAAAACTCATGATATTTATTGCTCCGAGAACAGCGGCTGTTCTTATAGACTTTCTTTTGGTCTTTTTGAAAAGGAAAATAAAACCGTTGCCGAGTGCCCACATAACAATTACAACTGGCAACGCCACAAGCGCGAACCAACCCGAGTCATCTCCGAAAATTCTGAATGTGTAAAGATAGGTCAGAAGCGCAAGGGCATCTATTGCAAGAATCAGCATAGGCATGATTTTTTTCCATAAAAGAGGGAAAAGAAACCATATCCACGCAACTGCAAATCCGCCCGAAATATACGGAAAAACATGGTTATCGAAAAACAGTGCATTCAGTATGAGCATCACAAGATTCGGGATAAGTATTATCATTGTTATCAGAAACACCCAGTATTTTTTGCTCAGCGAGCTCGGGATGTTTATTGTTTCGGGATAAACGAATTTTTTGTTTTCAATCGGTTTTTCCTTGGGGTTGATAACAGGAGTATCGCAAAGAGGACATTCGGGACAGCCTTTTTCAAGCTCAACTCCGCAGTTGACACAATATGACATCAGTTCTCGCCTCCTTTGATAAGGTGTCTGTTACTTTCTATTTTTACGGGTATTCCGAGTTTTATAAGCGTTGTGAAAAACTCTCTCTGAATTACGGGATCTTTATAAATATTTGAAAACGTAAACGCAAGGGTATCTTTATACGAAAGCACTCCGCATCTTGCGCCGTTAATCATCGCAGGTCCGGTAATAAGACAAAGCTTTTCGATATAATTCTCCATTTCTTTCGGTGCTTTAAGCACACCGACATTGGTTATCAGACAGCTTGTCTGCTTTTCACCTGCAATTTTATAAACCATGCTTATGCCGAAATCCTTAAGCACAGAGGGAAGAATTCTCATGACAGGATTTTTTTCAAAGCCTATATTACCCTTCATCATCGCCTGAACCTCCTTTTCATTATTGATGAAACGAAGATAGAGCGAAAGCTGTTTTATGATTTCGGGCAGAGTATATTCACCCATATTCGGGTCAATCTGGAAGGTATAGCAAAGCATGAAATTGCGGAGAGTTGTGCTGCGGAAAAAGCTTCTTAGATTAACCGGAATCTGAATTCCGACGGGCTTTTCTTTCCTTTTGTTCTCCTGCTTCTGCAGATTATACAGCGTGAAAAGAAGAATAGCCGCAAGATATTCCGTCACGGTAACATTATGCTCTTTGGCTTTTTCTTTTATAACAGAAACAGGAATATAGCCCGTTGTAACACCCAGAAAATGTTTCGGAAAACGCTCACCTTTAAAATGATAGGCGAACTTCTGCATTCTTTTTGCCTTGGCTTTGGAATTGCAGTTCTCGGAATAGGAATCTTCCGCCTCCTCGGGCTTCGGTTTCTCATTTATATCAAAAACCGAATCACCGCACGGAATGTCCTTGCCCGTCAGACGAAGATAGACCGCAACAAGAGTCATAAAGAAGCATGAACCTCCGTAGCCGTCCGTTACGGAATGATAAAATTCAACGGAGATACGTTTTTCATAATAATAAACCTTGAAAAGATAACCGTTGTTTTCTTTCCATTTGAAACGTTGGCATGGATTTGCAATATCCGGCAAAACAGGCGGTATGCCGTAGGGGTTTTTTTCGAGATAGTGCCAGAAAAATCCCGCACGCATTCTCACGTCAAAGGTCGGGAAACGGGGCATAACCATACTGACCGCTTTTTCAAGCAGTTCGGGATTCACTTTTTCGGTCAGCGTTGCAGAGAGTCTGAAAACATTTGACCACGAAGAAGAATTCTGCCCGGGGAACACTTTTGCCGCATTATCAAGCTTATACCATGTTCGCTGACGAAGTGGAATTTTTTTCTTCATATACGCCTCCGTTTCTGCGGTTTTTATTAAAAGAAACTGAGCTGTGTTGATTTGGGAAGTGAGTCAAACGCACCACCCTCTTCAAGAGCCGCAATGATTGTTTTTGATGCACCTGAACGCATCTGGAAATCTTCAATTGAAAGAAATTCTCCGCCGCCGTCGTTTCTTGCATTTTCAAGGCCCTCGGCAGCCCTGCCTCCGCAGCCTGCGATTGCCGAGAAGGGCAGACGAATCTTTCCGTCTTCGATAACATATCTGTTTGCGGTAGATTTATAAATATCAATCGGGAGAATTTCAATACCTCTTGCCATCATTTCATTGATAACCTGGAGAGAAGTAAAGGTGCCTTCTTCCTTGGCGGTTGCCTGCTTCGTCTTCATCTTTTCGCTTATCTCATCCATTTTTTCTCTGACTGCCGCCCTGCCCTTAAGAACAGCGGCGGTATCAATATCTTCACCTCGAACGGTCATATAAGTTGCATAGTATTCAACCGGTTTATAAAGCTTGTACCATGCAAGACGCATTGCCGCACTAACATAAGCCGCGGCGTGTGCCTTGGGGAACATATATTTAATCTTCATACAGGAATCAAGATACCACTGGGGAACACCGTGGTCAAGCATCTCTTTTTTATGTTCATCGGTAAGAAGAGAAGTTGCCTTTCCCTTTCTTACGATTTCCATAATTTTAAATGCCATACCTTTTTCAACGCCTTTGTTGATAAGGTAAACCATGATGTTGTCACGCGTACCGATAACTTCTGAAATCGTGCACGTTCCGTTTTTGATGAGGTCCTGCGCATTGCCTATCCAAACGTCGGTGCCGTGAGAAAGTCCCGATACCTGAAGCATATCGGAAAAGTTCTTCGGCTTTGATTCCATAAGCATCTGACGCACAAACGGTGTACCGAGTTCGGGAAGTGACAATGTGCCCGTTTCGCAGTCGATATCCTCTGCGGTTACTCCGAGGGGTTCGGGAGAAGTGAGAAGTTCATAAAGCTTCGGGTCGCAGATATCAATTTGCATAACATTCGTGCCCGTCATATCCTCAAGATGCTTATAAAGTGTGGGAACATCATGACCGAGGTTATCGAGCTTAAGAATAGTGTCATGGAGCGAGTGGAAATCGAAATGAGTTGTTCTGTGGATTGAATCCGCATCGTCCGCAGGATGCTGAATGGGAGTGAAATCCTCTGCATCCATATCGGCAGGCACAACAACCATGCCGCCCGGATGCTGACCCGTTGTTCTCTTTACGCCGACACAGCCCTGAACAAGGCGTTCGACCTCGGCAGGAGAAACGGTGATCCCCTTTTCTTCCATCCATTTTTTAACAAATCCGAATGCGGTTTTGTCGGCAAGAGTACCGATTGTTCCCGCTTTGAAAACATGGGATTTACCGAAAAGCTCTTCGGTATAACGGTGGGCATAGAACTGATATTCACCCGAGAAGTTAAGGTCGATATCAGGCTGTTTGTCGCCGTAGAAACCGAGGAAGGTTTCAAACGGAATATCATGACCGTCACGGTGCATGGGTTTGCCGCATACGGGGCAATCCTTGGGCGGCATATCGTAGCCCGAACCGTATTCACCCTTATAGAAAAACTCGCTGTGCTTGCAATCCTCACAGATATAGTGCGGAACAAGAGGGTTAACCTCGGATATGCCTGCCGCAAAAGCTACAAACGATGAACCTACCGAACCTCTCGAGCCGACGTAATAGCCGTTCTCCATGGAGTTCCACACAAGCTTCTGGGCGATGATATAAAGAACACCGAATCCGTTTTTGATGATTGAATCAAGCTCTTTTTCAAGTCGTTCCCTGATATATTCGGGAAGCGGAGAGCCGTAATAGGCTTCCATTCTTTCGTTACAGATTTTGCGCAGCTCATCATCCGCGCCCTCGATTTTGGGCGGATATGTGCCGTCGGGAATGGGCTTGATTTCCTCACACATATCGGCAATGAGGTTGGGATTCTTAACAACAACCTCATAGGCGGTATCCTCGCCGAGATATGCAAATTCATTAAGCATATTCTGCGTTGTGCGAAGATAGAGGGGAGCCTGCTCCGAAGCATCCTTGAAGCCCTGACCCGCCATAAGAATTTCTCTGAAGATACTGTCGGTTTCTTCAAGGAAATGAACGTCACCCGTTGCAACAACAGGAATACCAAGCTCGTCCGCAAGGTGTATTATCGTTCTGTTTATCTCGTTAAGCTCTTCTTCGGACTCAACCATGCCTTCGCGAAGCATGAATGCGTTGTTGCCGTTGGGCTGAATTTCAAGATAATCATAGATGCTTGCAAGCTGAAGCAAGTCTTCCTTGGGTCTGCCTGTAAATATCGCCTGATAAAGCTGACCTGCTTCGCACGCACTGCCGACAATAAGACCCTCCTTATGAGCGATAAGCTCGCTTCTCGGAATTCTGGGATGTCGGTAATAATATTCAAGATTGGACTTGGAAATAAGCTGATAAAGATGCTTTAAGCCGATTTTATTCTTTGCAAGAAGAATGATGTGATATGTGGGAAGTCTTTTGATGTTGAGGGGAATTTTTTCGTTGATTTCATTGACGTTCTCAACGCCCTTGCTCTTGCAGAGTTCAAGGAGTTTTTCAAAAATTCCCGCAAGTGCGCCTGCATCCTCATCCGCCCTGTGGTGGTCGAAATCCGGAAGCTTAAAAAACTTTGAAAGCGAATCAAGCTTATAATTCTTTATGCCCTCGATAAGGCTCTGCGCCATAACGAGAGTATCAATATGAGTAAAGTTATATTCAATGCCGTTTCTTCGGCAGGTGTGTCTTAAAACATTGGTATCGAAGGTTGCATTATGTGCAACAAGCACGCCGTCACCGCAGAATTCAAAGAATCTGCGTACAGCCTCCGCCTCTTTGGGTGCACCCGAAACCATGCGGTTATCAATACCTGTAAGCTCGGTTATTTTTCTCGGGATGGGACATTCGGGGTTAACAAAGGTCTGAAATCTGCCTCTTTCCGCACCGTCAACATACTTCACCGCGCCTATTTCGGTAAGTCTTACTCTGTCGGTGCGAAGACCGGTTGTTTCAACGTCAAAAACAATGAATGTTCCGCTCAGGGGCATATCTGCCTCACCCGTAACGATTTTTACAGAGTCATCGACATAATAACCCTCCATGCCGTAGATAACCTTGATGCCGTTTTTCTTTGCGGCGGCAGCAGCTTCAGGATATGCCTGAACAACACCGTGGTCGGTTATCGCCACAGCCTTGTGTCCCCATTTTGCCGCCCTTGCAACGAGCTTTGACGCAGCAGTCATGCCGTCCATTGCAGACATATTGCTGTGCATATGCAGCTCAACGCGCTTTTCCTCGGCAGTATCGCCTTCTTCGATTTCTTCGATTATCATAACCGAATTCGCCTTAATACAGTAGGTCTTTATATAGTCGTCATATTCAACATGACCTCGGAGCATAACAACCTTGCCGTCGGAAATATTTGCAACAAGCTGTTCGCAGTTCTGGACAGCCTCAAATATTTTAACGGTATATGAGCTTGTCTTATCGGTTATGTTGAAATTGATTATCTTTCTCTTGCCGTCACGGGTATCTCGCATATCGAGCGAGAAAACCTTGCCCCATACGGTAACATTGCCGTCTTCGATTGAAATACCCTTCAAGGGAACAGGCTTTGATTTTATCTTGCTGCCGTAGATAACCTTTGCATTGGTAACGGAAATAGGCAAATCTTCATATTCCCTTTCGGCTTTTTTTGGCTTCTTCTCTTCGGATGCAACGGGCACTTCAATTTTCAGAGTTTCCGCCTGCATCTGCAGATATTCGGGCGAGTCGATTTTTGCTGTGTTTTCGCCCTTGATTTCAACAGTACAGATAACATCAAAATGCTCTTTTATATACTTTGCAAGGAATTCCTTTGCACCTGCATCAGCAAGAATATCCGCACCGTTGAAAACGGTAACAGTTATATTGTTTTCATTAAAATCAAACTTTGCGTTTTCAAGAAAACCGTTTGCTGCAGCAATGTTTTCCTTAACAACACGCACAAGCTGAGGTATACACTTGTCCGAAAAAGCAGAAGACGGAAAATACGGATTGATTATAACCTTGTTGATTCCGATTGCTTTTTTGATTTCATTCTGCGCATTTATTATATATACATCCTCAACATATCTGTCAAACCTTGCAGATATGTCGAGCTTCATTGTTTCTTCATCAAGAAAAATGCGTTCAACCTTGCCGCCCGAAAGAATTTCACGCAGTCCCGCATTTATATATTCGCCGATAAAGCTTAAGATTGAATTTTCGTTCATATTTATCACCAAATAAAGGGCAGATATGCTCTGCCCTATATCCATTAAATCTTTTCTATTTCTTCGAGAAGTCTGTCGACGGCTTCGTTTTCGGGAACTTTGCAGACTATTTCGCCCTTTTTGAAGATAAGGGCACAGCCGTCACCGCCTGCAATACCAATGTCTGCTTCACGGGCTTCACCCGGTCCGTTTACTGCGCATCCCATAACCGCAACCTTTATGTTTTTCTTGCAGCCCGAAAGCTTTTCTTCAACCTCGTTTGCAAGAGAAATGAGGTCGATTTTTGTTCTGCCGCAGGTAGGACACGAAACGATGTCAACGCAGTCGGTTTTGAGTCCGATTGCCTTGAGAATACCATTTGCGGCAGATACTTCTTTGACGGGATCGTCCGTCATGGAAACACGGATTGTATCGCCTATTCCGTCAAGAAGAAGCGAACCGATGCCGATTGACGACTTGATGAGTGCCATATTGTGAGTTCCCGCTTCGGTAACTCCGAGATGCAGAGGATAATCGCATCTTTCGGCAACAAGTCTGTAAGCCTCGGTCATAATATTTACATTTGAGGATTTGATTGAAATTATAATATCATTAAAGTCGCACTGCTCAAGAAGCGCAACATGATTCATTGCACTCTGTGCAAGTGCTTCGGCACATGGCGAGCCGTATTTTGCAAGCAATTCTTTTTCGAGCGAACCTGAATTAACACCTATTCTGATGGGAACCTGCTTTGCCTTGCAGGCAGATGCAACGGCCCTTACCCTGTCCATTGAACCGATATTTCCGGGATTTATTCTGATTTTATCAACGCCCGCATCAAGACTTGCAAGTGCAAGGCGATAGTCAAAATGAATATCCGCAACAACGGGAACGGTGAGATTTTCTTTAAGTTTTTCAATAAGCTTTGCAGCAGCCATATCAGGCACGGCTGCTCTGATTATTTCACAGCCTGCCTTTTCAAGCTCCACAGCCTGCTTTACGCTGCCTTCGATATCGCTTGCGGGGCGGTTAAGCATTGACTGAACGGTTATCGCCGAATCTCCGCCAACATATATATTTCCGACCTTAACCCTTCTGCTTATACGCCTTGACATAATCCGTCACCCCTTAATTAATCTCCATATATCGCTGAATGAAATAACTGCCATAAGAATGAGAAGCAGCACAAGACCGATTGCATGAACCCAACCTTCATATTTCCTCGGAACAGGCTTTCTGAATATCATTTCGATAAGCAGGAAGAAAAGTCTGCCGCCGTCGAGTGCGGGAAGAGGAAGAAGGTTGAAAAGACCGATGTTAATGGTTATCATCGCAAGCATGGTAAGAAGATAGCTGTAGTCCGTTTCCTGCTTTGCGATTTCCGCGGCATCGGCAATATAAGTCACCGTACCGATAGGACCCGAAAGATCGCTCAGACCGTACTGACCCGTAACAAGGTCAAGCAGGCTTATCCACACTATGCGTCCGATTGAAACCGATTCAAGAACAGCGTTTTTTGCAACGCTTGCAAAACCGGGTTCAACGCCCCGGATTATAAAATCATAAACAATTGTGAGTTTTCCGTTGTTATCGTAGGTATCAAACTTAACGCCGTTAAGCTCAACCTTTTCGCCGTTTCTTTCAACAACAAAATCAAAAACGCCGTCCTTATCTCTCGACATAAGGAAGCTCAGGTCATATTCGGAATAAACATTTTTGCCGTTTATCTTTTTGATTTCATCTTTAACCTGCAAACCGTACTGACTGCTGACGGAATTTTCGTGGAAAGAATGAATCTCGGGGAGACCGATAAGGTCAGTCTGAGAAAGCATGATTGCAACGATTATAACACCCATGATAAGGTTGATAACTCCGCCTGCGGCAACAATAATAAATCTCTGCCATGCAGGTTTGTTGCAAAATGCACCTTCACATTCACTTTCCTCGTCCTCACCTTCCATACTTACAAATCCGCCGATGGGCAGCAGACGAAGTGCATATTTGGTTTCGCCTTTTTTGAATTTAAAAAGAGTGGGACCCATACCCATTGCAAATTCATTGACCTTTACTTTGAAAAGCTTTGCAAAGGTGAAATGTCCGAGTTCATGAAAAAATATAATCAAACCGAAAAAAAGGATGGCGACAAGAACAGGCCACACCTTTCCCCACACCGCACCTGCGGTTACAAGCGAGATAAATTTCATATAAATAACCTTTCTGTTGCTTCTCTGACCGCTTTATCGGTTGCAAAAACATCTTCAAGAGTATAATCCGAAACCGCTTTAACGCAGTCAAATGCCGCCTCAACTGCTTTGGGTATATCGAGAAAACCGATTTTCCCTTCTCGGAAAAGCTCGTTTGCTTTTTCGTTTGCAGCATTGACTGCCGCAGGGAAAAGACCGCCCTTTTCAAATGCATTTCTGCAATGATTGATGCAGGCAAAAGTTTCGTAATCAGGTTTTTCAAACGTAAGCGTTGCCGCTTCGGCAAGGTCAAGCTGTTTTACGGAACTTTCAATTCTGTCGGGATAAGTGAGAGCATACTGAATCGGAATTCTCATATCGGGAACGCCGAGCTGAGCAATTACCGAATTATCAATATACTCAACAAGTGAATGAATGATGCTCTGCCTGTGAACAAGTATATCAATATCCGCCGCTCTCATGCCGAAAAGCCATGCCGCTTCGATAAGCTCGAGTCCCTTGTTCATCATTGTAGCAGAGTCGATGGTTATTTTTGCACCCATGCTCCAATTAGGATGCTTCAAAGCCTGTGCAAGGGTTACCCCTGAAAGTTCTTCACGGGTTTTTCCGAAAAACGGTCCGCCCGAGGCAGTAAGAATAAGTCTTTTAATCTGCTTTTTATCAACGCAACCCTGAAGCGACTGAAAAATTGCTGAGTGCTCACTGTCAACAGGAAGAATGTCAACACCCTTTTCAGCAGCGGAATCCATAACGATTTTACCGCCTGCAACAAGAGTTTCTTTGTTTGCCAAAGCGATTTTGCTTTTATTTTCTATTGCCGCAAGAGTAGGCGCAAGTCCTGCAATACCCACAATGCTGTTAAGCACGGTATCCGCACCGCATCGTGCGCATTCCTCAACACCTTCCGCACCCGAAAGCACCTTTGTCGAAGTGTCCGCAACCCTTGTCTTCAAATCTGCCGCCGCTTTTTCATCGGCAACAGCCGCAACACGGGGGTTGAATTCTCTGATTTGCTCCTCAATTATATCCGTTCTGCTGTTTGCGGTAAGTGCCTCAATTTCAAAACCCGAAAGACGGGCAACCTCAAGTGCCTGAACACCGATTGAACCTGTTGAACCGAGAATGGCAAGAGTTTTGGTCATAAAATCATCCCTTTATTCCTGCAATTGCAAGACCTATTTCTATCATTACATAAAGTGCCGGCATTGTTACAAGGAAGCTGTCTATTCTGTCAAGAACTCCGCCGTGACCGGGGAAAAGATTGCCGAAATCCTTTTCGCCGAAGTTTCTCTTGATAACGGATGCCGAAAGGTCGCCGCACATACCGAGAACGGCAAGAATGAGCGAGCATCCGAGAACCGTCCACACATTGAGCGTATCGTTGCGGAAACAGGTTGCATCGCAAATAAAATATGTCACTACGCAGAAAAGAGCCGTTCCCACAAGACCTCCGATTGCACCCTCAACCGATTTTTTCGGACTGATTTTGGGAGCAAGCTTATGTTTTCCGAATCTGCTGCCGACAAAATACGCCCACGTGTCACTCATCCATGCACAGTACATTGCGCAAAGAATAAGAAAAACGCAATGCGAACGCTGGAAATACTGCGGATAAAGAACGCTGAGGTCTCTGACTTTGAAAAATGTTCCGAGTGAACCCGGTATTACAAGCGAGCCAAAAAGTGCCAATGCAACATTTTCAAATTTAGTTGTTTCGTAATTTTTAAGCATAATCATAAGCAACGCCACGACGTATGCGATTATGATTACCGAAAGCGGTACGGGAATATACTGCTGAATTCCAAAATCAACATATGCGGGAACAATCGCCGCAACCGCCATCGAAACTCCTGTAAGCACCTTGTTACGGCACTTTGAAACGCGCATCATTTCGTATGCCGCAATTGCAGCAATAATTCCCATGGGAATGCTCATTACGCCCTGATATCCGAGACCCGTAAACACGAGCAGCATAATTACTATAAAGGCACATACAAGTCCTGTTATTATTCTTACTTTCATTTCGTCACTCTCTGTTCGTTTGTAATCTGATTTTTGCTTTTTGTTATACGCCGCCGAAGCGTCTGTTGCGTTTGCTGTATTCTATAATCGCCTTATCAAGGTCATCCGATGTGAAATCGGGCCAGAGTATATCGGAAAACCAAAATTCCGAATACGCTGCCTGCCAGATAAGGAAATTTGAAAGACGGTATTCACCGCTGGGTCTGATTATAAGGTCGGGATCGGGCTGACCTGCGGTATAAAGATTCCCGTCGATATCTTTCAATGTTATGTTTTCCGCTTTAAGCTCTCCTGCCTCAACTTTTTCGGCAAGATGCTTTACTGCATGGAGAATTTCATCTCTTCCGCCGTAATTCACTGCAAGATTTACGGTTATTGTTGTTTTATCAGCCGACTGATTTTCGAGCTGTTCAATTAAGTTTACAATATCTTCGGGCAGAGCAGTTCGGTCTCCTATATAGCGGATTCTCATGCCCTTTGCAATATTTTCTTCTTCTCTTTCTTGCGCTTCAAAAAGATAATCTCTGAACAAATCCATTATCGCAGACACTTCGCCTGCAGGTCTTTTCCAATTTTCGGTTGAGAATGCGTAAAAGGTGATATATTTTATTCCGATTTCGGCTGCATAATCACAGATTTTGCGAAAAACATCAGCACCAGCCTTATGGCCCTCACTTCTTTCGAGTCCTCTCTGCTTTGCCCATCTTCCGTTACCGTCCATAATAACACCGATATGCTCGGGCAAAACAATATTTTCAAGCATTTCTTTTGTCATAAAATATACTCCTTCTCAGGATTACAAGGCGGGAGTTTTGCTCCCGCCTTATAAGTTTGAACTTTAGATTTCCATGATATCCTTTTCTTTTGCTTCCGCTGCTTTGTCGATTTCCTTGATATACTTATCAGTGATATCCTGAAGCTTCTTTTCTGCATATTTAAGGTCGTCTTCTGTGATTTCGGAAGCCTTTTCCATCTTCTTTACCTTATCTATGCAGTCACGTCTTGTTGAACGAACGGAAACTCTTGAATCCTCTGCCATTTTCTTGACATCCTTGCAAAGCTCCTTACGTCTGTCCTCTGTGAGCTGCGGGAAAACAAGACGAATGATTCTGCCGTCATTCTGAGGATTGATGCCGATTTCGGATGCCTGAATTGCCTTTTCGATTGCATGGAGTGTTGAAGTATCCCAAGGCTGAATCGTGAGAATTCTTGCCTCTGCAACGGAAACAGCCGCCATCTGATTGATGGGTGTAGGTGTTCCGTAATAATCTACACGCAGTTTGTCAAGTACATGCGGATTGGCACGGCCTGCACGGATTCCCTGATAGTCTGAAATCAAATGATCATATGTTTTCTGCATTTTATCTTCATAAGCTTTTACTCTTTCAT
>JAZSNQ010000201.1:0-8420 GCA_045536515.1 Acutalibacteraceae bacterium | reverse complement strand
CTTGGCTCACAGAACGACATGGCTACGATCCGACTTATGAAAGAATTTCCTTAAAACTAAAAGGAATGAGCCCGGTACAATACCGAACTCATTCGCTAACAATTTAATATTTAATTTTGTCTAAGCTTTGGGGTTCACTTCATACTTTTCAGACAGCTCTTTTTATTAACAAACTGTTATTTCATAGAACACAACGCCGTTGGGTGTAAGCTCTGTTTCGAGAACAAGAGTTGAATCTGTAACGGAATAAGTTTTTTCCGAAGGAAGAAGGCGTGAACACTCCTCGTATTTATCACGAAGCTGTGTGAAATAAATATTTCTTGCTTCTTCGTTTTCAAGAGTAACGATTGACTCAATCTGAGGGTCATCGGGTGACCAGCTGAAGCAGTCATCACCGATATTATATGTTTTTCTGTCCGCAATCCACTCATCAAAATAGTTGCAGCTGTCGTCAATCACATATGCAGTAACCTTAACATTCTTTCCGTTGAATTGCGGAAGATTGATACTCAGTCTGATATCTGCGGTTTCGTCATAATCAACATTATTTTTAAAGTTATATGCCATGATACGGACTGTTTGATTTGCTTCATCATATGCCGAAACAACATCAACCTCCGTGTTATAAAGAACTCCGTTTTTGATATTTTCTGTGTGAAGTCGTTTAAGACCTTTGAAGAGTGAAATATTCTTTGCAACATGATAGCTGACCGTCGGATATCCGCTGAAAAGGCCGCCCGAAAGATAACTCCACGCAGAGAAATAATCACCTTTGGCATCAAAAAGCTGTTTATAAAGCCTTGCATCATATGCCGCCTGATAGGTATAACCGACCGTTCTTGTGAGAAGCTGGCTGTCATTTTTACCTGAATTTATACCGCTGAGTATCCTGCCCTCATCAATGCCGAAAATAAGGTTTTTGAGTCCTGCATTTTCAGCGCATCCCTTAAGATATCCGATTGTCTCGGGGAGAGTTTTTCCGCTTGTGAATTCACCGGGTCTTGAGTCATAAAACGAACCTGAAAGGAAGCATATTCTTGTTCCCGTTTTGCCCGTTTTATAATTCATGCCCTTTGCGCAATGCTCAATGAATATTTTTTCATCCCACAAGCCTTCCGTAACGGTCATTGAATGTGCACCGACAAAAACTTCTTCGCCGATAGCTTTCTGAAGTGCATCAACGCTGTAATCATAAAGCTTACAGTATTCCTCTGCTGAAGTTTCGGGAGACCCGTCAACAGATATAAACCACTGGGTGTTTTCATATTCTGTCATAACTCCGAAACGCCATTTCAGAACCTCATCCGCACCGAATTCATCAACAAGTGCCTGCGCCATTGCATACATATAATTATAGTAAACATCATAATCATCGGGCGGATAGATGTTTGTGCCGAAATCCTCGCCGATATTTGCTTTCGCCGAATATTTGAGAGGAACACTTCCGAGCTTCAGATGAGGCTTCATACCCATAGAGACAATACCTCTGCAGTTGGCAATAAGCTTTGAAAAATCATAGTCATCAAGAACGTCATAATTATACGGGTCAACAAACAAATCTCTTGATGCATTTCCGCCCGTGCATTGCATAAGCTGAACGTACTCAACAAATTCCGTTACGTCGTATTTTCCGTTTAAATTCGGATTTGTGAAATCGGTTGTTTCATAAGCATTCCAGATATTGATATTGCTCACGGCATTGGGCAAAATCTCGCCCTGCTGAGATGCATCAATGCTGAATTCATAGTCGTTTATTGTTTTTCCGCCCGAGAAAATTATACCGGGCAAAGCAATTATAAGAGAAAGCACATAAGCAAAAAATTTTATAACCGTGTTCATCATTTTTCCTCCAGAACAATTGTTGTTATACTTTTTGAGGGAAGCGTAAGACCTCTTTCAAATTTATCGGAATATATTTTTTCGCAATTTATTTCCGAATCGGTGCGGTAGATATCCATTGAATCGTAAAAGCCGTAAAGCCGGATATCTTTTGACTCTTCCGCATTGTTCACTAAAACCATAACGGTTTCGCCGTCGCCTCTGAATGCAGTGGAAGCAATTTTGCTTTCATCCTCGAGGCTGTCCATAACTGTAACACGAGTCATACCCTCCTTGATGAACTGCGAAAAATGTTTGTATGCAAAATATCTGTTATATTTGACAAGCTCTCCGTTTACGATGTCCAGAACACCGTCGCCGTTAACCGCTGTCCAGCTCTGCCACGAAACAGCGCCGAGAAGATTGAGGTCCTGTATGATGATATTTGCCATATAAAGACCGCTTTCAATCGTTGTTGAATCAAGGGTCATGGGCAATTCGCACCATTCACTCATTTCAAGCTTCTTATCGGGATATTCATTTCTGAATTTGTCGCCCGCCATGGTTTTGAGGTCAAGCTTATTATCAATCCAGTAGCTGTGTCCCGAATATGTGTCGCAGAATTCATTAAGAATTTCGCTTGCAAAAAACTTGTCTATATATTCATAATAACCCGGAGAAAGCTCACCACTTTCGGGTCCGCTGAGTTTATAGGGTGATTTTCTCTCCTGCATTGTAACTGCAAATAATTCAAGAAGCTCAACAGCTTCGTCTGCCGTATAATGGCATCCCTCCTGACCGACCCATTCACCGCCCCACGACCATTGCGGTTCGTTTATGGGCGATATCGCCGTTACGGGATATCCCTCGGCAACAAACCAATCCGCAATGGTGAGCACATAATCAACAAAATCGTCATAGTTTTCCTTGGGGAGATTTGATGCATAATCGGTAAGTCCGCCTGAAGCATGACCGCTTGCAGTCATTGAAAAATGAGGACTGTTGCAGAAAAGAATAACCTCCTCCGCACCGTATTCAACAGCCATATCGAGCATTCTTCTTGCGTTTGCATCACGCGTGAAATCGTATTCATATTCCCCTGTTTCAGCATTCAGAACATAAAAGCTCTCGGTTCGTCGGTTAACATCCCATATACGGCAATCGGGATTATCAGCTTCACCTCCGCCGATGTTATAGCGGTAAATATCAAGACCCAAACCCGTTTCATCGTCATAAAGAAGCCTTGCAATCTCCCTTGCGGTTTCTTCATCGGCTATCGTTTGTGACCACCAGCATGAGCTTGTACCGAAAGTTTCAAAGGTCTGATGTGTTTCATATTTATTGACACCGATTGTCTGAGTTCTTTTATTTGTGAAAACAGAAAAAGTTGCCATCTGCAAAAAAGCAAGAATTATACACAGATATTTTATTATCATGTAATCACTCCAATCATCTATATTTTAATGTATAAAGTAAATATATTCAAGTATTATTTTGAAGCAAAACACTTGACAATTTATATTTCCCATGCTATAATTCATTTAACAATTAAGTTAAATGTTAAATAACCGAGGTGATTATATGGGTTTACAAAACACTCTTAAAGCCCTTGCAGACCCTACAAGACGCGAAATTCTCAATATGCTGAAAAAAGGAGCAATGTCTGCAGGCGATATTTCCGAAAAATTTTCCGTCAGCTTTGCCGCCGTTTCAAGACATCTTTCCGTTCTCAAGGATGCCGACCTCATAAGGGATAAACGTGACGGAAAATATATTTATTATGAACTCAACGCATCGGTTCTTGAAGAAATAATGCTCTGGATTACTGACCTGAAAGGAGAAAATCAAAATGATTAAGAAAAACTTAAAAATATTGCTGATAACAACTGTTATTATTCTTCTGCCGATTATCGCAGGACTGATTCTGTGGAACAATCTACCCGATGAAATCCCGATTCATTTCAATGCTGAGGGAGTTGCTGACGGATGGGGCGGAAAAGGTGTTGCGGTTTTTGCCTTGCCCCTTTTCATGCTTGCAATTCATTGGATATGTGTATTTGTCACTTCTCTTGATCCCAAAAGCAAGAACATCACTTCAAAAAACATTAACCTTGTTCTATGGATTACTCCTGTCCTCTCGGTATTTGTCAGCGGAATTATTTATTCGTTTGCTCTCGGTCACGAACTTAATATCAACACAATCTTCCCGGTTTTCTTCGGTCTGTTTTTTATTGTTATCGGAAACTTTATGCCCAAATGCAAACAGAATTATTCCATCGGTGTAAAAGTTCCGTGGGCACTTGAAAGCGAAGAAAACTGGAATTATACCCACCGACTTGCAGGAAAAACATGGGTTATGGGCGGTCTTTTAATAATTGCTTTATCTTTTTTGAAAATGGTATGGATTTTTATGGCGATAACGATTATAATGGTTATAATCCCCGTTATCGGATCTTATCTTTTCTATAAAAAGGAGAATAAAAAATGATTTATGACACCATTAAAAATCTCAGAAATTACTCTGCATTCAATCCTGCTTTTGATGCAATTGCAAAGTTTATTGAAGAAAACGATATGAAAGCTCTCGAATGCGGCAGCTATGAAGTTGCAGAGGGAATCAAAGTCGGCATTGACGAATATCAGCCCGGAAACGGCGGCGATTTTGAAGCTCACAGAGAGTTTAACGATTTGCAGTATGCAATCAGCGGCGGCGAATATATTGATGTTTTACCCATTGAGTTTGTAACGGAATCAACAGGATACAACCCCGACATTGAATTTTTCAAGGGTCAGACCGAAGAAGCTGCGAGAATTGCTCTTTCCGAAGGCACCTTCGCTTTTCTCGCTCCTCAGGACACCCATAAACCCGGCATAAAAATGAACAGCGATACAATCAAAAAGGCTGTTTTTAAAATCAAGATTTAACGCAAAAAGGAGCTGCAAGAAACAGCTCCTTAATTTTTAAAATTCAATTTCAGCATTCAGTCCGTCTTTTGTGTAAGCATAAAGGCGGATTTTTTTTGCATTCTTTCTGATATAAACTATCGCTCTGCCGTTATAGGTTGAACGATAGTTTTCTGCATAGCAGGTCAAATCATCGGGTTTTCCGTTTTCAATTCCGAGAATTTCTCCGTCTCCGATAAGCTGATAATAAATAACCTTGTCATCCGCCGATGCAATATTGCCGTTTTCGTCAAGAATTACAACCTCAATTTGAATGCAATCACCTTGATTTTCATAAACATCAAAATTGATTATAGCTGCATTCTCGGAAGTGCAAAGTGTATCAACAGCATCCCCTGCTTTTGCAGTAAGAATGCCTGCTTCATACGGAAATTCCCATGTAACTCTGCAGCCGTCGGCATCGGTCAACATCTTTTCGCCGAGTGATTTACCGTTTAAGAAAAGCTCCGCTTTATCGGAGTTTGTGTAGCAGCTTACAGAAACCGTTTCGCCTTCTTTTGCAGAATATACAAAATTATCAGACCATACACTCGTCTTGTCTTTTGTGCCTTTTGAAACAGCAATCTTGACAAATTCTACGTCTGTCCATAATGCCTTGCGCTGATAATAAAGCGGTTTTTCATTTCCGCAAAGGTCAAGCATACCTGCCTGAGAAATTCTTATAGGCCATCCCCTGCATTCTCCGAGAAAATCAACGCCAGTCCACAAAAACTGTCCGCAGATATATTCATTATCTCTGACCGCATACCACGCTTCGGGAGAATGACCGTTTTCGCTTCCGAATATCACCTTATCCGGGAAACGTTTATGATCCTCCTTATAAAAATGCTCGCGGTAATTATAACCGACAACATCCAGAACATCAAAGAATCCCGTTCTTGTTGATAATTCCGGGAATGAAAGTGCGGAAAGCACGGGTCGTGTGTCGTCAACGGCATGAACAATATCAACAAGTCTCTTTGCAACCGTTGTCAATCGTCTTGCGTCAGGCTTTTTATCATCATATCTTCTTTCCTGCGCAGGTTTATTGGCATCGTTATTGCCCAGAACTTCATCAAAAAGAGGCGTTACATACGGGTCGTTGGGATAATCAATCTCATTTCCGATTGACCAAAGAATAACACTCGGATGGTTTCTGTCACGAAGCACCATAGCTTCAAGGTCCGCTTTATGCCACATCGGAAAGTCCTCGGCATATCCGAAACGCTTGGGAGGATATACGTTATGACCCTGCCACCATTTATTTTTCGCACCTTCCCACTCGTCAAACGCTTCATCCATAACAAGTAAACCAATCTTATCACATAAGTCAAGCAAATCCGATGAGGGAGGATTATGTGCGGTACGCAGTGCATTGCAGCCTGCGGCTTTGAATTTTTTTAGTCTGCGTTCCCATACGCTTGAAGGTACAGCCGCACCGAGGGCACCTGCATCGTGATGAATACAAACACCCCTGAGTTTCATGTTCACACCGTTAAGGAAAAATCCTTTATCTGCATCAAAAACAGCGGTTCTTATGCCGAACGGAACATTGATTGCATCGGTAACCACTCCGTTTTTCACAGAAAAACAGCAAAGATTATACATATAAGGAGAGTCGGGTGACCAGAGTTTTGCATCGGATATTTCAATTTTAAATTCACCGCATTCTCCGTCAGCTATGCCGTCTGCAACAGTATTTCCGTTACTGTCTTTAACAATAAATTCAGCAGCATCGCAACCTATTGTTTTATATTCAATGTTAATCTTTGCGATATTTTCTGTTATTTCAGAGGTTGAGACAAAAACTCCGTTCTTTTCAAAACAGTTCATGTCGCAGATTTCGAGGATAACATCCCTGTAAATTCCGCTGCCCGTAAACCATCTCGAATCAGCAACCTCATCATGCTCAACTCGTACACTTATTATATTTTCGCCTGCTCGGATATACTCGGAAATATCAAAAGTAAAAGTCGAATAGCCGTATGCCCAACCGCCAAGATAATTGCTGTTAATCCAGACTTTTGAATGCTTATATATACCGCCAAACGTGATTCTGACCCTTTTCCCTTCAATATCATCAGATAAAAGAAAATGCTTCCTGTACCACGCCGTACCTCCCGGAAGATATCCCGTGCCGCTTGCGTTTACTTTATCAAAAATATGTTCAACGGACCAATCATGCGGAAGATTGACATTTCTCCACGAAGAATCATCATATCCCATATAATCTGCTCCAACCGCATCTGAATTGCAGAATTTCCAATCGGAATTTATATTATAAATCTTTCCCATTATTATCCTCCGTAATGTGATTGTCTTCAGCTTTCCCGTTTGTGTTTTTCTTTGCAGAATATGCTCCGAAAACAGCAAGCAAAACAAAAGCTGCAAGTGAAGCACCGCTTATTATTTTCTTGTATTTGCTGCCTTGAGTAAGTGACACGGTTTCTTTGGAGCTGTAGCTTATTTCCGTTTTATTCAGACTGATTTCAGTTGAGGTTTCAGAAATGGCTGATGATTCAGTCAAATTCAAATCAGTTGGTTTTATGGTTTCAGTTATATATACTTCCGAAATATAAACCTCTTTTTCATAATAATAAACTTTAACCGTTTCTTTCTTTGTTGCCTCAGGCTTTGTTATTTTAACTGTTGTCGGTTTTTCCGTCCTGACTCTTTTGGTTGTCTTCCTGCCGGTATAGCTGTAAGGCGGAGAAGTCTTGATTACAAACTCTGTCTGCGTTTTTTCGGAATTCGTATTGGACGCTTCCTTCTTTGTGGTTGATTTCTTTGTTGTTGATTTTTTCTTTGATGTGATTACTTTGTCAGCATCAGGATTATATGCAGAATCTGAATTATCTGCGGTAGGAAACACAATTTGAGTTTCGGGCGGTGAATAATTTTCATTAACAACAGTAAAATCATAATAATTTGAATAGTATCCCTGCGAATCAATAAATCGGACTTTGCAGTCAATCTTTTCCGGCAAACCCGATTTAAATCCGACTCTTACTTCACAGGTTGCACCGTTAAATTCATAAACACCTATTGCACCGTCAAAACTATATGGAGGTATATTTTCGGAACGTGTCACATCCGATGCAACAATCCCGAACTCCGGTGAATCTTCAACAGATATTGTTATTCCCGCATTCTGATTATCGCGCTCCATATCAGGGTCAATAAAATGAAAGCACAAAAGCAATGCAGATGTTTCATGGTCAAATTTCACTTTTACCAAACCGAAATTAATTCCGCAGTTGCTTTCGCCGTCAATTAATGTATAAGAAGTTGCACCATCCCATTCAATACCGGAATCCAATCCGTCAATATCAAATGAAAAAACTCTGAAAATCCATGCTGATATGAAAACAAAAAACAAGAACACTGCAGCAATACGTTTCATATTTCACCCCATTATAAATAATACTTATTATAGAATGACATAAATCAACATTTTTTTCAACTGAATATTATAATTCTACTTTTTAAACAAATTAGGAAAAGAAAATTATAAAATATAAACAAAAAACCGTCTCATAGAGACGGTTAAAATCATTTTTCATACACCCTGAAAACTGAACAAAGGAAGAAGATAAGTAAAGGAAAAAAGGAAGAAACTAGATTAATATGGTCAAGCCCTCGACCTATTAGTATTGCCA
>JAZSNQ010000204.1:0-5365 GCA_045536515.1 Acutalibacteraceae bacterium | reverse complement strand
GGTGGTTGTTGTATTATAATGTTTTCATAAAAATAAAATCGAGGAATAATTATGAAATTTCTGATTGCATCCGATATTCACGGTTCGGAATTTTACTGCAAAAAGCTTCTTGAAGCTTATAAAAATGAAGAAGCCGACAGACTTCTGCTTCTCGGCGATATTCTCTATCACGGTCCGCGCAACGATTTGCCCGAAGGCTATGCACCCAAAGCGGTAATCGCACTTCTCAATGAAATAAAGAATGAAATTCTGTGCGTGAGGGGCAACTGCGATACCGAGGTTGACCAGATGGTGCTTGATTTTCCGATTCTCGGCGAATATGCCGTTATTCCCGTAGGAAACAGACTTCTCTATGCAACCCATGGCCATAATTTCAACGAGGGTCATCTACCCCCACTGATGAAGGGCGACATTCTTCTGCACGGTCACACCCATGTTCCCAAATGCTCGGAGCATGAGGAATATATTTATATGAATCCCGGTTCGGTTTCTATTCCCAAGGAAAACAGCCATCACGGTTACATGACACTCTGTGACGGCAAATTCCTCTGGAAAGATTTTGACGGAAATATTATTATGGAATATAAAGCATAAGGAGGATTAAAATGGAACTTACACCGACAAGAGAATTAAATGGAAAAGCAAAAACGCTAATGGTTCTTGCATTCGCATTTCTCACAGGCTTCATGTGGAGAGTCAGAGGCTCTCACGGCTGGGGTTCGATGTGGGGTATGTTTGCAGTTGGCGTTGCGATGGTGCTTTTCATCTTTGCATTCTTCGGCAACCGCAAAAAGATGAGCTACGAAGCCATACCCGTTGCCGTTATACTCATGGGTATCACAAACGGCGGATGGGGCACACTCAACAGTCAGATGGGCGGTTATCTCGGAAGCACCGTTCCTTTCACAGGAGAAGAAGCTGTTGCAACGGTTGAAATCAGCCCTTGGTACGGCTTGTGGGTTATGCTTCTTTTAGGCTTCGGCTGGATGCCTCTTTTCTCAATCTTTATAGGTTCACTTTTTTCAAAAAGAGAATATAAAGTCTCGAACTACATAACTATAATCGCTGTTTTCTACGCACTTATTGCCGTGTTCATGTTCACGCTTTCGCATTTCATTGTTCCCTATATCACTCCGACCGCCGTTGATATGTTCAAGGAGGGTCTCGCAGATAAGGGAATTGAAATGAGTCCCATGATGTCATTCATCAAAAATATGGGTTCGGAAGCATGGTTCAAGAAAATCCCATTCGGAAGAAACTACTATGCAAGCGTAAGAGTTATTTCCTATTCCGCTGCGGCACTGTTAAGCTCACTCACCGTACTTATCGCATTCCGCGACAAAATCACCGCTTTCCTTTCAACAGCAATCAATGTTATCATGGCTCTTTCGATAACAATTGCCGATGTATTCCTTATTATTGATTCCGACAAAGGTTTCCTTGCAAAAGTGACTCCCCCCGCATTCCTTGCACAGGGTTCATGGTCGCTCTGGGAATATTTCACCGGCTTCCTGCTCGGCTTCGGAGTTATGCTTCTTCTTGTTTGCCTGCCCAAGAAAATCACTCAGGGTGAAGGTGAATTTGAATATGAGCCGCCGTTCAGAAAGCAATGGCTTCACGGAGCATACAGTGCCGTTCTTACCCTCTTCTTCACCTTTGTTTTAACAATCGTCAGACCCCTCGGAATGAGAATTGCCGATATGTTTATTGAAAGAGGAATGCTTGAAGACAACGAAATTTATGAGATTATACTCATGGTTGTTCTCGGAATAATCGGTTTCATTTACTGCGTTTCAGTTGTCAGAAAGAACATTGTCAAAAAAGCTCTCCCCGTTCCCGTTCCGCAGAGAACAGAGGACTTCTGCATGAGTTCCGTCCCGAGATACCTCTTTGTTGTCGCATTGATTTATTTCTTCACGGGCGACGCAAGCTTTGTTCAGCTTATAAAAAATCCTGCATCACTTCTTAATGTGACACAGGATGCCGGCATCGTTCTTATTGTTCTCATGGTTGCAAGCGTATTGCTTTTCAATGTATTCTATTCATCCGCAAAAGAAATTGCCGCCGACAAAAAAGTCAGCAGCAAAAAATAATATTGCTTATATCATCGGCGCAGCCTGCAATAAAGGTTGCGCCCGATTTTTTTAATTCTGCTTCGCTGCCGTAGCCGAAAGTCACTCCGATACTTTCAACTCCCGCACCATTTGCACCGTCGATATCAAAATATCTGTCGCCCACCATAAGAATTTTATCCTTGCCGATATTCAAAGCCTCCGCGGCATTGTTGATAAGCGAAGTCTTGCTCTGCGGTGTATCATCGGCAGATGGCGCGGAAATAAAATCAATAAGCTCACCGACATTAAGAAAATCAACAATTCTTATAAGAAAATTCTGCGGCTTTGAGCTTGCAATTCCCACTTTTATTCCTCTTTCATGAAGCGTTTTCATAAGAGGAAGTATTCCGTCATAGAGTTCAAACTCATATATTCCTTTTTCGGCATATTTTTCTCTGTATTTCTTAACGGCAAAATCGCTTTTTTCTTCATCAAGACCGAGTTCGCGTTTGAAAGAATCATATATGGGCGGTCCGATGAATCTGCGCAGGGTTGCGTTGTCGAGAGGTTCAAATCCGAGGCATTCAACAGCATACTGAATTGAAGAAAAAATACCTCTGCCCGTATCGGCAATCGTACCGTCAAAATCAAAAAGCACGGCATCATATTTTGATTTCATATTATCTCTCCTTATTCTGACTGATAATATTTTATCATAAATTTATAAATCCATCAATATTTTCATTTACATTATGCACATTATATGTTATAATATTTTTTAATTTTAAATACAAATCCTTTGAAAGGAAAGAAATATATGGACTATCAGTTTGCGAAGGGTGTTGCATCTCTCAAGCCCTCAATCATCAGAGAAATCCTCAAAAGCTCGGGTAACACAATTCCTCTTGCCGCAGGAAATCCGGCACCCGACGCATTTCCCGTTGATGATATCAAAAAAATTGTAGGTGAGGTTTTTGAATCCGATCCCATTCTCGCCTTGCAGTACGGTATCAGCGAAGGCTATGCTCCTCTTGTTGCAAAGCTTACAGAGCTTGCAAAAGAACGTTACGGCGTGGGTTCTGAAAACGACTCGCTCATTGTTGTAAGCGGCGCACAGCAGGTTATGAGCCTCACAAGCCAGTGCTTTGTTAACTACGGTGACTGCGTTCTTTGCGAAGAGCCTTCATTCATCGGCGCACTCAACTGCTTCAGAAGCTTCGGCGCAAAGCTTTCGGGCGTACCCGTTGACAGCGACGGCATCAACATCAAAGCTCTCGAAAAGAAACTGCAGACAGAAGAAAACGTTAAGTTCATTTATACAATCCCCAACTTCCAGAATCCCGCAGGCATAACGATGTCGCTCGAAAAAAGAAAAGCCGTTTATGAGCTTGCAAAGAAATACGGCGTTTTGATTCTTGAAGATAACCCCTACGGCGACCTTCGCGTTTCGGGTGAGGATGTTCCCGCAATCAAGAGCTTTGACACCGACGGAATCGTTATCTATTCCGGTTCATTCTCAAAAATCGTTGCTCCCGGCATAAGAGTAGGTTATGTTCTTGCACCGAAGGAAGTTATCGCAAAGCTTACCGTTGCAAAGCAGACTCAGGATGTTCATACTCCCCTTGTTTCACAGCTTGTGGTGTATAAGTGGCTTACAGAATATGATTTTGAAGGTCATATCAACAAAATCAGAGAAATCTACAAGCGCAAGCTCAATCTTCTCTGCGACTGCATTGATAATGAGCTTTCCGATTTTCTTACATACCACAGACCTGAAGGCGGTCTTTTTGTATGGGCAAAGCTCAATGACGGCATTGATATGCTTGATTTCGTTAAAAAAGCAAGTGCTGCAGGCGCATCGGTTGTTCCCGGCAACGCAATGATGGTTGACGGCGATGCTCCCTGTCAGTATATAAGAATGAATTTCTCAACTCCCTCCGATGAGGATATCGTCAAAGGCGTTAAGATTCTCGGAGAAGTTGCCCGATCACTTTAAAAGAGGTGTTATTTATGGAAAATACAACTCCCGAAAAAAAGCCGATAGTTTTAAGCATGATTCAGCCGACCTCAATTCCCACTCTCGGAAATTATCTCGGCGCGCTCAAAAACTGGAAGGCAATGAGCGATGACTACAACTGCCTCTATGCCGTTGCAGACCTTCACGCTTTAACAATCCATCCCGACCCCGCAAAGCTTCGTCAGCAGATTACTGAAATGTATGCAATTCTTCTTTCTATCGGTCTTGACCCCGAAAAGAGCATCGTTTTCATTCAGAGTCAGGTTGCGGCTCATGCGGAACTTGCATGGATTCTTGACTGCTACACCCAGTTCGGCGAAGCTTCAAGAATGACTCAGTTTAAAGAAAAATCGCAGAAGCACGCTGATAACGTTAACGTAGGTCTTTTTGCATATCCCGTGCTTATGGCTGCAGATATTCTTCTCTATCAGGCAAATTACGTTCCCATCGGTGCAGACCAGAAGCAGCATCTTGAGCTTGCAAGAGACGTTGCAACAAGATTCAATTCACTCAGAGGCAACACATTTACTCTCCCCGAGCCTTTCATCGGCAAGGTTGGTGCAAGAGTCATGAGCCTTCAGGATCCCACACAGAAGATGTCAAAGAGCGACCCCAATCCCAAGGCTTCCGTTTCACTTCTTGACGAGCCCGGTGTTATTCTTAAGAAATTCAAATCAGCAGTTACCGACAGCGAAGCCTGCGTAAGATATGCAGAAGGAAAAGACGGAATAAACAACCTTATGGCTATTTATTCATGCTGCACAGGTCTTGACTTTGATGCTATTGAAAAAGAATTCGAGGGCAAGGGCTACGGCGATTTCAAGGTTAAGGTTGCCGAAGCGGTTATTGAAGAACTCCGTCCCGTTCAGGAAGAGTATAAGCGTCTTATCGCAGACAAGCAGTATCTTCTCGACACAGCGGCGGCAGGTGCGGAAAAGGCCGCACGTCTTGCAAACAGGACTCTCACCAAAGCAAAGAAAAAAGTCGGACTTTTGCTCGGTTAACAGCCGATAAAAGCAAGATTTTTGTTAAATACGACGAAAATGCATAAATATTCAGAAAATGCTTGATTTTTTGAATATCCGATGTATAATTAGTGCATAAACAAACATAAAGAACGGAGAAATTATCATGAAAGAAATCAAAAAAGTAGTTCTCGCCTATTCAGGCGGCCTCGATACATCAATCATTATCCCCTGGCTCAAGGAAAACTATAACAACTGCGAAGTTATCGCTGTTTCAGGTGACGTCGGTCAGGGTACAGAGCTTGACGGTCTTGAAGAAAAGGCTATCA
>JAZSNQ010000208.1:0-10789 GCA_045536515.1 Acutalibacteraceae bacterium | reverse complement strand
AATTCTCTGCGACTTATCTCTCAGGCGAAGAATCATTTTTATTGCATCATAATTAATCGAATAAGCCGAACATGCCTCTTTATCGCAGATGGGAAAGCCCGCAAGTGCGGCAAGAGGAATTATATAATCCTTGCCCTTCATTGCCGCGGCAACCTCTTTTTCGTTGCGTGCATCGGCGTTAATCATTTCAAAATTCGGATTTGCGCAGCATTCAAGCAAAGGGCTCTGATTATAAAAAAGATTATCAAGCACAGTAACCCTGCAGCCTTTTGATAAAAGCAAAGGCACAAGCACGGAGCCTATATATCCTGCGCCGCCCGTAACAAGTATATTAAGCATAAGCCTCACTTCCTTAAAGTTTACTTTACCACATTTCTTTCCGATAGTCAACAACCACACCCGTTTTTGATGTCTCAAAACATTTGACATTCCCCTGCCAAGGTATTATAATAATAATATTAATGCAAAGGGGGTACGTTAATGAAAAATATTTATTTTGTTCAGGCAAATAATATTTACGGTAATGACCGTCGCTCCGTCTATATCCCCTATGCTTCCGGCTGCATTGCGGCATATGCATTTGACAATGAAGAAATAAAAAGCCAATGCACTCTTGCAGGCTTTGTTTATACTCATGAGCCGATAAAAGATGTCGTCGAAAAAATCACCAAGCCGTTTATCGTTGCTTTTTCCTGCTCGGTATGGAATTATGAATATAACAAGGCGTTGGCAAAAGCGATAAAAAAGGTTTATCCCGAAACAGTTATTGTCTTCGGCGGTCATAATATACTCCGGGATTTCGGCACTTTTGATGAATGCCCGGAGGTCGATATTCTCATTTACCGTGAAGGAGAAGAAGCTTTCCGACAGATTGTTTTGTCCCTTCTCGGAAATAAGAGTCTTGATAATGTTTCCAACATTGCTTTTAAATCTTCCGGAAAACATATCAGAACCAAAGAAGAACCGTTTTGCATGAACGAATATCCGTCACCCTATCTGTGCGGTATTTTCGACAGCATACTGAATGACGGAGTAAGCTTTTCCGCCATACTTGAAACCAACCGGGGATGCCCGTTCAAATGCGCATTCTGTGACTGGGGAACTCTCGGAAGCAGAGTCAGACTTTTTCCCATGGAGAGAATCAAAGCAGAGCTTGACTGGATTGCAGAGCATAAAATCGAATATGTCTACTGTGCCGACGGTAACTTCGGAATAGTTGACCGCGATGAGGATATTGCCGAATATATCATATCGCTCAAAAAATCAACGGGATATCCCGGGAATTTCAGGGTTTGTTTTACAAAAAACAGAACGGATTTTGTCAAAAAAATCTGCTTGAGATTCAACGAATACAATCTTGATAAGGCGCAGACACTTTCATTTCAGAGTCTTTCGCCTGAAGTGCTTGAAAATATCGGCAGAAAAAACATTTCTCTCGGACATTTCCGTGAACTGATGAATGAATACAGCCGTCTCGGAATTTCAACCTCATCGGAACTGATTTTAGGTCTGCCCGGCGAAACAAAAGAAAGCTTCACAAAAGGGATTTGCGATTTGCTTGAATACGGTCAACACAAGGCAATTCAGGTTTACACCTGCGATCTGCTGCCGAATTCGGAAATGGGCTCGCCCGAATTTGTTGAAAAATTCGGTATAAAAACAGTCAGAACTCCGTTTTCCCAGGCTCATTGCAATGCAAACGAAAAACACGAGATTCAGGAATATAATACTACAGTTATAAGAACCGACTCTCTCTCTTCCGGGGATTGGATTTATTGCGTTGTTTTTGCCTGCCTTGTTCAGGCTTTTCACAATATAGGTTTTTTCAGAACGGTTGCAATTTATCTTCGCAATGAACTCGGCATAAGTTATCACGAAATTTATTCAAAGATAGCCGAATTTTCAGAAGACCCCGAAAATGAAGCATGTCATTCGGTTCTTTCTGTTATAAAAAAATTTGCCGAAGGAATGCTGCAGGGCGATAATCCGTGGGCAGTGTCATGCGGGGGCCTTGGAGATATCTGTTGGCAGTTCGACGAAATATATTTTCTCAAAAGTCTTGAAAACGCCGATAAAATATATGAAGAACTGAAAAAACTCATTGCGGACAATTTTGTTTTCGACGAAAAACTCAATGCACTTTTTGATTATCAAAGCAGTATTTTGAAAAGATATGACGGAACATACCGCCGCGAAATCAAGAGCGACTACGATTTTTACGGCTATTTCAACAGAATATATACGGGAGAATATTCTCCTCTTGAAAAAAAGAAAAACATTATATCGGTCAGCGACGGTATGCCGTGCAATGATTTGTATGAATATGCGTGCAAGGTTGTCTGGTACGGAAGAAACCAATCCTCCGCACTTTATACATCTGACTGCTATAACCCCGAAATAAAATATTTTTAAGAAAAGTGGGATAGAATATGTTATCAAAACTTCCTAAAATTTCAAAGGAACTGCTTATCACAGGTATCGTTATCTTTGTGGCACTGAACTTCAGAACCGTATTTGCGCTGACACAAACTTCACGTTTTGTTGCTAAACACATCTTATACCTTCTTATCGCATTCGTACCACTCACAATTCTTATAACATCAAAACTTTCCGGAAATTTCAAAAACAGATTCAAAGCAATCGACATTGCGGCGGTTATTGTTTTGGTTTATTCTCTGTTTGTTGTCCTTCACGATACGGTTGTCAGATATTCAATTCTGACCGCAATAGGCACTGTTTCCGTTTCGCTGCTCCTTTGCACAAATATTTTCACTCTTCCCGTTGCGGCAATTTTAAATTTTATCATTCTTTTTGTTCCTGAACTCGGAGCTTCTTCTGTTATGTCCGTACCTGCCGCAACTTGCTTTTCCATGGTTTATTTCTCATATATTTTCGAGAAGAAAAAAACAGCTTCAAAGAAAAAGAACAAAAAATCAGAAAATACCATTCCCGTTCCGGATTATAAAAAAGAAAAAATTATTTTTGTGATAAGTCAGGTTATCTTTTTCGCTGCTCTTGCAGTTATGGTTTATTACAGAAAAAATACCGTTGCACTCATAACATTCATGTCCAACATAAAATATATTATCCCCATTCTTATCCCCGCAATATTCTTTGTTATCTTTGCCGTTCAAACCATAAAGAACAAAAAACCTTTCATCGGAGTTATCGGATACATTGTTGCCGTTGCGGCAATGCCTCTCACACAGCTCTGCGAATACAGCGTTGCGGCAGGCGGAACTCTGACTGCGTTCCTTCTTCTTCTCATGCTTTGTGATCCAAAGCTTGATTCGGGACATCTCGTTGAAAAAACATACGAAAAAATCGCATACAAAGCAAGCGATAATAAGAACGCAGCCACAGAATAAAAAAACCGGAATCCGGAACACTACTCAAAAAGAAAATGCTGTTTCACCGTATAAGTGAAGCAGCATTTGTTTTTACGTAGCAAGCTTTACATATGCACTTGAGACATAAACTATATAAACAATAATAAGGATAATCTTATTTTTTGAAAACATCTCCCTGAGTTTTGTGACGGTTTTGTCAAATGCCTCGTCCTTAAGATAAAACATCAGAAAACACATGGCAAACTGACAAATTATAATCGCACCTATCCATCGGACATAGTCCGTTGAAAGAATGCAGCACAAAGGAATGAACAAAGCGGAAAGAATTGCACAGAGATAAACGAACTTCGTGCCTTTTTTCTCTGTATTTCTGATACACATTATCCAGATTACCCAGAATACAATAACCACAGGAACAGTAACAAGCGAAAGGGAAAAAAATCCTGTTGTATCTATTCTGTTTTCATTAATAAACTTCGTAAAATAATAAAGGTATTCAAGCGGAGATACTTCCCTTACATCAACGCCGTAAAGATTTTCCGTTTCCTGATGTTTGCCGAAAAGATAAATAAGAGCGTATTCATTCTCTTCTGCGGTAAGAGAATGTCCGATTTTGTCTTCCATTATTTTCAAAGCTTCATCATAATTCATAAACATATGGTCTTTTGCCGAAAAAACACAGTATACGGTAAGTGCAAGAACAGAAAGAACGGTTATGATGAAAACGGCAATATCTGCAGCCTTTTTCTCGTTTTTATCCGCATAATAAAGCATCGCCAAAAGAACTATTACGAAATAAGAAATTGTAAAAACATAATTAACCAGAACTCCCGCAATGCACAAAACCGGAACAAACCAGCGAAGATATCTGTTTCCGGCAAAAACAACAGCAATCAGAGCAATGATATACATATGTATATCAAGCATTCCGAAAAAGCGTGAAAATAACGAAATCGTATACGCTCCCGAAACAAAAAACAGGATAAAAACAAAAACCGATAATCTGTTTTCCTGTTTTGTATTTTTCACGACTCTGCCAAGTGCAAGTGAGGTAAAAAACATTCCCAGAATCAGAAACACAAGTGCAAAGCCCGTTATCCATTCTTCGGTTGGGTGAGAATTCAAAAGCTTTACTATTGAACCTATCAACACTCTCGAATTGATGCCCATAGAAAAGTCATAAAGATAATACGGGACAAACATATGGTGAATTTCGGAAAGCCTGTCGATATTTAGAAGCGCAGGAATCATGGTTGCAAGAAAGATGACGGCTTCATATTTCCATTGAGAACCGATTTTTTTGATTTTTTCAACCATAATATCACCGTCTTTTCACCATGGGATTATATAAGAACTTTTGAAAGGAATTCCTTGAGTCTGGGATTCTGCGGATTTGCAAAGAATTCTTTGGGGTTGTTTTCTTCTTTGATAACACCTTCGTCAATGAAAACAACTCTTGTTCCTACTTCCTTTGCAAAGCCCATTTCGTGGGTAACAACAACCATTGTCATTCCTGCCTGAGCAAGCTCCTTCATGAGTTCAAGAACCTCGCCTACCATTTCGGGGTCAAGTGCGGAAGTGGGTTCGTCAAAAAGAATAACATCGGGATTCATTGCAAGAGAACGGACAATCGCAACTCTCTGTTTCTGTCCGCCCGAAAGAGTTGAGGGATAAACATCCGCTTTTTCTTCAAGACCGATTCTTTCGAGAAGCTTCATTGCGTTTTCTCTTTCGGCCTTTTTTATCTCGTTAACGGATTTTACGGGAAGCTTTTCTTTTGAGAAAAGGTTGTGAATAATAGCCTTTCTTCTGTCTGATTTAGCACAAAGAACGGGAGAAAGCATGATATTCTGAATAACGGTTTTGTTATTAAACAGATTGAAATGCTGAAAAACCATACCTATGCGGCGGCGATGAATATTAATATCCACTTTAGGGTCTGCAATGTCTACGCCGTTGAAAATAATCTGACCGCCCGTCGGGTCTTCCATGCAGTTGAGACAGCGAAGGAAAGTTGACTTGCCCGAACCTGAGGGACCGATAACAACAACAACCTCGCCTTTATCAATTTTGATATCTATGCCTTTAAGAACTTCGTTTTTACCAAAGCTCTTTTTGAGGTCAACTACGTCTATCACTCTTGTTCAGGCTCCTTTCCATAAGTTTAATAAGCACTGTGATAATGCATACGATTACGATATAAATGATTGCCATTGCAAGATAAGGCACCATAAATTCGTAGCTGTTTGTGCCGATAGAGTTGAACGCAACATAAAGGTCTGCCGCACCGATAAATGAAACAATTGAGGTTTCCTTTATAAGAACGATGAATTCGTTGCCGAGGGTCGGAAGAATGTTCTTAACCGCCTGAGGTATAACAATCTTCATCATTGTTGTTGAAAAGCTGAGACCGACAGAGCGTCCGCCTTCCGTCTGACCGTAATCAACAGACTGAATACCGCTTCGCATAATTTCCGATATGTAAGCACCGCTGTTGAGTCCGAAAACAGCAATTGCAACGCTTACCGAGGGCAGATTGAATCCCATAAGAGGGAGTGCAACATAATAGAACAGCAAAAGCTGAACCACCATAGGAGTTCCTCGGAAAAAGCCTACATAAAACGTGCAGATGCTGTTGAGAATTCTCGGAAGACGCTTATATTTGGGAATAACTCTTACGGTAGCAATCAGTGTGCCGATTACAATGCCGATAAGAAGACCGAGAATGGCTATTTTCAATGTGTTCTCAAGGCCTTCAATAACCTTGACATAGCCTTTGTAGTCAATAAGAATTTCTAAAAATTTATTTATTTTCGCTTCAAAATTCATAAGCAAAATCCCTTTGCAGACAGTAACCCCACCCTTGAGGTGAGGTTACTGCTTTATATTTTTTTGTTTGATTACTGAACTGCGTTGATTGCCTCTGTGATGCAATCGGCGGGTGCTGAATCGATAATAACATAGTTAACACCGCCGTTGATAAGATCCTGAACTGCAAGTGAGCCGTTCTTATAGCCTGTGCAGGTTACTGCGAAGCCTGTGAAGCCCCAGCTTTCATCGCCTTCAACATAAAACTGACCTGTTGTGCCGGTCTGAACGCCGATCTTTGTTGATGCATCGTATGTATTGAGGATGGCTTCAACGGAAGCTGCATCTGTGCAGGCATCAAATGTTGTGTCATCACCCTTAACGATGATTCTCTGTGATGCCGAATAATATGAATCGGAGAAGTTAACATATTCTTCTCTGTCAGGCTTGATTGTGAGACCCGCCATAGCGATATCACACTTCTGCTGACCTACCGAAAGACAAACTGCATCAAAATCCATATGGTTGACAACAAGTTCCTTGCCGAGCTTTTCAGCAAGAAGAGCAGCAATTTCCATGTCAACACCGTAGAAGTCTTCACCTACCGTGTACTCAAAAGGCTCAAATGCTGCGTTTGTTGCAACAACAAGCTGATCCTTATTGGGATCGAGAGCTGCTGACTTAACAGCTGTGGGAGTGCCGTCACCGAAATACTTGTTACAGATTTCTTCCAGAGTTCCGTCTGCTTTGATTTCAGCAATAAATTCATTTACTGCGGTAAGAAGTTCGGGCTGTGTTTTGTCAACACCGAATGCATATTCTTCCTGAGTAAGGTCAATGTCAATAACCTTTACAGCCTGTGTTTTTTCTTCATTCGGAGTGTTTTCGTTACCGCCGCAGGCATAAAGCATTGTTGCAGAAAGAACAACAACCATTACAACTGCGAGAATTTTAATGAGTTTTTTCATAATTTTACCTCCGTAATTTAAGGATGCTGATATTATAGCATTAATGTTATAAAAAGTAAAGTGATTTTGTATTTTTATAATAAAACATAACATCTCAAACGAATAATTATTCAGCATCGGACAATTTGTTCAATACATTTCTGAAATCTTCAGGGAATTCCGCTTCAAATTTCATTTTTTCACCCGTTACGGGATGCTCAAAAAAGCATCTGCGGCAGTGCAGAAGCTGGTGTCCGATTTCAGGCATGAAGTTGCCGTACATGGTGTCACCTGCAAGCGGATGACCCGTAAACGCCATGTGAACCCTTATCTGATGAGTTCTTCCCGTTTCAAGTCTTAAGCGAAGAAGTGTTGCACCGTCAAAAGTTTTTTCTGCATACCAGTTTGTTATCGCTTCTTCAACGCCGAGTTCATATGAACACGCACGCAGCGTTTTCATCGGGTCAGGTCTGTAAATCGGAACATCCACTTTTCCCTTACCTTCAAGCTCCCCCTTCACAAGTGCCGCATATTCCTTTTCAATCCTACCCGAAAGCTTGCAGGCTGAAAGCGGATTGATTGCACACACAACAAGTCCCGAAGTGCCTTTATCAAGCCTTCCGACAGCCCTGAAAGCTACGCTTTTTCCTTTTTTGGTCAGATATGCCGTAACCGCATTTGCAAGGGTATCGCCCTGATGATTATGGGTCGGATGCATTGCCACGAATGGCGATTTGTTTATAACAAGAATATCCTCATCCTCATAAACAATATCAATTTCCGCTTCGGTTATTTCCGGCAAAGCATCATCATCGGGAATACACACGCTGATAATATCACCGCATTTTATTCTGTCGATTGTTCGTGTCTGTTTTCCGTTAAGCATAAGCGCATACTTCACTTTTCTCATAAGTCGGGACGAAAAGCCGCAGTATCCCCTGAGAAAATGGATAACCTTATGTCCGTCATATTCCGCAGTTACGGTGTAATCAATGTTTCTGGGCATTCTCTCCCTCCTTTTCCGTGGCATATTATATCACTTATTTCGTGAAATGTACAGCATATAAAAATTACAAATTGTAATACAGTTTACGAAATATTTACAAATCGGTTTCAGCTTGTTAATTTGTATTTACAAACCAAATTTTTCCTGTTATTATAATATCACAGGGCGGGACAACCTGAAAAAATATGATTGGAGTGTGTTCTATGAAAAAAATCATGTCCGTTATTCTTGCGGCGCTTATTCTTGTGTGCCCGATGCTTTCCGCTTTTGCAACACAAGCGCCCGAAACCCTCGAGTGGTATTTCTGCATGGAAGAAGAAATCGAATACTGTGACCCGTGGATTTATGACTACATGGGTGAAATAACACTCGGTGAAAACGAAGTATCATTTACCGGAGAAGAAGGCAGCAGCTACTACACCTTTAATGCAGAGAATGCAGGCTACTACTATGTTGAGTGCCTCGAAGAAAAGGTCAGCTGGTTCGGATTCCCCGAAAAAATCAAAAACAACACCGCTTTTTACGAAAAAGAAGGCTACAGCATTTCAGGCTCGGACCTCGAAAGAAAAACCGTATATAAGTTCGATGCGGGCGAAACATTTTTTGGAGTTGATTTATACGGCTCATTCAACGCAGATGAAACATACAAAATTGACATCGAGTATCTCGGCGAAGAGATAACGGATTTCACTTTTGACGAAGAAAATCTCGACAACCTCATCATGGATGCCGATGTTTTCGACGGCGGTTATTCAGGCTTCGGTACAGATGTCACCGTTGAATTTTCATCGGGCAAAACTCTTTTCTTCCCCGAAGAATGGATTGAACTTTACACAGAAGATTCAACATGGGAAAAAGGTGAAAATGAAGTAACCGTATGGTTTCTGGATTTTAAAAAAGAAATCACCGTTACCGTTCACGAAATAACCGAATTCATCACCGATGTTGAGTTTGTAAACTATGACGAATTCAAAAACGTAACCACAAGATATAACGATTTCCTTTGGGAAAACATTTACGGTGCAAAGCTTGTTTTCACTTTTGCTGACGGGGAAAAAGTCCTGTTTGACACCGACACCGATGAAAACATTGAAATCAACGGCAGGGATTATTGGGTTTACGTTTCCTACATTTACGAAAGCCCTGAAGATGTTACCATTGAAATTGCAATTGAGAACTGCATTTTAAAAACATACGATTGCAATGCAACAAAATCAAGCCTTTCTGAATCTGCCAACGCTCTCGGACAGGATATCGGTTCAAACATCAGGGATGCATTCTATTATCTCAGACTCGGAATCGCCGAACTCTTTGTTATAAAAGATGAAACCGAATTTGAAGATGCCTGGCTCAGCGCTCTTTTCTATTTTGAACGCGCATTAACCCGCATTTCAAACTGCAAATATCTTTTCGAGCTTTTCATTGACTACAATTTTTAATCTGCAAATCAAAAGTGCCTCCCGCGAGGCACTTTTTTCTTTACAAAAAAATATAAACATGATAAAATATCATCTGTATTCCACTATGAACGGAGCGTCTCCATGAAAAAAACAATTGCAATTCTGCTTGCCTTTTCAACATTATTCCTTTATGCCTGCTCAAGCAAAAACAATACCGATGAAACAACAACAAATTCCGCTGAGCAGACAAGCATCTCAACAAATGTTTCCGATACAACCAAAAATGACAATGTTGAATATATAAGCGAATGGGGAATTGACCTGCTTCCCGCAGATTTTCCCGCACCGCCTTCGGGTGCATATAATTTTGAGTATGAACACGGTCACGCAAATAACGAATATGCTTCTGACTGGGTAAGGATTCAGTTTACCTGTCCCGAAAATGAAATCTACAGATTCACAAATGATTTTATCAAAGCCGGATACATCGGCGGTGCAAAAAAAATTGAAGCACCTGCAAGCTATTTCAAGCCCGGTTTTAACGGCTATTGGCAAAACGGAAAGAACTATATCCGCGTTGCCGCAAGTCAATACGGAGAAAACAATGAGCTGACTCTGCTCATCGATATAGCCGAATGCAAGGATAATTTCCCCATGGTACTCACAAGCATATTCCCGAAATTCAACGGTTACGCCAAAAATTCGGGTCTTTATAACGAATATGATGAAAACAGAAACCGTCTCAACAACGAATTTATCGGTTCGCTCAACGCAAAATCGTGGTCATGGGATTTCGGATTTGAAAACACCTTTATAGGTGTCACTCTCGAAGAAGTTGAAGCCTATGTCAACGACCTTGTCAATGCTGAATTTTCCGGTTCAAGTGCCACAAGCGTTACTGACGGCTGCACCGTTGTTTCCTATGACCTTATCAAAGAAACCGGCGATAATACCTACGGGGTTTTCATTGCCTATAATCAGATACTTAAAACGATGGATATTGTTTATACAAATGATATTTATTTATATGTTCAGCAATAAAAGAAAGCTGTCTGAGTACTGATATGCACCCCAAAAGTTAGACACTTTTGGAGGTGCATATTTTTTATGGGCAAAACAGGAAGGAAAAATAAAGTATATAGTGCAGAATTTAAAATAGGTGTTATAATGGATATGCGAGAACACCATTTAAGTTATCACGAAACAGTAAGAAAATATGAAATCGGCAACGATAAAACAGGCGGAGCCAGACAGATGTTGCAACGGAGGGAACGCATA
>JAZSNQ010000232.1:0-8919 GCA_045536515.1 Acutalibacteraceae bacterium | reverse complement strand
GGGGATACCGTTTGAATGAGCAGCATTTGCGAATTTTTCAAAGTCAAGCACTTCGAGTGCGGGGTTTGAAAGAGATTCAGCAAAAATTGCCTTTGTGTTGGGTCTGATAGCTGCATTGAGTTCTTCTTCGGTTGCCTGAGGGCTTACAAAGGTGAATTCAATTCCGAGCTTTCTCATGGTAACGTTGAAAAGATTGAAGGTGCCGCCGTAGATTGTTGATGCGCTCACAACGTGGTCGCCTGCGCCTGCAATGTTGAAAATTGAATAGAATGAAGCAGCCTGACCCGATGAGGTGAGCATTGCGCCAACGCCGCCTTCAAGGTCGGCAATTTTTGCGGCAACGGCATCATTTGTGGGGTTTGCAAGACGGGTATAGAAATAACCCGAAGCTTCAAGGTCAAAAAGCTTGCCCATTTCAACGCTTGAATCATATTTATAGGTTGTGCTCTGATAAACGGGAACCTGTCTGGGTTCGCCGTTCTTGGGTGAATAACCGCTTAAAATGCATTTTGTATTAATTTTGTAGCTCATTTTTTATGCCTCCAGAAATTCTTTCATAAGTCCGCAGCCGATTTCAACGAAGTCGCCCGTTGCCTTGGCTGTGATTTCATTTATTGTTTCAACACCCTCAACCTCGCCGTTCTTATGATAAATCATAAACGGAACGGGGTCGGAAGCGTGGGTTTTTGTAACGATGGGTGTGGGATGGTCGGGGAGAATCATGATTTTGTAATCCTCGCCGCAGTTATTGAGGTAATCAAGAACGATGGGGAGAACTCTCTCGTCGATAAGCTCAATTGCGCGGATTTTATTTTCGGGTTCGTTTCTGTGACCGCATTCATCGGGAGCTTCGATGTGGATATAAACAAGGTCTTTGCCGTTTTTCCATTCATCAACAGCCGCCTGAGCCTTGCCCTCAAAGTTTGTGTCGATATAACCCGTTGCGCCTTCAACCTCGGGAACGCCCATACCTGCGCAGATTGCAATGCCCTTAAGAAGGTCAACTGCGGAAACGATACTGCCCTTTACTCCGTAGGTTTCTTCAAAATCGGAAAGTGCAGGCTTGCTTCCCTCGCCCCAGAGCCAGATTGAATTTGCGGGAGCTTTGCCCTCTGCAATTCTCTTTTTGTTGACGGGGTGGTCCTTGAGAAGCTCATAGCTTTCCTTCATCATTGCGATGAGTTTTTCGGCATTGGGGGCGGTTGAAAGATATTCGCCCACAACTCTGCCCGAGATATCATGCGGAGGAGTCATTTTACCGAGGTCTGTTGTGCCGTTGTTCCAGATAAGGCAGTGACGGTAGCTGACGCCGTTGTAATATCTGAATTCGTCATTACCGAAATGTTCCTGAACGGTTTTAATGATTTCTGCGGCATCTTCGCTTGAAATATCGCCTGCGGAATAGTCAATCATGGTTTTGTCTTCGTAGTTTTCCTCATCGCTGAGTGTAACAACATTGCAGCGAAGCGCAACGTCGGTGTCCTTCATTTTAACGCCGATGCTCACAGCCTCGAGGGGTGAACGACCCGTGTAGCAAACCTTGGGGTCATAGCCGAGAACGCTTAAGTTTGCAACATCGCTGCCGGGTTTAAGACCGTCTGCAACCGTCTTTACAAGACCTACTCTGCCTTTCTTGGCAAGAGCATCGAAATTCGGCTTTTTTGCAAGTTCCATGGGAGTTTTGCCGCCGAGTGCGGGAACGGGATAATCCGCCATTCCGTCATAGAGTATAACTGCGTATTTCATATATATCAGCCTTTCATAGATGTTATTTTATTTCTTTATCTTGGAATACTCTTGAACCCGTTGCGCCTCTTTGTCCCTGATATTTGCCGCAGTATGGGTTGAGTGCTTTTTCGTCCATTTTTGCAAAAACAAGCTGACCCACTCTTCTGCCTGCCTTAAGCTCGATTGCACAGCGGTTTGCGTTGAAAAGCTCAAGTGTAATTTCGCCTTTGAAGCCGGGGTCAACCCAGCCTGCATTCTGAATAAACAGACCCATTCTGCCGAGTGAGCTTCTGCCTTCAACGAATGCGGTCAAATCATCGGGAAGCTCAAAATATTCCATGGTTGTTGCAAGAACAAACTGTCCCGGAAGCAGAACATAAGTGTCGGTTTCGATGGTTTCATATTCGATTTTATCTGCAAGGTTGATTATTCCGGTTGAGGAATCCTTGACGATGCTGAAGGTGTTGCCGAGTCTTATATCAATGCTTGCAGGCTGAATCTGCGCAGGCTCAATAGGTTCTGCAACAAGAGTACCTTCTTCAAGCATTTTTGTGAGTGTTTTATCTGAAAGAATCATAATTTGCTCCTTATCTTGTGTGCGGACGCCCGATGGGCGCCCCTACGATTTTAATACCCGTTGATTTCTTTCCTCTGCATTGCGCCGAGGATTTTTTCGCGGACGTTGCCGTATTTCTTTTCGAGGGAATTGAGGAATTCCTTGACCTCCTGCCTTTCGGTTGTGCCGTCGGCAGGGCATTTACTCTTGACGGTCGGCAGGTTTTCCTTGCGGCAAACTCTTGCACAGTCGCTTTCTCTTGCGAAAATCATCGGTCTTATCATGTAGATGTCTTTTCGTGAAAGATAGGTCACAGGCATGAAGCAGTCAAGCGTGCCGCCGTTAAAAAGATTCATTATGAATGTTTCGGCAACGTCATCGAGATGATGTCCGAGTGCGATTTTGTTGCAGCCTGCCGCTTTTGCCGCATCATGAAGCGCACCTCTGCGCATTCTTGCGCACAGACTGCACGGGTTTGTTTCTTTTCTTATGTCGAAAATAACTTCGGCAAGCTGTGTTCTTTTTATAATGTATTCAATATCATACTTTTTGCAAAGATCCTCAATAGCCGAATAATCGGCATCCTCGCCGCCGAAACGGGGGTCAAGAGTTATTGCAACAAGCTCAAATTTTTCGGGATAGAATATGCGCAGATTTGCCATTGCCGCAAGAAGTGCAACCGAATCCTTGCCGCCCGATACACCGACGGCGATTCTGTCGCCTTCTTTTATCATGTCATACTGCTGACAGGCAGAACGCATATAGCTCAATAATTTCTGCATATTATCACTCTATGATAACGGACTCGATATTTGTTACCTTACCCGTTTTGTTTTCAATTTCAAAAATACAGCCGTTCATCATGCAATTGCCCTCGGCTGTGTCAAATCTTGCAGGCATTCCCGTACGAAGCCAGTCAATCGAGATTTCGGGTTTTACGCCCAGAACAGACTGCTTCGGACCCGTCATGCCGATATCGGTTATATATGCCGTGCCGTTGGGAAGAATTTGTGCATCATTGGTCATTACGTGGGTGTGAGTGCCGAAAATTGCGGACACTCTGCCGTCGAGATAAAATCCCATGGCTCTTTTTTCGGCGGTTGCCTCCGCATGAAAATCAACAAGCTTTATTCTGCAGTCGTCAATTTTCGGGAGGATTTCATCAATTGCCGAAAACGGATTATCGCATCTGTCCATATATGCCATACCGGCGAGATTGATTATTGCGATTTTTGCAAATCCCATATCAACAACGGAATATCCCTTTCCGGGATTGCCCTTGTGAAAATTTGCGGGTCTTATTATATCTTCTCTTTCATCGAGCATTTCATAAAACTCACGGCGGCGGTAAACATGATTTCCCGTAGTGATGAAATCAACGCCGCTGTCAAAAAGATACTGCGCCGAAAACGGAGTTATGCCGTTGCCCACAGCGGAATTTTCACCGTTGGCAATGCAGAAATCTATTCCCTTTATTTTTTTGTATGCAGGCAAAACACTGCGCAGGAATTCGCAGCCTTTTGCGGAAACAACATCGCCGATAACGAGAATATTCATTCTTTCCTCCAAAAAAATATGGGGCTGCATTTCTGCAGCCCCACTTTTTAATCAAAACAAGTACAGAGATTATTTTGCGTAATCAATAGTTCTGCTTTCTCTGATAAGGTTAACTTTAATCTGACCTGGATATTCCATGCTTTCTTCGATTTTCTTTGCAACATCTCTTGCAAGAAGAACCATTTTATCGTCATTGATAACCTCGGGTTTAACCATGATTCTGACCTCACGACCTGCCTGGATGGCAAATGAACGGTCAACACCCTCGAAGGAGCAAGCGATTTCTTCGAGCTTTTCAAGGCGCTTGATGTAGTTCTGAACATCCTCGCGTCTTGCACCGGGTCTTGCAGCCGAAATTGCGTCTGCAGCCTGAACAAGAACTGCGGTGATTGTTTTTGCTTCAATCTCACCGTGATGAGCTTTGATTGCATGAACAATATTGTCGTTTTCTTTGAATTTCTTTGCAAAATCCGCACCGAGGTCAACGTGTGAGCCTTCCATTTCGTGGTCAAGTGCCTTGCCTATATCGTGAAGCAAGCCGGCTCTTTTTGCAGTTTTGACATCGGTGCCAAGTTCCGAAGCCATAAGACCTGCAATATAAGAAACCTCAAGTGAATGCTTGAGAACATTCTGACCGTAGCTTGTACGGTATCTGAGTTTACCGATGAGCTTGACAATTTCGGGATGAACGCCGTTAACGCCTGCATCAATAAGTGCGTGTTCACCTGTCTGCTTGATGGTTGTTTCAACCTCGCGTTTTGCCTTTTCGTACATTTCTTCGATTCTTGCAGGATGAATTCTTCCGTCTGCAATAAGCTTTTCGAGAGTAAGACGTGCAATTTCTCTGCGAACGGGGTCAAAGCTGGAAACGGGGATTGCCTCGGGAGTGTCGTCAATGATGAGGTCAACACCCGTTATCATTTCAAGAGTTCTGACGTTTCTGCCTTCACGGCCGATGATTCTGCCCTTCATTTCGTCATTGGGAAGAGCAACAACGGAAACGGCAGCTTCGGCAATATGGTCGGCGGCGCATCTCTGAATTGCGGTTGAAATAATTTCTTTTGCAATCTGATCGGCTTCGTCTTTTGCCTTCTGTTCTGTTTCCTGAATCTTGACTGCCTTTTCGTGGTCAAGTTCGTTTGTGAGAGTGTTGAGGATATATTCCTTAGCCTGCTCTTTTGTGAATCCGGAAATTCTTTCGAGCATTTCAAACTCACTCTTTTTGATGCTTTCGATTTCTTCGAGACGGAGTTCTGCAGTCTTGATTTTTTCGTTGAGAGTTTCATCCTTCTTTTCAAGGTTTTCGCTCTTTTTGTCAAGTGCTTCTTCCTTCTGGTTGATTCTGCGCTCCATGCGCTGAACTTCGTTGCGTCTTTCACGCAATTCTTTTTCGGTTTCTGTTCTCTGTTTGTGGATTTCATCCTTGGCTTCGAGGATGGATTCCTTCTTCTTTGCTTCTGCAGCAGCGATGGCGTCGCTCACGATTTTGTTTGCTTCCTGTTCTGCCGAACCGATGGCTGCTTCCGCAATTTTTTTCCTATGTAAACCGCCCAGTACAAATCCGACAGCAATGCCTACGGCAAGTGCAACAACGGCGGCAATAAGAATTATAATCCAATTATCCAATTGCGCAGGGTCCTCCTTTTTGATAAATTTGTGACTTTTCGTCAATATAAAAAATTAAATGAAAAATCAATCAATGGTGTTTCAAAGCGCATAAACGCTTATCTTGGCACAAAATAACACCATTGTATTAATAGTATACTTTTATAGAGATAATGTCAAGTTTTTTATGAATATTTATGAATTTTTCCTCATAATTTCTATTGACTTTGATGTTTCGGAGTGATAATATAATGGTAACATCGAAAAAAACGTTGATGCAGAAGACCGTTTGCAGCAATTCTTTTCAGAGAGCCGCCCCTCGGCTGTGAAGGCGGTAAAGAACAGCAATCGGTTACCGCCTGCAGAGTGCCGCCGTAATCAAGGTGTGCCGTATAAGCCGCGTTAAGGCTTCCGAGAGCCGATTTTTTGTCGGAATGACGGGTGGAACCGTGGAGTGTTATGCTTCATCCTGTTTTTACGGGATGAGGCTTTTTTATTTTTATTGAATAGTTAAAAGTGAACAGTGAAGAGTTAAGGGTCGCTTCGCTCCGAAATATAATTGCTACGCAAAAACTGCTTGAGTTAATAGTGCAGAATTGATTTTAATTATAATCGGGTGTGGGCAGCGCCCACCCATAACTTTTCACTCTTCATTCTTCACTTTTCATTTAACAAAGCAATCAATGAAAGGATATGATAAATATGGTAAATGTAACCCTTAAAGGCGGAGTTGTGAAGGAATTTGAAAACGGCACAACCGCAATGGAAATCACAAAAAGCCTCGGCATGGGTCTTTATAAGGCTGCCTGTGTGTGCAAAATCAACGGCGAAGTAAAAGACCTCAGAACCCCCATCGAAAATGACTGCGAGCTTGAAATTCTCACATTCGACGATGCAGACGGCAAGTGGGCACTTCGCCACACAGCTTCTCATGTTCTTGCCCAGGCGGTCAAAAGACTTTATCCCGACGCAAAGCTTGCAATCGGTCCCGCTATCGACAACGGTTTTTATTATGATTTCGATGTTGACGTCCCCTTCACTCCCGAAGTTCTCGAAAAAATTGAGGCGGAAATGAAGAAAATCGTTAAGGAAGGCCTTGCTCTCGAACAGTATGAGCTTGATGCCGATGAAGCAATAAAGCTCATGGAAGAAAAGGGTGAAACCTTCAAGGTTGACCTTATTCAGGAACACGCAGGCAAGGGCGAAAAGATTTCGTTCTACAAGCAGGGCGAATTCGATGAACTCTGTGCAGGTCCTCATATCCCCGACACAAGCAGAATCAAGGCTTTCAAGCTCACATCCTGCACGGGCGCATACTGGAGAGGCGACTCAAAGAACAAGATGCTCCAGAGAGTTTACGGTACTGCTTTCACAAAGAAAGAGGACCTCGAAGCTCATCTTGAAGCAATTGAAGAAGCAAAGAAGCGTGACCATAACAAGATAGGCAGAGAGCTTGGTTATTTCACAACGGTTGATTCAATCGGTCAGGGTCTTCCCGTTCTCATGCCCAAGGGCGCAAGAGTTATTCAGCTTCTTCAGCGCTGGGTCGAAGATGTTGAACAGCAGAACGGCTATCTTCTCACAAAAACACCTCTCATGGCAAAGAGAGATCTTTACAGAATTTCGGGACATTGGGACCATTACCGTGACGGTATGTTCATTCTCGGCGATCCCGATGATGAAGAAAAGGAATGCCTTGCACTTCGTCCCATGACCTGTCCCTTCCAGTATCAGGTATATCTCAACAGTGCAAGAAGCTACCGCGACCTTCCCATGCGTCTTGGCGAAACATCAACCCTTTTCCGTAACGAGGATTCGGGCGAAATGCACGGTCTTATCCGTGTACGTCAGTTCACGATTTCGGAAGGACACCTTGTTCTCAGACCCGATCAGCTTGAAGAAGAATTCAAGGGCTGCCTGAGCCTTTGCAAATATTTCCTCGGAACAGTCGGTATGCTCGATAAGTGCACCTTCCGTTTCTCGCAGTGGGATCCCGACAACACAGCAAAGTACGAAGGCACTCCCGAGCAGTGGAATGCGGCTCAGGAAACAATGGGCAAGATTCTCGATAATCTTGGTGTGGACTGCGAAGTCGGCATTGGCGAGGCCGCATTCTACGGTCCTAAGCTCGATATTCAGTTCAAAAATGTTTTTGGCAAAGAGGACACAATCGTTACAATTCAGATTGATATGCTTCTTGCAGAAAAGTTCGGTATGTATTATGTTGATACCGACGGACAGAAGAAGCTTCCCTATATTATTCACAGAACAAGCCTCGGTTGCTACGAAAGAACGCTTGCTTATATTCTTGAAACCTTTGCGGGCGCACTTCCCCTCTGGCTTTCGCCCGAACAGGTAAGACTTCTTCCCATTGCAGACCGTCATCATGCATATGCAAAGGAAGTTGCCGCAAAGCTTGAAAGCATGGGCATGAGAGTTTCCGTTGATGACAGAAGCGAAAAAATCGGCTACAAAATACGTGAAGCACAGCTTGAAAAGATTCCCTATATGCTTCTCGTAGGTGACAAGGAAATCGAAGACGGCGCCGTTTCAATCCGCAAGAGAGGCGAAGGCGACCTCGGTGCAAAGAGCGTTGACGAATTCATTGCATCCGCACTTGCCGATATAGCTTCAAAGAAAATCTGGTAAGGTGAAAACTATGAAAAAAGTTGCAATTTACGGCGCAGGTTCACTCGGCACGGTTCTCGGTGCATACATGACAAAAAACGGCGTTGATGTTGAGCTTGTCAACAGAAACAAGGCGCACGTTGCAGCACTTAACGAAAAAGGTGCGCATATCACGGGTACTGTTGAAATGACAGTTCCCGTAAAGGCTATAACTCCCGACGAAATGGAAGGAGTTTACAGCGTTATTTTCCTTATGACAAAGCAGCTTTTCAATGCCGAAGTATGCACATTCCTCAAGCCTTTCCTTGCAGAGGACGGCGTTATCGTGACACTTCAGAACGGCATTCCCGAACCCGGAGTTGCCGAAATCGTGGGTAAAGAGCACACTATGGGATGCGCTGTTGAATGGGGCGCAAACCTCTCCGCACCCGGTGAGTGTGTTCTCACAAGCGAACCCGACAGCCTTTCATATCACATGGGCAAAATGGACGGAATTACCGATGCTCAGGTGAAGATGGTTACGGAGCTTCTCGAAAAGATGTGCCCCGTTCATTTTGAGGATAACCTTATCGGCACAAGATGGTCAAAGCTTCTCATCAATGCCACCTTCTCGGGTCTCGGCACTGTTATGGGCGGAACTTTCGGCTCGGTTACGGGTGATGCTTATGCAAGAAAGGTTGCAATCCGTTGCATGAAGGAATGTATCGATGTCGGCCATGCCGCAGGTGCAGTTTTTGCACCCGTTCAGGGCAAGGACATCACAAAGCTTTTCTATTATAAGAACGGCTTCAAGAGAGCAATCGGCGAATTCCTTATTCCCATTGCAATGAAGAAGCATGTGGATA
>JAZSNQ010000002.1:0-21893 GCA_045536515.1 Acutalibacteraceae bacterium | reverse complement strand
GGAATGTCGATTTCAAAGCTGTAGCTTCCGTTGTCATCAAAAACCTTTATCTTAACTTCGCCCGAAAAAAACATTGTATTGACATTGCAAGCCCAATTGCCGAGACCTATCATGGTGAATTCTCCTTTCACGGTGCAAATTATATATATATTTTATCTTATTACGGTAAAAATGGCAAGAAAAATTTAAATTGATTGCCGTGATTTAAAGACGGTTTACGGACAATGAAGCTGCGGATTTTTCAATCCTTTGAATTGAATCCGCAGCCTTTCGCACTCGAAACACCCACTGCAACTATAATTACGAGTAAAACAGCAGCTATAAACACCATCTTTTTGTCCCCTTTTCTGTGTTTCTGTATAATAGTGTTGAAAATTTCCGTTTCTGTTGCACGAAAGACAAAAAATTGTTGAAAAAAATTTTAGGGAATGGTATAATTAGCAAATCATCGTTAATTATAAAAAGGAGATAACTATGACCGCACCGAATTTCAAACGAACAAAGCTTGCCTGCTACACGGCATATTTCACCATGTCGTCGGTATTCAGTCTGCCGCCGCTTCTTTTTGCGTCGCTTCAGGATATTTACGGCATTTCCTACACGCTTCTGGGTACGCTTGTTCTCACAAATTTCTGCACACAGCTTATCGTTGACCTGATTTTCACCGCTTTTTCAAAGCATTTCAACGTTAAAAAGGTTGTCAGGATAATGCCGCTGATAACCTCGGCAGGTCTTCTGATTTATGCCCTTTCGCCTGTAATTTTTGCAAATAATGTTTACATAGGTCTGCTTATCGGAACAATTCTTTTCTCGGTTTCCGCAGGTCTTTCCGAGGTGCTTCTGAGCCCCGTTATCGCAGCGATACCCTCGGATAATCCTCAGAAGGATATGAGCCTTCTCCATTCACTTTATGCATTCGGCGTTTTCACGGTTGTTGTTATCAGCACTCTTTTCCTTCGCTTTTTCGGCAAGGAAAACTGGATGTATCTCACTGTTTTCTGGGCAGTTCTTCCCGTGCTGGCAGCAGTTCTTTTCATGCTTTCTCCCATGCCCGACATGGATGTTTCTTCTTCGTCGGAAGGAACAAAGGGCACAAAGCGCAGAACTCTTGCCCTTGCAATCTGCGTAGGCGCAATCTTCTTCGGAAGCTGTGCGGAAAATTCGATGAGCAGCTGGGTTTCCACCTTCATGGAAAATGCTCTGCATATTGACAAAACCCTCGGCGATATTCTCGGCATGGCAATGTTTGCAATTCTTCTGGGAATTGCCCGTATTTCCTATGCAAAATTCGGCAAAAACATCATGCGTGTGCTTCTGGGCGGTATGCTTTGTGCGGCGGTATGCTATATCACCGTCGGACTCACATCGAATGTTGTGATTGCATTCTTCGCCTGCATTCTTACGGGTCTTTTCACTGCGATGCTCTGGCCCGGTACGCTTATTATGATGGAAGAAAATCTCCCCGGTCTCGGAGTTGCGGCTTATGCACTCATGGCATCAAGCGGCGACCTCGGTGCTTCAATTGCACCCCAGCTTCTCGGAATCGTTGTTGACAAAGTTGCGGCGAGCCAAGCAGCTCTTGAACTCGGCGCAAAGCTCTCGCTTGAACCCGAACAAATCGGTCTTAAGGCAGGTATGCTCGTAACGGCAATTTTCCCGATTCTCGGTACGGTACTTCTGATTTTTGCAATAAAATACTTCAAAAAATTCAAGTCGGAGTCCGTTTTAAAGGACTGAATATATGTTAAACTTAAACCGAAGCAGAAGATGCAGCTGCTTCGGTTTTTACTCTCTTTCTTTGGTGCCGCAGAAAACCCTCTGCGGCACGCTTTTTTTCATTGAAATTACCGGCATTTTATCTTATAATGATTTCATAACTCTGCAAAGGAGATTTGTCATGGAAAAAACTGCAAAAAATGCGGGTGCGGATAATTTAACTCCGTCAATTCCGCAATATTTTTCTTGGATAAACAACACAAACGAGGGCGCAACCGAAAAACAGACCCTCATTAATCTTGACTTTTTCAGATATCTCAAGGATACTTTCGGCATGAACCTTCGCATTTATGCGTGGGATGCGGGAAACTATGACGGTGCAAGCGAAGGCTACGGCAACGTAAACAGTGAAAAATTCCTCTCGCAGTATCCCGAGGGGTATAAGAATGTTGTTGAAAAGGCAAAGGAAATCGGTATTCGCTTCGGTCTGTGGGGAAGCCCCGACGGCTTCGGAGATACCCCCGAAGAAGAAAAGGAACGCTTTGATTTCTTCGTTCATCTTTGCAGGGACTATGATTTTGCGCTTTTCAAGCTTGACGGTGTATGCGGTCATCTGCGACCCGAAAAGGCGGAAGTTTTTGCGGATATGCTAAAGGAATGCCGCAAATATTCGCCCGACCTTGTTGTTCTCAATCACCGCCTTGAATTCTATGAGGCTGAAAAACATATCACAACCTATCTCTGGAACGGCGACGAAACCTATGTTGACATTCTTTCCTGCAACAAGCAGACCGCCATGCACCACAGAGGCTTTATGTTCACAAGAGGTCACACCGACAACCTTGAACGCCTTGCGGAAGACCACGGCGTTTGTATTTCATCGAATATTGACTATTTTGAGGATGAGCTGATTTATCAGGCATTCAACCGTTCGCTCATTCTTGCGCCCGAAATATACGGCAATCCGTGGCTTATGCGTGATGATGAGCTTCCGAAGCTTGCAAGAATCTACAATCTCCATGCGAGAAATGCAAAAATCCTTGTCAACGGCAAAGTCCTGCCCAAAGAATACGGCGACAACGCCTGCTCGAGAGGCAGCGACACAAAGCGTTTCATCGCTTCGGGCAACAATTCATGGGAAACAAAAACGGTTAAAATCCATATCGGCGAAGAAATCGGAATTTCAACGGATATGCCCGTTGCGGTCAATATCCACCACCCTTATGAAAAGCATCTGGGCATCTTCAGGGTCGGCGATACGGTTGAGGTTGAACTCATGCCGTTCAGAGCTTCGCTTATCGAAATTGCGGTTGAATCCGAAGCCGAACCCATGCTCAAAAACTGTGAATATGAAATAATAAAAGAGGAAAAAGACGGCACTCCCGTTGAGGTGAAAATTCTCAAAGACGAAAACACCGATATAAAAGAAAAAGCGCCGATTTATCTCGGCACTCTTGAAAACGGCGAAAGAAATCCCGCAAACGGCGAGCTTCTTTATGAATCGGCTATGTATGCGATAACCAACGATTCTCTCGAAAGCAGAAGCCTGCGCCGTTCGGGCGAAACAGAAATTCCCGAGATGAAAGCGGCAAGATATGCGTTCTTCGGTCAGAAAACCTATAAACTCCGCGGCTGTGAGGCAAGAAATATGTTTGACGGCAGACCCGATACCTTTTTCGACGCACAGAGCAAGACATATCTTGACGAAAATCTGCGCATCAACGGCGGCTGTCTGCGAGTTGATTTCGGTGAAGAATATGACTGCGACAGCGTGGAAATCGAGTTCTTCTCTGCGGATTATCAGACCCGTGAGGTTGAAATCCAGAAGCTTCCGCTTTATGCGGAATATTCCTCCGACCTTGCAAACTGGAACACCTCCGAGCTTGTAAAAACAAGCATTGCCGATGATGATTTCACCTCAGAAATCGTCAGATTCACCGTTCACACAACCTATGATTTGCACGGCAAAAAGATGGTTGCAAATTACGGTATAAACGGTAAAATCCGTTATCTTCGCATTGACAATCCCGTTGACAGAATCTATGCCGTAAGGCTCATGAAAGACGGCAAAACCGTTGATGTCAAAGAGCCTTTTGCCAACAATATGCAGGCGCATTACCGCCACAAGAAAATTCAGCTTGCAAAAAGCGGAGAGTTTGTTCTGCCCGAATACAGAAGCGGCTCAAAGCTTGCCGTTGCGGTTGAAGGCGAGCACGGCGAGGAGTGCGTTTACTGCGTTGCCGAAATCAACGGAAAACTCTGCGGATTCCCCGAAAGAGCACCCGATTACAAGGCAAATCAATGGGAACACAGCGTCTGCGGCACAGGCGCAAACAACACATTTTTCCTCAAGCTTCCCGAGGGTCTTGAGGGCGGAAAAATAAAAATCCACGCCGTTTTCTCAAACCGTTGGAAGGGTGAAAAAACGACGTGTAACGTATATTTGTGTGATAAGCATTGAACTGTTCAAAACATATTCCACGGCTCAGCCGTCATATCGGGTTTATCCGAAAAAACCATTTTTTCACCGCTGACGGGGTGGCTGAATTCAAGCGTATGCGCAAAAAGCGCAAGATTTCCGCTGCCTCCACCATATCTTCCGTCACCGGAAAGCGGCATTTTTCTGCTTGAAAACTGAACTCTTATCTGATGGGTTCTGCCCGTATGCAGAAGAATCTCAACCATCGAAAACCCGCCGTTTTCGCCGATAACCACATATTCAAGCGATGCTTCACGCACTCCCTTGCGCATTCTTTTGACGGTGAACGACTTGTTTTTCTGCTTATCCCTGAAAAGCAAGTCCTTTAAAATTCCGCTTTTTTCTTCGGGAACGCCTTTAATCACTGCGTAATAACGCTTTTTTACGGTGTTCTGCTCAATCTGCTTTGACAAAGCTGCGGCGGATTTTGCGTTTTTGGCAAAAACCATCACTCCCGCTGTTTCTCTGTCAAGACGGTGAACGGGATACGCCCCGCACTTTTCGCCGTTATGCAGAAAATGCTCGTTCAGCAGCGAAATCATGTTTTCACCCTCACCGTTCTGACTGAGAACGCCTGCAGGTTTAAGGCAGACGATTATTTGGTTGTCTTCATACAATATCTTCATTTTCCATCCTGTTCAGAAGCCTTTTTTCGCTTTTATCAAGCGCAAGTTTCATATTGTCGGCAACAAGCCAGAGCTGAGTTGCAAGCTCAAGCGGGTCTTCACGCATTCCCGTTTTGAACCATTCGGAAATAATCCCTGCAAAAGCATATTCATAGAACGAAGCAATGAACTCTATGTCCTTTTCGGGAATTTTTTTGTTTTCAGCAAGACGTTTTACAACATCAACGATAATCTGATTGCAGGCTCTGTACATATAGTTTTCAAGGTAGTCGTAGCTGCGGGATGAGCATATGTTATGAATCATTTTTTTGTTTTCATATGCCTCGTTTGCAAGCTTCATAAAGGCAGCCATCCACGAAACTCCCTTTTTATGGGAATTTATCATTTCCTTGATTTTTTTGGTAAAAACTTCTTCGAGAAGGTCATATATATCGCTGTAGTAATAATAAAATGTATTGCGGTTTATGTCACAAGCCTCAACAATGTCACGTACCGTTATTTTGTCAAACGGACTTTTTGCCAGCAGTTCGATAAATGTGTAATAAATGAGCTTCTTGGTGTCGCTTGCCATTTTGAGTCCTCCCGGTTATACGATTATTTATTTTTGTCCCTTTTTGCATTATATCATAAAAACCTGCAGTTTTCAATCAAACAAAAAAACCTAAATGTATGCAATTTAATAAATCCGTAATTTTTATGAAATCAATCTGTAATTCATACAAAGTATGATTATTGTCGGATTGTGTATGTTTTTTAAAAAAAGGAAATGACAAACAGAAAAATGTATGATATAATCAAAAAAGCTTATCAGAACGGAGAATAACAAATGAAAGAATATTTTAAACGACTTTCCGACAACTGCCCGAAACGAAGATTTGTTTTCTGGTGGATTTTCAGGCTTCTCATGATTTATGCCTTCGTTGCAGGCTTCTTCAAGCAGCCCTTCGACATCACAGACCCCCTGCAGGTCGGTGCAAATCTTGTTTGTATGTTCCTGTGGGAAATTTTCATGCTGTTCCCTGAAAAAAGCATATTCAGACATGTTTCATCGGCTTTTCAGTCATTTCTGACCGTTATGATTTTCTGCGCTTCGTTCGGCGGAAAATTCCTCAATCTCTATTATGACTTCCGCTGGTGGGATGTCATGCTTCATTTCGTCGGAGGCGGTGCCTGCGTATTCTTCGGCTACGAAATCGTATGCGCCATTCTCAAAAGAGACAAAAAATCCGCGCCTCTTGCGCTTGTCATTCTTGCATCCGTCGGATTTTCATTCCTCGCCGCAACAGGCTGGGAGCTTTTTGAATTCGGATTTGACCAGATTGCAGGCATGATGGGCGGATATCCCGGCGACGCACAGCATTGGTCGCTTGCCCTTGCGGAAGGAACTCCCAAAGCATTGACCCTCTTTGACCCCATCGTTCCCGAACGCTGGCCCATCATGGACACCATGGCCGATATCGTTCTCAACACCGTCGGTGCGGTTGTTTCCTACATATTCATAAAAATCTGTCCGTACCGTCATAAGGGAAAATTTAAATTTGATTTCACATAAAATATTACGGCTGTTTCCGGACAGCCGTTTTTTTATGCAATAACTTGCACAAATAAATACAGTGTATTTCTGAAATGTTCATAAAAAATTTTCAAACAAATTTTGCAAAACCTGTTAACTTTTGCTGTATATTGTGGTATAATACCAAAATAATAGTAAAATAGGTCAAATATTGATATTACACAGATGACGGCAGGTGATTATGTGGGTGAAAAAAAGACACGCCCGGGAAAATATGAGGATATCTCGAGCTACAGCACCCCGAAAGGCTTGAAAAACAAATTAAAATATTTCCTTGATTTCAAGTTCAAGCCCTTTTTCCTCAAAAATCAGAAAAGAAATCTCAAGGCGATACTCAGCATTCTTATCTGCCTTGTTCTTGTTGTTTCTGCGGCAGGCGGCGCGTATATCAGAAAAATGCTCTCTCTTATCAACGTAAGCACGGGTGATTTCGGTAATCTCGATGCAACCTTTGCTCAAGAAGAGGTTGACGAAGCAATGTCTTTTAACACGATTGACGACATCATGAGTGCAGACTCAATAAAAGAGCTTCTCAAAACCTGGGCAACCAACGGCGGCGAAAAGATTTATAACAAAAAGGTTATCAACGTTCTCCTTGTCGGTGAAGACGACGAAGACGGCTCTCACCGTTCGGACTCAACAATGCTTGTTTCCGTCAACACCAAAACAAAAAAGATAACGATAACCTCATTCCTGCGTGACTCATATACCTACATGAACATCAGCGGTCATGAAAGATATGACAAAACCAACCACTCCTACGCATGGGGCGGTGCGGCGGCACTCATGGAGGTTCTTTCCAACAACTACAAAATAAAGATTGACCATTATGTTTCAATCAACTATAAATCATTCAAGGCGGCGGTTGATGCGCTGGGCGGCGTTTCCGTTCCCATCACCGAAAAAGAAGCAAGATTCATGAACCGCACAACCCGTGTCAAGGGCTTTGAAAGCGGTGACAGCGTTCTGCTCAACGGCGAAAGAGCTCTGATTTATGCAAGAATCAGAAAGCTTGACAGCGAGGTTGAAAGAACAAGAAGACAGCGTGAGCTTATCAGTTCGGTTATCAAAAATGTGAAGGCTTCTTCGCTTTCCGACCTTAACTACGCAATCGAAACCTTCCTGCCCTATATCACAACCAACTATTCATCGGGTGAAATTCTTTCTCTCGGTATGCAGGCACTCAGTGAAGGCTGGCTGAAATATGAAATCGTAAGTCAGGTTATGCCCACGGAAGAGCTGCGCTACGGTGTTTCGGGCTTCCGCACCTATACGGGCTATCTCGATGTATGGATTGTTGACTATATCAAGGCGGCAAGAGAGCTTCAGCTTGCTCTTTACGGTCAGACGAATATCGAAATCAATCCGCTGACACATATTTCCGCAATCGACCTTGCAAGAGGCAAATCGGCATCCTCCGACAATTACGACGACGATGACCGTTATTATGACGATGAAACCTCCACCGAGGAATACGAGCCTCATTATTACACCGAGGAGGTTTCAACAACAAGAAGAAGTATTTTCGGCAACGATTGGTTCAACCGCGGAGAAGAAACAACACGCGACTGGTTCAATCCGTTTGAACCCCCAACCGAAGAAAATTCCGAAGACGGCGGTTATTATGAGGAAGAAACCACCGGAGACGGCGGTTATTACGAGGAAGAAACCACCGAAGACAGCGGTTATTACGAAGAACCAAGCGAAGATGAAAGCTATTACGAAGAAGAAACAACCGAAAACGAAGAATGGTAAAAAAGGAGCTGCAATCATATGCAGCCCCTTTTTTTAATTTGGTACGGAATGCTCTTCCGCCGATAAAATATTCATTGATTTTTTCTTGTTTATAAATTATAATTATTGTATATAACTCTGAACCGACGGAGGAATGTTTATGTCAAAATCTGTTGAAGTTTTTGAAAAAACCTATAAAAAACCTGCTCAATTCACCGCTTTTACGCCGTACAGAATCTGTCCCATCGGTGCGCACAGCGACCATCAGCTCGGTAAAATCACGGGCTTTGCCATCAATAAGGGCATCCACATTGCCTACGGTCCCAAGGAAAACGGCGTTGTGGAAATAAAATCCCTGCAGTTTGACAAAAGAGCACAGTGGCACGTTGCCGCAACTCCCGAAACGGTGCAGGGCGACTGGGCAGACCATCTCAGAGGTGCAACTATCGCACTCAACAAGCGTTATCCTCTGCGCAGGGGTCTTTGCGCAATCATCGACGGCGAGCTTCCCATCGGCGGTCTTTCATCGTCGGCGGCGGTTATCATAACATTCTTATCGGCTCTGTGCACAATGAACGGAATTGAGCTCACTCCTTCCGAGCTTATCACAATTTCGCAGGAAGCTGAAAATTCCTATGTCGGCGTTTCATGCGGAAAGCTCGACCAGTCCTGCGAGGTTTACTGCAAAAAAGACCATCTTTTATATATGGATTTACAGAATGACACCTATGAGCTGATACCCCGGCATCCCGACATGAAGCCTTTTGAAATCGCAATCTTCTTCAGCGGTCTCGAACGCTCTCTTGCAGGCTCGGCGTTCAATATGCGTGTTGACGAATGCAGAAGTGCCGCATATGCGCTCAAAGCCTATGCAGGCATGGAATACGGCAAGTTTGAAGAAACAAATCTCCGTGACGTGCCCTATGAGATTTATCTTGAACACAAGGACAAGCTTCCCGAAAACTGGAGAAAACGTGCCGAGCATTGGTACACCGAATTTGACCGTGTGCAGAAGGGTGCAGAGGCATGGAGAAACGGCGACATCGAAGAATTCGGCAGACTTTCTTTTGAAAGCGGCAAATCCTCGGTTTACAGCTGGGAAACAGGTTCTCCCGAACTCAAAAAGCTCTATGAAATCATGACTCACACCGAAGGAGTTTACGGCGGACGTTTCTCGGGTGCGGGATTCAAAGGCTGCTGCATGGCACTCATAAATCCCGATTTTGAAGAAAGCATAACCGAAGCCGTTACCCGTGAATATCTCGAAGCTTTCCCGCATCTTGAAGGCAGATTTTCGGTTCATATCTGCGAAAGCGCAGACGGTGTCAATCTTTGATTTGTGTGAGGTGTAACTATGAAATGTCTTATTCTTGCGGCAGGATATGCCACCCGTCTTTATCCCTTAACTCATAATTTCCCGAAGCCGCTTCTTGAAGTGGGCAGCAAAACAATTCTCGACTGGCTCGTTGACGATATCGACGCTTCGGGTGAGGTTGACGAATACGTTGTTATTTCAAACAGCAAATTTGCAGGCTTTTTCAGAGATTGGGCAAAAAGAAAAACGCAGAAAATCACCGTTGTTGATGACGGCACAGACTCAAACGAAACCCGTCTGGGTGCCGTTAAAGATATTCAGTTTGCAATTGATAAGCTCGGCATTGATGATGATATGCTCGTTATCGCAGGCGACAATGTTCTCGATTTCAGTCTGACAAAATTCATTGCATATGCAAAAGAAAAGAAAACCTCCTGCATCATGCGCTATTTTGAACCCGAATTTCAAAAGCTTCTCAAATGCGGAGTTGTGACGGTTGACGAAAACGACAAGGTTCTCAACATGACCGAAAAATCACCGAATCCCGCCACAAACTGGTGCTGTCCGCCGTTCTATTACTACACAAAGAACGATGCCCGCCTTGTGCAGAAAGGCATCGACAGCGGCTGCGGCACCGATGCACCCGGCAGCTATATTGCATGGCTCTGCACTCAGACCGGGGTTCACGCCATGGAAATGCCCGGCAGACGCTACGACATCGGAAACCTTGAAAGCTACGAAAAGGTCAGGGCGGAATACAAGGGTATAAAATAATATGAAAAAAGAAATTTCCTCAAGACTTGAGAAATGGGATATTCTGAAATTCATTCTCATTTTTCTTGTTGTTCTTGGTCACATAGCCGATTTTTCCACCCGAAGCAATGAGTATATGCGAACGCTGTATCTCGCAATTTACACCTTCCATATGCCCCTTTTTATATTCGTTTCGGGACTTTTCGCAAAAAAGACGGTCAACGAAAAGAGAAAAGACAGGATTTTTGGCTATCTCGTCATGTATTTTGTTCTGAAATTCATAAATTTCCTTTATTTTTGGATATCCGCAGGCAAAACCTCTTTCAGCGTTTTCACCGAAACGGGTCTGCCGTGGTTCATGCTTGCGCTTTTTGCGCATTCGCTGATAACGATTGCCGTTAAGGATTTTTCGCCGAAATATGTCATGGTTTTCGGAGTTCTCGTTGCCTGCCTTGCGGGATACGACAAAAACATCAACAGCTTTCTTGCGCTTTCAAGAATAATCGTTTTCTTCCCGTTTTATTATGCAGGCTATCTTTTCGATACAAAGAAAATCGAAACGCATTGCAGAAAAGCTTTGCCGAAAACTCTTTCCGTTATTATCATCACCGCCTTTGTTCTGACAGCGGTTTTCTTCGGCGAAAGATATTATTGGCTCAGACCCCTTGTGACGGGCGCAAATCCCTTTGCATCCCTCAACACCTGTGAGGAATACGGTTTTCTGATTCGTCTGGGATATTATGCGGTTGCGGCGGCACTGTGCTATGCGGTTATCGTTCTCACTCCGTCGAAAACACCCCTCGGAATTGCCGCAAAAATCGGCAGGCGCACTCTTCCCGTCTATGCTTTCCACTATATAATTTTATATGTACTTTACTATAATATCGGAATTCAGCCGATGCTCGAAAATCTCTCCCCGATTCATTGGGAATGGTTTTCTCTGCCGCTTGCATTGGCGGTTACTCTTTTTTCCGCAAACGGATTATTCAATAAAATCATAACTTTTGCCGCAAATGTTCCGATAAAACATGATTGACATATTTTTCAAAAAGTGGTTTAATATATTCATCAAATCAAGGAGGCTTTAAAATGCTTAAGAAAATTCTTTGCGCAGTTCTGAGCGTAATGCTCGTTCTTTCCGTCGGAATTATCGGTGCAAGCGCCGAAGGCGGAGACTATGTTATCGTTTCACCCTACAAGGATGTTGAATGGGAAGGCGATAAAGCATGGGGTGCATACAAAGGCACTCTCCACACTCACACAACCTACAGCGATGCAAGCGAATCTCTCAGCGTTATGATAAAAGAATATTATAATCAGGATTACGATTTCGTTGCAAACGCAGACCACGGCGTTACAGGCGTTGATTGGGACAAGGCTCCCATGTTTCCGCCTCTCTACCTCTATCAGCCCATCATCGGCTGCAAGTACGAACACCTTACAACAGAGGAATACACCGCAATTCAGAACGGCACATATCCTCTCTATGACGGTGTCACCATCAGAAACAAGAAGATGGTTCCCGTTCTCGGTGCAAATGAATTCAACTTTATTTCTCTCACCAAGAACCACGTAAACGGTTATTTCCTTCCCGAAAATGTCGGTACAGGTTTCCCCGGCTGCGAAGATATGTGGGGCTATGACCAGGCTCTTTCATTTATCGAAAAGAACAACGGTCTTTCACACATCAACCATCCCGGCGACTGGCTTGATTCCAACTCAAATCCCGAGGTTGTAAATGACCCCGAAATGATAAAGCTTTTCGGCGACCTCATTCTTAAATACGATTCCTGCCTCGGCACAGAGGTTTTCAACGAGAGAAACGGCACAACCGGTTATGACAGAGTTCTCTGGGACAATCTTCTCATGTATACTCTTCCCTACGGCAAAAACGTTATCGGTTTCAGCAACACCGATGCCCATGACAAAGAAAACGTTGACACCTCATTCAGCGTTTTCATGATGGAAGATAACAATGTTGACAACATCAGAAAAACCATGAAAAACGGCAATTTCTTCATGGTAACAAGAAAGCTCAGAGAAAATGTTATTAAAGATAACAACATCGGACCCGATAAGGAGATTGATGTTTCCAATAAGGGTCTTCCCTATCCCATGTTCACAAAGGTTTCCGTTGACGGTCACAAGATTACCGTTGCCGCAAAGGATGCAGACAAGGTTCAGTTCATCGCAAACGGCAAGTCTATCTATTCCTGCGCAATCGGTTCAGAACCCGTAACACTCGACCTCGACACCGTTGACGGTGCAGAGGATTTCCTCTATGTTAGAGCTGAACTTTTCGGCGAAGGCGGCATGACAATCACTCAGGCACTCACCATCGACAGCGGCAAAGAGCTTCTCAAATATGAAGCAAAAACAGGCGTTGAAGGATTGCTTGAGGATATTCTCACCGTGCTTTCAAGCCTTCGTATCGGCGTTATTGTTCAGGAAATCATAAGAGCTATATAAAATAAACGGAGGGCTGTTTCCACAGCCCTCTATTCTTTTTGCTTCAGAAATTGTCTCTGTTCTTCTGATTCTGCTGGTTCTTGTTGTTCTGCTGATTCTTGTTGTTCTGATTGTTCTGCTGATTATTCTGCTGGTTGTTCTGCTGGTTCTTGTTGTTGTTTTCCATGGTGAGAATCTCTCCTTAATTTTTTTGAACACTCGGTTCATTCCTATTATGCCGCCTTTATGCCGTTTAATACTTATTGACAAAAATTTTTGATATGATAAAATTGATTTATCGTTTTTTTCCAAATAAAAATCATAATATCAATATTTTTTTCTTTTCTGCTTTATCCTTCTGACCGAAGAAATCGGAAACGGAAAGCCACATATTCAAGAGGTGATTTTATGGTATTCTTCCTTGCGGCATTGCTCGTTCTTTGTCTTGCGGGAATAAAATTCTCGGGCAAAAACGGCTTTGATGACTATATGTCGCCCCAAAAAACGGGTGCGATAAAGGGTATTTTCGTTATAATCGTTCTTTTTTCGCATGTCAGACAATACATCACGCTCACCACCGAATGGCACGATAAGCCGTTCTCGGATTTCATGCTTTTCCTCGGTCAGCTCATGGTTGTCATGTTCCTTTTTTATTCGGGCTACGGTGTTACTCTCGGTCTTGCCAAAAAAGACGGCTATGTTAAAACCCTGCTTTCAAAACGTGCACTGAAGGTTCTTCTTCATTATGATATCGCAATCCTGATTTTTTATTTTCTCGGTCTTGCACTCGGGAAGAATTACACAATAAAAAAGCTGCTGCTCTCCTTCATCGGTCTTGATGGGGTCGGCAACAGCGTATGGTTCATTTTTGTTGTTCTTATTCTCTATGTTGTAACATGGATATCGTTCCGTTTTGTTAAAAAACGCATAATCCTCGGCACGGCAATCACAACCGTTCTTTCGGTTGCGGCAATGATTTTTCTGATTTATAATAAAGGAAAAGAATATTGGTGGTATGACACCCTGCTGTGCTATCCACTCGGAATGTGGTATGCAATCGCAAAACCGCATATCGACAAGGCACTTATTCCGTCTTTCGGGAAATGGGCAATATGCACGGGCGTTACCCTTGCCGCATTCATAACCCTCAATCATTTTCTGATTCTTAACGGAAAGACCCGGGTGATATTCGTTCCCATGGCGCTTGTTTTTGCCCTTCTCATCACATTCGCATCAATGAGAATAAGCATCAACAACGGTGTTCTGCGCTGGTTCGGAAAGAGAGTTTTCGGAATCTATATTCTTCAGAGAATTCCGATGATTCTTCTTCAGCATTTCGGAATGAACGGTTCTCCGCTTCTTTTTGCGGCGGTGAGCTTTGCGGTGACAATCGTTCTCGCGGAAATATTTGAAAAATGCACGGATAAACTTGATGTTGCTTTAAAATTGAGCAAAGGAAAATAAAGTATGCTACTTAATGAAACAAAGATTTCGGGGCTTCCCGTCAAAAACAGAATAATCCGAAGTGCAACCCACGACGGTCTTGCCGATGAAAACGGTGCGCCGAGTGAAAAACTTATCGCCAAATATGAACATCTCGCCAAAAATGAGGTCGGATGCATCATTACGGGCTATGCCGCAGTGAGCAGAAACGGTGTTTCGCCATATCCGAGAATGCTGAAAATTTTTGACGACAGCGTTATTGAAAAATATAAAGAGCTTACCGATGCGGTTCACCGTCACGGCACTCCCGTTGTTCTGCAGATTGCCCATTGCGGCAGACAAACCTCGTCAAAGGCAATCGGCGTGCAGAAGGTTGCGCCGTCAGACGTGCTTCACGCATTCTATCCCGACAAGGCAAAGGTGCTTACCGATTCCGAAATTTCCGGCATCATCGATGACTTTGTTGCGGCGGCGGTAAGAGCCGAAAAAGCGGGATTTGATGCCGTTCAGCTTCACGGCGGTCACGGCTATCTGCTTCATGATTTTCTTTCGCCCTACGGCAACCGAAGAAACGACCGCTGGGGCGGCAGTCTTGAAAACAGATGCAGGGCAGTTGAAATGATTATCCGCGGCATCAAAGAAAAAACAAATCTTCCCGTCTGGATAAAGCTCAGCGCAGAGGATAACCGAAAGGGCGGAATGAATATAAATTCCTCTGTTGAAATCTGCAAAAGGCTTGAAAAAGCGGGATGCGATGTAATTGAGGTTTCGTGCGGTACGGTGCAGGACGGCATGAACACCATGCGCAGCAAGCTCATGCCCATGGATGCCGTGTTCAAATACAGAGAGCCCTGCGCTTCGTTCCCGAAAATACTGCGCAAAATCGCTCTCCCTGCCGCAAATCTCATAAATCCCCTCATAAAACAGCCTCAGCCTCTTGAGAATTTCAACGTTGAAAACGCTTCCGTTATCAAAAAGAGTGTTTCAATTCCGATTATCGTTGTCGGCGGAATATACAATGTCAGCGATATGGAGAAATTCATTTCAGAGGGTAAGGCGGATTTTGTTTCGATGTGCAGACCGTTTATCTGCGAACCCGACCTTGCAAAAAAACTTGCAAACGGTCAGACACGGGCAAAATGCATCATGTGCAACTGCTGCGGTCTTGTTATCGAAAAAGAACCCACAAAATGTATTTACGGAAAAGTCAAATTCTGAACAAAAAAACACCGTTGCAGTCTGACTGCGGCGGTGAGCTTTGCGGTGACAATCGTTCTCGCGGAAATATTTGAAAGATGCACGGATAAGCTTGACACCGCATTAAAACTCAGAAGAGGTTGAATATATGAAAAAAGTAAGATTCGGTATAGTCGGCACGGGCACGATTGCGCACCGTTTTGCCCAAGCAATCAAAAACGTTGATAACGCAGAGCTTGTTGCCGTTGCATCAAGAACAAAAGAAAATGCCGAAAAATTCGGCGATGAATTCGGTATTCCCGTGCGTTTTGACAGCTATGAAAAAATGGCGGAGTCCGATGTTATTGATGCGGCATATATCGCCGTTCCTCATTCGGGACATATTGTATGTTCATGTCTTATGATGAGAAACGGAAAACACGTTATCTGCGAAAAACCAATGGCGGTCAACACCGCAGAGGCAGAAGAAATGTTCCGCTGTGCAAAAGAAAACAACGTTCTTCTGATGGAAGCCATGTGGGCAAGACTTGTTCCGGGCACAATCAGAATGCTTGAACTCGTTGAAAAAGGTGTTCTCGGCGATATTCTCGGAGTTGAGGGTAAATTCTGCTACACGATGGACGAAGATGAAATGAACCACCATGTTTTCAAGCCTGAAAACGGCGGCGGTTCGCTTCTTGACGTCGGTGTTTACGGTCTGAATTTCGCAAGCTGGTATCTCGGAAATGACGTTGAGGAAATCAACGCTCAATCATCGGTTTATAATGGGGTTGACAGCCATACCTGTGCAATTCTCAAATACAAAAACGGCTCGATTGCCGATATTTCAAGCGCGATTCTTCTCCGCAAACCCAACGAAGGCTATGTTTACGGAAGCAAAGGTTACGCACATCTGCGCAGATTCTATGCACCTCAGGAAATTGATATTTATCTCAACAACGGCGAAACGCAGAAAATTCCCGTTCCCTATGCAGGCAACGGATTTGAAGAACAGATTACGCATTTCTCCGAATGCGTTTTAAACGGTCTGAAAGAAAGTCCCGTTGTGACACACGAACAGACTCTCTTTATCACCCGTCAGATGGATGAAATCCGAAAAATGACGGGAATAATCTATCCTCAGGATAAATAACAGTCAAATAAAAATTAACCTCCGAGGCAGTAACGGTACCGGCTTCGGAGGTTATTATATTTTAAAAAAGCTGTTCTTTTATGTATTCGATTGAGTAATGGTCTTTAACAAATTTCAGCCAGCCGTAAACCGTTGATATTCTCGGCTTTGTCCATGATTTTTTATCACAAAATGAGATATCGCTCAACTGCTTTCCGATACGGTGAACATCAGCGATGAACTCTTTATAAGGCTTGTGATTTTCGCCGAGTGCGATTCTTGAAACCGCAATGATTCTCGGAAAAAGGAGTTTTTCGAGCTGACGGTTTTCGGTTATGTATTCGGTCCAGAGCGTTCCCTCAAACCCGACGATATTCTTCCTGCCTTCTTCGGTCAGACCCGCCAAATCCGCCTTGAGAGAATAGGTGCGGTTAAGCGGCGTGATGTTGTAATCATAGTCAAAATAGCAATATGAAAACGGCGAAAGTATGGCTTTTCCGCCGTCATTCAGAAAACGGACTGTCGGTGCGGGATTTTCTTTCCAATACTGAACAATCGCCCTTTTGTCAAGATTTCTGCCCTTTGCAGCTTCGTTCCAGACAATGCAATGCCTGTTTTTGCTCTCGAGGTAATCAATTATCCTGTTCATAAAAGAGTTCTGATATTCGGCATAGCTTTCAATGCCGTGTTCCTTCAAGTATCTTTGGCAGTCGGGGCAGTTTTTCCAATGTTCCGACGGTGCTTCGTCACCGCCGATGTGGAAATATTCGCCCGGAAAAATCCCGAGAAATTCATCAATAATTGCGGTTATAACCTCAAAGGTTTCTTCTTTTGCAAGACAGAGAACATCCTTGAAAATGCCCTGATGAGTTTTGATTTTAACCGCCTCACCCGTGCAGGAAAGCGACGGAAATGCCGAAAGAAGCGCGCTTGTGTGACCCGGCATATCAAACTCAGGAATAACGTCAATCCCTTTTTCGGCACAGTAAGCAACAATTTCTCTCATCTCAGCTTTGGTATAAACCCTGCCGTATGGGTTGTTGTCGCGTGTTTTTCCGAAATCGGAATAAGGTCTGACCGCGGCAACGGAATTGAGCACGGGGAAACACTCGCTTTCAAATCTCCAGCCCTGGTCATCGGTCAGATGCCAATGAAATTTGTTGAAGCCGAGCAGAGAAAGAGCATCAATCAGCTTTTTGATTTCTTCAATGCTCTGCATATGACGCACGCTGTCGAGCATAAATCCTCTGTATGCAAACATAAATCTCACCTCTGCGATAACTATATCACAAATATTCCGAAAACACAATAACAAGTATCTTTAAGGGTTGTCTTCACGGTGCTGCCGCTATTGAAATGCTGCATTGGTTATGATATAATAAATCATTATTTCAATTGGAAGGGTGAGAAGCGATGAAGCCTGTCAGTTTTTATCTTGTAACCGACACACATTATTTTGAAAATGCGTTGGGTGCCGGAGGAAAAGCATTTGAAAACTATATGCAAACCGAACAGTATTTCGTAAAGGAAAGCAGTGCAATCATAAGCTCTGTCTTTGAAAAACTCGGCAAGGATAAAGAAACAGAGATTGTTATAATCCCCGGTGACCTTACAAAAAACGGAGAAAAAGAAAGTCACAAAAGCTTTATCAAAGAGCTTTACAGGCTTAAAGAAAGCGGCAAAAAGATTTTTGTTATTACCGCAGGACACGATTACGGAGAATTTTCATACGCATTCAAAAATGATGAGCGTATTCAGGTCGAAGGCACTGATTTCAACGATCTCTGCGATATGTACCGTGAATTCGGCTACGGCGATGCAATTGCTCTTGATGAACCCACACATTCTTATGTTGCCGAAATCACCGAAGGCATAAGAATGCTCGCTATTTGCTGCGACAGCAAAAACCAACCTAAAGGAGCAATGGATGACAGACTCATGGCATGGGCAAAGGAACAGCTTGACAAAGCGAAGAAAGATAACTGCTGCGTTTTTGCAATATGTCATTATCCGATTATTCCTTCTGTTTCCGCCTTTGATTTGGTCGGAGATGCAAAAATAAAGGAGTGGCGGAAGGTTGCTTCATTCCTTGCGGATAACGGTGTTGAGCTTATTCTGACAGGTCATATGCATATTCAGAGCATAAACGAGTTTTATTCCGAAAAAGGAAACAGACTCATTGATATCTGTACGTCCTGTCTTGTGGGAAGTCCTGCAAAATACAGAAAAATCACGGTAAATGAAAACTCCGTGATGAAGGTTGAAACAATTGACGTTGAAGATTTCGGATGGGATATGAACGGTCTTACGGCACAGGAATATTTCCACAAGCAGTTCTATTATGCGATTATTGCCCGTGTACGTGGTGCACTAAGCGGCGGTAAAGGAATTGTCGGACATTTAAAGACTTTCTGCAGAAAACGTTTTGACAAAACCACGGTCGGTTCAATAAAACGTCTGCTCTTTATTAAAAAAGACAAGTCTCTTGATGACAAAAAGCTGACAGACCTCGTCGGCGAAGTGGGAACAGGAATTTTCCTCGGTGACGGCCCCCATACCGAGGGTACACCTGTCTGCAATTTTATTTCGGGCATTCTTGACAGATTTTCTTTCGTACTTAAAAAAGTTGAGCCGAAGCTCAGCAAAGACGGTAATAAAGCCGATCTGAGAAGTATGATTCTTGATACCATCGGAAACAACAAGGGCTTTTCTGATAACAACGCTGAATTCACTCTGAAATAATCCCGCATAATCAGACGGATAATTAACGGCGATATCCGCCCCTGCAGCCAAATTTTATGGTTTAAACTGTAGGGGCGACCCTGTGCGGTCGCCCGAAAACATCTTATACATCTATTTTAAATTATGAAAAAAAGAAGAAAAAATAATGACAAAAATTCTTATCAGCCCCGGCAAATATGTTCAGGGCGCAGGCGAAATGAAAAAACTTTATGACTACGCAAAGGGCTACGGCAAGAAGGCTCTTGTTCTTATCACCGCTTCAGGTTACAAGAGAATCGGCGTAACTGTTGAAAGCAGCTTTGCAGGTCAGGATTTTGAGCTTGTTTTTGATTATTTCAACGGCGAATGCTCAAAAAACGAAATTAACAGACTTATCAATATCATGGAAGAAAAGGGCTGTGACCTTGTAATCGGTATCGGCGGCGGCAAGATTCTTGACACATCAAAGGCTGTTGCATATTACTGCAAAACACCCGTTCTTATCTGCCCCACAATCGCTTCAACCGATGCTCCCTGCAGCGCACTTTCCGTTATTTATACCGATGACGGCGTTTTTGAAGAATATCTTTTCCTTCCTGCTAACCCCAATATGGTTCTTATGGATACAGACATCATTGCAGCATCGCCCGCCAGACTTACGGTTTCGGGCATGGGCGACGCACTTGCAACTTATTTTGAAGCAAGAGCAGTTATGGCAAAGGATGCGGGCACCTGTGCAGGCGGCAAGGTTACCTGTGCGGCTATGGCACTTGCAAAGCTCTGCTTTGACACACTTATGGATGAAGGCGTAAAGGCAAAGATTGCTCTTGAAGCAGGCGCTTGCACAGAAGCGGTTGAAAAGGTTATCGAAGCAAACACACTCCTCAGCGGTATCGGTTTTGAAAGCGGCGGTCTTGCAGGTGCACACGCAATCCACAACGGTCTTACCGTTCTTCCCGAATGCCATCATATGTATCACGGCGAAAAAGTTGCTTTCGGTACACTCACTCAGCTTGTTCTCGAAAACGTTGACGGCGACGAGCTTGAAAGAATCATCAGCTTCTGCATCGAGCTCGGTCTTCCCGTAACCTTTAAGGAGCTCGGTATCACCGAAGTAACAGACGAAAAGCTCATGGCAGTCGCAATCGCAGCCTGCGCAGAGAGCGATACCCTCCACAATATGCCCTTTGAAGTAACTCCCGAAAAGGTTTGCGCAGCACTCAAAGCGGCAGACGCTTACGGAAGATATTTCCTCGGTGAATAATCAAACAGATAAGGCTGCCTCACCGGCGTGACGAGCATAATCCGAACCTGCCCGAAACTGAGTCTGTTCAGCGATTTTCGGGCATTCGGATTCACCTGCCAAAAAATTAAGGTTCATACCTGACGGTACAAACCTTAATTTGGTGGAAGAGGGTGGATTCGAACCACCGAAGTCGTTGACGGCAGATTTACAGTCTGCTCCCTTTGGCCGCTCGGGAACTCTTCCATATTAAATTGGAGCTGGTGGACGGACTCGAACCCCCGACCTGCTGATTACAAATCAGCTGCTCTACCAACTGAGCTACACCAGCATATTCTGCTGTGTTCCGTAGAACGCTTGACTAATATATCACATATTTCTCATTAAGTCAAGCATTTTTTTTAATTTTTTTGATATTTTTTAAATTAAGGGCAGCTGCAAGGCTGCCCTCCTGTTTTGCCGGTCATTATATTATTCTTGTCCATCGTTCTTCTTTGACAGAAAGTTTTACGTCAGTCACCTCATAAAAAACGCCGACACTTTCGGAATATCTGCCGTTTTCTTTTACATAATCAAATCCGGGAACAAACGCATAATTATCTCCCCTTTTCATCGCCCTGATATCATCGGGCATACACACAAGGGTAAAAGTTACCTCGGTGTCACAGCTTATAGGAGGATTGATTTCAGCTTTTGCGGAGCAATTATAAATCAGCGTCGCAGACCCTCCATTCCGCATTCCGAATTAAAAAGCGGCCTGCATCTGCAAGCCGCTTCGTTATTTTAGAAAATGTCGAGAACGATTACCGAATAGAGAAGCTCGGGAACCATGATGAGGAACTTGGGAAGCCACTCAATAAATGTGTATGCTGCAAGACCCATGAAGCTGGGAACTGCGCCGAGGATATATTCAGCTTCGCTTGTTGTGTTATCGCCTGTGAAGGTGATTTCGTTTTTGCCTGTTTCCTTAACGATGGTGAATGAATCGTGACGGGTTACCTTGGGCTCTTCGTTAACATCGATGATGTTGCCGTTTTCGTCTGTTGTGTAGTCGGAAACAACATAGGAATGGACTGTGAGAACGCCGCCGTCAACAGAGAATGTGCTGAAGATACCGCCTTCATAATCAGGATTTTCCTGATCCCAGTCACCGTCAAAATAGTCGCCACCGCTTCTCTGGATTGTGCCTGCTGCAATGAAGTCTGTCTTGAGGAAGTGGTTTTCAAGGAAAGGACGGACTTCGTATCTCTTTGCACCTGCTGTACCCGAAAGGATATAAATGGTGCCGTCTTCGTTGACCTTGTTTGACTTGAGAGGCTTTGTTCTGATGTACTGATGGTCGTGACCGCTGAGAACGAGGTCTACGCCGCATTCGTCAACAACGGTTGCAAGTGATCTCTGGAGATAGAGAGCATCGGGCCACTTTGCGTCCTTGCCGAGTGAGTAGGGAGACTTATGCATGAGAACGATTTTCCAGTCCTTATCTGTGCTGTTCATGTCGTTCTTGAGCCAGATGAGCTGAGAAAGTGAGATT
>JAZSNQ010000152.1:0-50901 GCA_045536515.1 Acutalibacteraceae bacterium | reverse complement strand
TTGCAAAACTCGCAGACACGGTAATCCTTTTTCTTTGGTTTCGGTATCGCCATTTTTTCACTCTCCCTTTCTCGGCCTTCCCACCGGCCGCATGCTCTTTACCCTGTGCTCCTTTTTATATGCCCTCTGTCTTTCCCTTTTATCTTCTTCCTTCCGTTTTGCCTCGACGGGATTGTAGAGCTTGTCCTTCTCGTAATGCGTGCACTTCCCCGGCGGGTCCAATCTGCACTTCATTTTAATACTTGCATAATCGCAGTGATATACATCAAACGCACTCTCACGTGCACGGTATTGGCATCCGGCACAAAGCTCGGAATTAACTTTATGTATCCGTTTTTCCATTCTCTTTTCCTTGTCACTTTTATCCTTAAATAAGCTTCCGGGCAAGCTGATATACCGTAATCTTCTTTTCGCCCCTCTCCAGATAACTGACCGCCTTGTTGTGGCCCACACCCAGATACTTTCGAAGATCATTCACTCCCAGTATCGTCTTCCCTGTCCTCTCAATAATATCAGCCACCACCTCACGGTAATACGGTTGTTCTCTTGACATTGTTATCACTCCTTATTAACTCCCGCAAGGGTTTCCACGTCTGTCCCAAAAAAGTGTGCCAGAGCCAGTGCCACATTAAGGGACGGTTGCTTTACTCCCGTTTCAATTCCGCTGTACATTGAAACCGTTATAAAAACCTTGTTCGCAACCTCTCTCTGCGTAAGCCCCCGTGCCTCTCGCAACTCTCTCAGCTTTTCTCCTATGCTCATGTCGTCATCTCCTTTTTCATTGCTTTTCGACTGCTTCTGTGTTATACTTGGGTTGTAATCAACCTTGTGAGTGTATTGTATCTCGTATTTACGAAATAGTCAGCTACTATTTTCGTAAATACGAGAAAATAGCAATTTACACAAAAAGGAGTTGTAATATTTGGTTAATTTAGATAATTTGTTTTTGCGGATAAAAGAATTAAACTTAACCGCAAAAAAACTTTCTGACGATACCGGTATTTCGTCAGGTAATATAAGCGACTGGAAAAGCGGAAGGAGTATGCCAACTGCATTAAAGCTTGTCATGTTAGCTGACTACCTCGGCTGTTCCGTTGATTATCTCCTCGGCAGAACCGATGACCCCGAATCTCATATAGATAAGTTCTCCTTTCTCGATGAGCGCGACCACGAGCTTGTCTCTTCAATTATAGAAAAGAGTTACAAGCGCTCCCGCTCTGACGTAGATAATGTTTCCGTCCACGAGCTTCCCCGCTTTAAAGCTATTGCTTACGGAGGAGATATTGTTGAAAATGAACCTCTTAAAAAACCCAAAATCCCGGATTAAAAAAGACATGCCGGCATTCCGCGACCATCAAAAAAAGAAAGGGATAAATGATATGGTCTTAAAAAAAGCCGGAAAACTCTCAAGAAAATTAAAGCGAAAAGACATAACCTTTGAAGTCCTCAAAGATTATGCCCAACAGCTCGGTTATTCTATTTTGTTCTATAATTCATCCGCAGGAGTAGCAGCCATTAAAGCATACGAGCTTAGTAGTCTTGTTCAGACGCGAGAAGCTTTTACTCTCGACGCTGAAATAAAGGCTATTTTTATTACCCCAAATGTTGATGAGAACAAAATGCTTTTTCTTATTCTGCACGAGATCGGTCACATCGAGCTTGGCCACACCGATGAACTTTCAAAAAAGGATTCTTATGTTGCAGAAATGGAAGCCTCTGTTTTTGCGTATAAAGTATTATCTCCTCATCGCAGAAGCTTTTCTGTTTTTGCACTCTGTGCAACAGCCATAACCGCTTTCCTCATCGGTCTCTTGTTCTCTTTTGTTCCGATCAAGCAATCGCCCTCCCTCGCTCAGGGAGGAGTCGCAGATGTTGAAACTACCTACAAACAAAAAACCGGGCAAATCTTTTATATAACAGAAAACGGAACTAAGTACCATTTAAGGAGTTGCCAATACGTAACCTCTGATGCAACACCTGTTTACTATGGTGAAATTCAATATACTCACAAACCGTGCAGGATTTGCAAACCGTAATATGTGCAATTAGTTGCACATCAACCTAAAATCTCAACAAGTCGCGGTTTGCCGCCATGTTGAAAATATAAAAGAAGGTGCTTTTATGTTTTTTCTTTTTCTCGTTTTTTCTATTTTCACCCATAAGCAATTCTATGCTGCCGGTCACTTTACAGGATCAAACAAAACAATGCCTGTCATCCTTTTAATACTTTCAAGTCTCAACATTTTATTGGAAATCGCTTTCGTTGTTTACCACACTATATGCACATCTTTTTGGTTTGCACCCTTGTCAATTATGTGCGTTATCCTCGCAAACTCTATTTTGAATACTATAATTTCCAAAATTGCCCTCATGCGGCTTATAAAGGAGGTCTATGCTCCCACCGATGAGTCCTTCGTTTGTACCTACAATTGGGAATGCGATATATCATCAACCGTAATCGCAGAAATCGGTATTCTTGCAAATATTGCTATTGCCACCTTTTACATTTTATATACATTATAACGGGAACCTTGCATCAGAGTATTTCTCTTAATAGGAGGCACTTATAATGACATTTGTGCACATAGGCTTACTACATCTCTTTTCTTTCTTATTCTTCTATATCTATATCAATATAGTTTGGAGAAAAAACTACTCCGGTCTTTCCGGATCAATGGCTTTTCACGCTTTATGTTCTTACAATGTGCTTTCTACCATTTGGCCTGATGACCCTAAGTTTTGGAGTCTTAAATTCAGTGCTCTTAGGCATACTGTAATTCCTTTACTCCTCTCAACTTCAGTGTGGTTTGTCAACCTCAAGTGGTTAAATACTCTATGTTTTTTGTTTTCTTGCCTATACGCAAGCATAGGCCTTAATCTATACCTTTCAAGACGATCAGACTATAAAAATGCACTACAAAGAACCCATTCGTATAAATTCTGTTTAAAGCCCGTCAAGTCTGCGTGTTTTTGGCTTCTTGTCCATTCATATGCAAATTTTGTCATATTCATTATTTGCTATGTGATAAGACCTTGATCCCATTTATCACGTCGCTCTCCGGACAAATACAAAAGGATCATCATAAGTTAAAGGAGTTCCACCATGAAAACTTTCAAACTTATTAGTTCTTTTCTGTTGCTAATCATTTGTCTTTCCTTATCCTCTTGTGCATCCGATAGTAACTACGAGACGCTTTATCACGAATTAGAGGAAGACTATTATGAATTAGAAGAAGAATGTCTAAATAAAGAAGCACGTCTTGAAGAGAACCAAGAGTATTATTCCGGCATAATCGAATATTATGAATTGATTTGCAAAGAATACGGATTTTTAACTTACGAGCAGGCGTACGACAGTGATTATTATTATGTTGAGCCCGGTTCTTTGATTTATCATACTGATTTCTATTGCAAAAAAGCAAATTCCTCAAATTTGCAAATTGTTGATATTTACCTGTATTCTACATTAGAAATATGTGCCGACTGCGATGCCTCTGAATATAATATACGCTTGGTAGACCCGGTCACAAAGTTGTATCACCATACAAACGAAGCTTGTGCTCCACATTTCACCAAAGATTTTAAAACTATTTCCACGCCGTATATTTCAACTACCGAGCAGAGAGCAATAGAAATGAAATACTCGCCCTGCCCTGTATGTATTTCCCAATAGCGTAACCTTGCGGCAAGATGCTACAAAAACAACCTCGTCCCCGACCAATAAAAAAGGAGAGCTTTTCGCTCTCCTCTTGACTTAAATTTTTTACGGATGTGATTTTTTATGAAAACACGCCCCGACGGCAGATGGCAAAAGCGAATCAAGCTACCCGACGGAACATCAAAGCTTTTCTATTCAAAAGCGGATACCGAAAAGAAAGCTCTTCGGGATTTTGAGAAACAGCTTCTTGCTTTTTCTGCAAAAAAAGAAGATGGCGAATTGCTCGAAGCTGTGGCCGATGCCTGGGAACGTGAACACTTCCCTGATATCGGATATAACACGGCCGCAAAATATACCAGATGCCTTAATAAAATAAAAGACTTCTTCAGTGGAATGCCAATTTCTCAAATTGAGGCTTCCGATGTCGATGCTTTCCTCAAGTCTCTGAAAAAGAAAGGTCTTGCAAAAGATACCGTCTCCATAAATAAATCTGTTCTCTCTCAGATTTTTGACTTCGCAATATATAATCGTATACTCAAGACTAACCCCTGCTCTGCTGTGGATATCCCGAAAGGTTTACATCAAGAAAAAAGAGAGCCCGCTTCCCCGGAAGATATTCAGATAATCCTGAAGTCTGTTGATAAGCATTTCGGACTGTATGCGTTCACAGCAGTCCTCACCGGAATGAGAAGAGAAGAACTCCTTGCTTTAACCTCCGATGACATTGATTTTAAATCGCAAACTATAAAGATTGATAAAGCTGTCATATGGACTCCCAATCAGCCTAAGATTGTCAATACCAAAACCGAAAGTAGCACCCGAGAGATATATCTTCCTGAGCATCTCATTCCTTATCTTTCCAATAAAAACGGTTACATCTTCGGAGACGGCGATAAACCTATGAGTCAGACTCAATTCCGTCGAGCTTACGCCCGATATCAGAAAGAGACCGGACTGACCGTCACCTCTCATCAGCTTCGCCACTCTTACGCAACCATGCTCTACGATGCAGAAGTTGACGTTAAGACGGCTCAAGCTCAACTCGGCCACGCCAGAGCCTCAACCACTCAGGACATCTACACTCACATCTGGCAGTCTCGCCAGCAAAAACAAATGACAAAAATAGATGCCTACATACGAGACATCTTATGAAAGTAGTCCAAAAGTAGTCAAAACCCCCAAACCCATTGAAAACAAACACTTTCCAAATCCTTGGTAAGGATGAGGTCGGCGGTTCAAATCCGCCTAACAGCTCCAAAAGCCTTGAAAACGTTATGTTTTCAAGGCTTTTTGTTGTTTTTATCAGATTATGTTCTCATTGCACCGTCGACTGACAGGATTTCACCCGTTACGTAGCTTGACATCTCGCTTGCAAGGAACAGAAATGCGTTTGCCATTTCCTCAGGTGTGCCGATACGGCGAAGGGGTATGGAATTTATAAGGGGGTTTATCATCTCATCAGGAAGCGCCGCTACCATATCCGTTTTTGTGATGCCGGGGGCGACTGCATTCACGCGGATATTAAAGGGGGCAAGCTCGCGGGCAAGCGACCATGTCATACCGTTTACCGCATACTTACTTGTGGGATATGCAACACCGCTTCTCTGTCCACAAATACTTACCATTGAGCTTGTGTTTATGATGTTGCCGCTTCCCTGCTCTTTCATTATCTTTACTGTGGGCATCACAGTATTCATAATCGCGTTTACGTTAAGGTCCATAACCTTATTAAACTGTGCGGCTGTGTAGTTGTCAATCGGTGTGCTGTCGGAAATTCCTGCGTTATTTACGAGAATATCTATTCTGCCAAACTCCTCATGCACCTTTTCTATTGCCGACGCAACGGAAGCAGGGTCGGAGAGATTGGGGAAGTCTCCGCTTACGTTCCACTCCGCATTTTCAGCGCGAAGCGAAGAAAGTGCTTTATCTACAGTCTCCTCTCTTGAGCCGAAGAGAACTACTGTTGCGCCGTTTTCAAGAAACTTTTTTACTATTGCATAACCGATACCACGAGTGCCGCCCGTGACGACGGCGATTTTACCTTTTAACATTTTAACACCTCATTATAGTATAAAAATATATCACGAGGCATATTATAGCATTTTTATTTAAAAAAAGAAAGAGGCAAATGCATTAAATTATATGCATCGCCTCTTATTCGTTTAATCTTTACTCTATATCTGCTTTATAAATTTGAGTTTTTTATAAAGCGGGATTGTTATAATGCTTACGGAAAGGGTTTTGATGAGGTTGAAAGCCAAAACATACCAGAACGCATCACGGAACACTGCAGGTGCCGCATCCTTCATATACAGTGGGAAGACAATAAATCGGTTTGCAAGAAGGGCTGTTACGGTGCCGAGAAGGCACGCGATACAAAGCGTTATGATGACTGTCTTAAGCCCTTTTTTGTAGCAATATACAATGCTCGGAACTATTATATAGGCTATGGACATAATCATATTTGCGACCTGACCCGCACCGCCGCTGGATGTACCTATAAGGCTTAAAAGCTCTTTCGCGATACAGGCAAGCACGCCCGCAACCGGTCCGAAAATGAAGCCCGAAAGAAGAAGCAACACGTTCCCGAAATCAAGCTTTAAATACGGAGTTGCAGGAAATATGGGAAATTCAAAGAGGCTCACGACATAGCTGAGTGACACGAGCATTGCGAGAACTACAAGGTTTCTGGTTGAAAGGTCGGAATGGATTTTTTTTAAATCGGGCATATTTACCACCTCAAAAAAATATTTGCAATACTCTTCAATGAAAAAACCGCCCTGAAAATCAGGGCGGTAAGATAACATATTCTGCAAAATACAGTATGCTACATTTCTTTTTTCATCCGGACTATACCGTCGGTATCGGAATTACACCGATTCAGGGAAAGCTTGCACTTTCCTTCGCAGACTATAACTGCCGGTGAGGAATTTCACCTCGCCCCAAAGAATATTTGCAGTATTATAATACACTATATGCTCTGCCGTGTCAATACATCACGGAAGAATTATCGCATATATGACAAGAAGGTCGTCGGTCTTGTTTTCTATAGAATGAGTTTCTCCTGCCGTTGTCCACATAGCATCACCTGCATACAACTCATAAACCTCTCCGCAATCGGTGACCGTTGCGATGCCTTCTTTTACAATATAAAGCTCACCCTCTGTGCCGTGAGGATGCTCGCCTATGGACTGTCCGGGAAGGAGAATTACCTCCGCAAACATATTTGCCTTATCCGAAAGCTCGCTCTTTTCAAAGATGTGCTTGAAATCAAGCGCGCCAACGCCACCGCGAAGGTTCTCTTTTATTTCTTTTCTCTGCGACGAATTACGTTTAATCATAATCAGTTAAGGCACTCCCTGCCCGTTCCGTCCTTCCTTATTCTATAAAGCTTTTTGCCGTTATTATCGCTGAAGTAGTATACACAGTCTCCGTTTATCGCTATGTTTATCGGGTCATCATCGCAGAGTTTTGTAAGTCCTGTGCCGTCTGCCTGCACTTTATAGAGGGCTTCCTCTTCAAAGTCTGTGAAGAACACCTCTCCTTTGTCTGCATTGATGTAACCTGAGCGAGAGTTGTTTATCTTCTCGTACACACTTCCGTCAGTGGTCATACGCCACACTGAAAGGTTTGCACCATTCTCCTGACTATACAAGGCATCATTCTGTTGCATTATTTGCAGGCGGAAATAGATGTTATTATCATAACCCGTAACAAAGTATGTTTCGTTCATAGAGATCAATTGTCCGCTTCCGTCTATAAGAGAAACGCAATAGAGATCACGCATACTGTCACGGTCGTTTATATAGATATGCGTTCCGTATGCATAAAGAAAATCCGAGGAAATATCAGTTATCTTCTGTTTGTTCGAACCATCTATATTCATGCTGTATACCTTGCACTCATCATCCCAGTTGATAAAATACATATTATTTCCGATTATGATGAGATTTGAGGCTGCAGTATCACTGACCATCGAAAGCCCTGAGCCGTCCTTATTCATCTTATATATCCTGTAATCCGTTCTTCCTACAAAGTATATATATTCGTCCACAATATTGAGATATGACGCACCGCTTTGGACAAGAACTTCTGTTTTTCCGTCACGGAGGCATGAAAGAGCATCGCCGTTTGCTGCATCACAGTAATATATCACGTCACCGTCAACTGCTATCATACCGCCTGTCGTGAAGTTACCCATAGTATTTCCCATCCTGAGCGAATTGGGAGCATTTCTGTCGTATGCTTTATCTATGCACTCACGGCGGATTTTCTCGTCTGATATGGTGTCTATGTAGGACAGGGCTTCGAGCGTGTTTCCACTCTGCCTGTAAATCCACAAAAGCTCGTCATAAAGCTCTGTGTCTGCCGGTGCATACAGAATTGCATTCTTTATTGTATTTGCCGCATCGAAATACAAACCATACTTTGCATATATACGGCTAAGCTCCTTTGATGCCTCTGTATCTGTGGCGTCTTTTTCAAGAGCCTCTATATATTCTTGAGTTTCCGCTGTGAGTGCCCTTTTCTCTTCTTCTGAAAGCATTTTATCACCCGCAGCTACTTCCTCTTGGGAAGAAGTATTCTTGTTTCCGAAGGTGGCAAGCATAAATATCGCAAATATCATAAGTACACAAAGCACCCCGGCAAATAAGCATTTTTTGTTCATCGTTTTTTCTCCTTGTTCTCAATTTTCACTGATAATATTTTACACTATTTTTTCACATAAGTCCAGTAAACAATTTATTACTTATTTTACCTTGTTAAAAAATCAAAACTGTGATATAATGCTATAGTAAATTTTCAAACTACATTTTTACAGCGAGGTATAGTTATGCCGGGATACGGTTTTGTCAGAACAGAACTTGAAATTAAAACATTAACACTCCATGTTCTCGATTACATCAAGATTTCCGTAACCTTTGAAGAGCTTATGAGCATGGTTTTTGTTGACGGTGCCATAAACTACTTTGATTTTGCAGAGCATCTCAACGGTATGCTGAAAACCGGTCATGTGGAAATCTGCTCTGATACGGGTGTTGACAGATATTTGATTACCGCCAAGGGTGTTCGCGACCTTAACGCAATACGTTCTTCCGTCCCAAGCTATATCCTTCGCAAGGCGGAAAAGGAAACCGACAAGGTCAAGGATGAAATTATCAGGAAAAATCTCGTAAACGTAAAGGTTGTTGAGGAAAAGGACGGCTTTCGTGCAATCGCTTCACTCGCTGATGAGTCGGGCGAAATCTTCTCTTTTTCAATGACAGCGTCAAACCGTGAGGATGCAAAAAAAATCACAGCCTCATTCTACAAACACGCCGAAAAGATATACAACGAGTTCCTCACATCGATTTTCACTGACCGAAATTAATGCAAAAAACTATTGACAATAAGGCAAAATTTTTGTATAATATACAAGCTTGATATTTGGGCCTTTAGCTCAGTTGGCTAGAGCTCCCGGCTCATAACCGGATGGTCCTGGGTTCGAGTCCCCGAAGGCCCACCATAACAATATTATCCGAACTTTTTATGTTTGCGGTAATAGTAAAGCTCCGTAGTAGGTAAAACCTGCTGCGGAGTTTCGCTTTTGTAACAAAGTAACATAAAACCCTATATGTGTGTATGGGGGCGTGCAGGGCGTAATATTTCTCTCTAAACTCCCTAATTTGAAGTTAATAGAAAAAGAATGTTACAATGTTACAAAATTGTTGTAAACCTTTATTTTATGCGAACAAAGTATGTAACAAAGTGTGTAACGCACAGCGTAACATTTGTATTTTTGTTACAGTAACAATTTGACACCGTTTTTATAATGTTACATTTAACTGTTACGCAGAAAAGCTCCGAAGCATTTGAACGCTCCGGAGCTTTAATTCTTACTTGCACTTCGCTTTAATGTATCCCCTTAAAACATTTTTAGCTTCTTCATCGGTAATACCTTTTTTACCGAGCCTATCCAATACATTTTCAGGTAACATTAAATCATTTTCGTAATAGTCCTGTGCAATTTTCAATTTTTCTTTCTGATCCTCTGTAAGCGATGCGATAAAGGCTTCACCCTTTTCCGCTGTATCCTTGCTTGTGAATCCGTACATAGGATTAAGCGTTGCGAATGACTGTTTAATGCCCTTAACAGTACCGCCGTTTTCAAAGTATTCATCAAGATATTTTAATGCAGCTTCTTTATCTTTGTATCTAACTGCCGTTTTCATATAATACAAAGCGTTGGATTTTACATCTGTACCATATATGGTGTTATCTGTCTTACCCTGATATTCACGCTTGATGTCAAGAATTTCATAGTAGGCACTTTCCTTGTAATCGTAACTGTAAACAACAGAGCCTTTAAGAATTTCACCCATACCCTTTGTTGGCTTTCCTGTGATTTCGTTGTATAAATCGTCCACGCCAAAAGAATTAAAGAAATGCTGCCATTTATCCCGAATCGCACGGGGTTGTGTAAGTGATGGATATAAATTTAATCCACTTGCTAACTCAATCGGCATTTTCAGGAAAGGCGTTATCATTCCCCACGCTTTATCAAGCGGAGCGGTAATGTCCTCTGATGACCATTTATAATCATCAAGTCCAAACCATTCAAGTAATTCTGAAAAACTGCCAAGCTGTCTAAATGCGTAAATATCTTCACCGATTTGTCCTAATGTAAGGTGCGGAATATTTCTCACAGACGGAGGGAGCTTATCATCTTCCTCTTTCATAACGAGTTTATTCCAAGCAACCATAAGCAGACCGAGCATATTTACCATCAACGCCTTGAGTAAAAGTTTACCTGCTTTTTTCGGTATTTTATCATCTGAAGCTATGATGTTTTCAAACAATCTGTAATAACGCTTTAAGTTAGTTTCCGTAAAGGAGTAGAATGGAATCCAATATCTTCGGAGCGTTTGTCCCATTTTGCCGACTTCATCATACGCACCAAGCAAATCCTTTGAAAGCTGATATGCTTTGTCCTCAACAGTATTCAGTCCCTTAACAATGTATCTGTTAGAAGCAACAAAGTCTTTAACAGTTCCACCGTTACGCTTAATCGCTTCTTTATAGTACAGATATGCAGAGTAGCGGAGTATTGCTTCACGGAAATTATGAACATTCTCTACACCGTTATAATATTTTTCAAACAGTTTAACCGGGATTTTGAAAATGCTTACACCCTGTTTGTCTTTCAGATGTGAAAACAGTTTGTCTTGCATTTCCGAATCCATTTCATTTGCAAATATCATTGATGTGTATCCACCTCGTTCAATCCATTCCATATATTCAGGAGAATACTTTTTGTACCTCATTGCCTGATAGATGTCCTGAACAGCTTTTTTAGAATACATTGTCACTTTAGGATTTCCGGCAATAACAGCATCTAAGTCACCGAACAGATTACGCAAACCAAATTTTATAGTCCTCAAAGGATTTATGCTTGTTGCCCAACCTTTCCAAGCCGAAACCATACTGCGTGCAATTTTGCTACCTACATTTACTGCTTTCGGATTTGCGATTTCATCCATTGTGGTGACTATCTCATTTGGTAACACCCACTGTTCGTAGGCTGCACCTGTGAGCCGTACTGTATCAGCATATTGTGTAAATAACTTAGTGATGTCAACATTACCTAAATCAATTTCGCCTGATGCTAAAGCTAAAACCATATCATTATGAGCTTTGTTGAAAGCATCTTCATCAATTACGGTTTTTGTGTAGAAATAATTACCTCGTCTTGGCTGATGAATGGTATGTGTATCACTCATCGACTTTGCAAGAGTTTCCCAAGTCTGATAATCATCAGCAAGAACATTTTTTATCCACTCTCTTTTTTGCGATGTGTATTTCAAAACGGTTCTTGCGTTTAACACAGCCTGTTCCTGTGCATCGGTTGCGTTATCAGGCAGGTTTGTACTTGCAACTATGCCAACATATTTATACAGCCCCGGCACATTCAAATCGTGGCGTTTTAATGCTTCGACAACTCTTATGTATTCACCGTCATAGGTAGGAAGCTCGTTACGATCAGCTAAATCAAACAGGCCATTGAAACCAAACATAATGCGTGAATTGTACCACTGCTGCTGACGATACGTTTCGCTATCAGGTTTTCCCTTGCTATCAAGAATAATATTACCGTCTTTACCTGTTGCTTCTTTACGGATTATTGCATTTATAGCCTCTTTATTATTCTTAAACGCTTCATTTTCAAGCTGCGGCTTGATGTCATACTGCTGTTTAATTTTGCCAAGAGTTTCAGCGATATATACATCGTACTGCATTTGCAGCATAGCTTTGTATTCAACAGCCAAAAAGTCAGTGTTGATTGCTTTGGTAGAACCCTGTCTTTCTTTAAGCCAACCACGTCCGGCCTTTATACCAATTTCTCTGCTGCCTGTACCTTTGCCGCCATTGTTCATATACTCTATCACCTGATGATGGTAGTAGTTTTTACGCTTGAATTTTCCGTCAGTGTCAAAACCGATATAACGGTTAAGCTCTATGTACTGCGATTTGAGAGCATCCCAAATATTCTGCCTCTTTATAAGTGCTTGCTGAACATTCTCGGTTGCTTCTTCATTCAGCACTTTTACAATGGCATCAACCTCACTCGGGGTTATCTCATTCGGTAACAGTATTTCAGTGTAGCCACGCTCTTTTTGAATTTGAGCTTCTTCCTGTAAGTCAAGGAAATAAACAAGCTCCGAAAACGTCTTAAATTCTTCAGGAGTTAATCCCTCTGTCATTTTGTTAAGCTTATCCTGAACCATAAAGGAAGCAGTGGTAGGCAGGTTTTTCCACTGTATCATACTTTTGCGGAACGCTGCAAAAAATGTACCTTTTTCACCACGTTCTGGGATATTCGGAAAAACTCTTGTCATATTATGAGCTACCCACGCCGCACGCTCACCCCACAACTGTTTTTGTGTAGGTTTATCAACTCCGGCATGGTCTTTGTCAAACTGTTCAAAGATTTCTTTTCTGCGTTCCGGGGTTAATTCTTCTGCATCGGTATCATATACAAAGTATTGAGCCGTAGGTGCATCGTCTGATGCGAGCAGCAGTTCATCATTACCGAACCCGACCTCTGACAGAAAAGCATCATTTGTACCTGTATCGGCTGTTTTGATATAGTCTGCCGCCTTGTAGGAATCAATAAATGCTGTGTCTTTATTCCAATATGCTTTGACTAAATCGGTGTAGTCATAATCGAAATCGTAATATGACATACCCGCCATTACATCACAGATAACTTCTTCCATAACTTTGTCATCGTCTTTTAAAAGAGCAACGTATTTTTTATATCGAGGGTGGCTAAGTATTTTTCTCTTAACATCTTCCGGGATTGTACCCAATATGCGTTGCTTTACTTTTTGCATTTCGGATGATTTATATAACCTGTGCGCTAATTCGTGACGGTCTATCGCCCAAGGCGATTTTTCCGGGTGGTTGTAGCAGATGTATATCTCATCACCATTGAAGATAACACCGCCGACCTTGGTATTGGGGCTGAAAGCTAAACGTCCTGCATCGAGGAAAAAGCCTGTGATCTTCATACCGAAATTTTTATTCATTTCGATAATCTCTTTCATTTCTTCATTGTAGGCATCCTCTTTGATGAAGTCAGCTTCAATAGTCCAAATACGTTTGCTTTCTACTTTTCCGTCTTTGCGGAGCTGTGCTGCGTAGGCGTTTCTTTCTTCTGTGCTGAGAGCTTTTGAGCTTTCTGCATTTCCGAAAATTCCTTCAGCTTGCTTTCCGGCACTCTCATCAAGCCCCCATCTTCCGTTTCGAGGTAATAAATCGTTTCCTGTTTGCTCATACGCAAAATCCTCACTTTCAATGATGGAATACCGTGCATTTTCCACACGCATAACCGGGGAAAGTTTGAGTATATCATCAATTATTTTTACGGTGTTAGTATCTGCAGGGATAAAATATCTTGTGTTGTACTGTATTCTTTCCGTGAACACGCCTTTTTTGGTAAGTAGGTCATAGTGTTCATAGGAAGGACCCACAAGCTCAATTCTATTTTCACCCGATACTTTTCTCTGAACGATTCTCCAGTCGTTTTCAAGATGTACAACATCACCGTTTTTAATACCTGTAACTAAATCTGTCGTAGCAATTTTTTCTTTTGCCCTCGAAGATCCAAGACGTTTTAATGTTCCGTCAATCATATCTTCCGAGACAACTCTACCGATAAGCATTTCACCGTCAGAGGTAAGAACACGATATATTCGCACATTCTCTGTCGGGAGTTTATCCCACACAGGAAGAACAACGCCGCTTATCAAGTGCAGACTTTCTTTTCTGAATTCCGGAAGCCTTGACAATTCTTCATTCCAAAGTTTTGCTGCTTCTGCAGGTTCGAGTTTAGTCCAATTACCGTAAAAACGGTTTTGTGCTACATAATCATTTTTAACTTGACCTACAAGCTTATAATTGTTTGTTACATTTCCGTATTGGTCAGTCGTAGAAGATGTCTGCATAACTGCCCTGACAGCGCCTGTTGTTTTGTTCTGATAGAACCCCACAAACGATTTACTATCAGTTGCTACGTCCTCAAATCTAACAGGTTTGATTTTGTGTTCTGCTGTAAGATTATAATACTTTGTTTTAGCGCCGCTTCTTTCATCTTCTCTGATGTCCTGAACCTCATTCAGCGTGATTTTATCCGCCTTATAGTTTTCAAGACCTTTATCAAGAGTCCCTGCTTGCATTGCCTTTTCGGTTGCATCCTGCAAACGCTCTGAATATCCGTCAAACACGGTATTCTGTTCGGAGCTTTCCAGTGATAAAATTCTATTTAAGAATTTGTTTACCTCACGAAGCTCGGGAGCTGTAACAATAATACGGTTATAATCATCAAGGATTTTTTCTCTCAGTCCAAGTTTTTCGACAATGGCAAGACCGTCACTGATGCCATCAACTCTGTTTGCAATTAAGTCCTTGTAGAATACAGCCAACACATCTGCCGCAAAACTGTTTTCAAGGTTATCGTTCGCAGAGAACATACCCTGTCCACCTGCTTGTCTTTGTCCTTTTGTCATTGCGCCAAGTTGGTCAAGTCTTTTTGCGATTGTTGATATAAAACGCATTTGACCTTTCAAATCTGTTGTAACAAGTTTGAATATTGGTGCTGATGCCTGATTGCTTCGATGTGAACGACCAAAACCCTGTACCGCATTATCAGCTTGCCAACCTGCTTCAAGCAAATAGTGAACTCTCTGCTGCTGATTCTTTGCAGCTCTGTCAGCGTGATACGATTTACCCGTGCCACCTGCTTTTGAGAATATAATAATTCGCTTGTTGCCATTTTGGAAAGCATCTACATCGGCATCTTTTTTACTGCCGATTTTTTCCTCAATGAATTTACCGTCTTTCTGAACAACTCGTCTTGCACGGCCTGTATTTTCAGCGACCATATCTGTCCCGAAATGATTGATAATCATATCAATCGGTGAGGATGGTACTTTAATGCTGCCAAGTTTAGCAAGCAAGTCCTCACGCTGTCTAACAGCTTCACGATTCATAACAGGGTTGCCCTTGCTATCGTAAACAGGTTTGCTTCTAACATTGCCCTCATCGTCTCGGTATTCCTCAAACTGCTGTACCGGGAATGAGTTTTCAATGTAAGACATAAGCATCTGTTTTGGTGTCAGGTCAAATTCATCAAGCTCTAAATCTTCTGCTTTGAGCCTTGCGAATTCTTCATTCTGCGCCGCTTCATTGGTACTTACCAACTGAATCACGCAAGATTTTCCGTCAGCTAATTGCTTTTCAATATCTGCTATAACGCTCGGTACTTGCATAGAGGTTAATATCTGATTAAAGAATCGCTGCTGTGAACTCCAAAAAGCGCCTAACGCACGACCTCTCGCAGTGCCGTCTTTGCTTTGGTTTGTTGTGTCCAAAGCCTTGTTGATATTGTTAAGAACGATTTGCCAACTGCGTGCAAGTTCATCATATATTTTTTTCTGCTGTCCTGTGAGCTTATGGGTAATCTTGTCATAGCGTACATCTTCATAGCTGATGTTTCGGGATAAGTACACGCCCATTGCTTTCATATCTCTTGCAATAAGCTCCATTGCCGCAAGTCCCCCTGCTTTAATTTTACTTACGAAATCATCACCTGTTACAAAAGCTGTGCCATCGCCCCACAAGCCGAGTCTTTCAGCATAACGCAGGTTCTCAACCTCTGTCGCACCTGTTGCAGAAGAATAAACAATCTTTGCTTTTGGTAACGCTTCTTGCAGCGCGATACCTGCAAGGCCTGTCTGACTTGCCTTTTTAACGCCTCTTGTACCCTTTGTAGCTGTCGCATTACCCATTTTATGGGCTTCATCGAATACAATTAAGCCGTCAAAGTCTTTACCAAGCCATTTGACAATTTTTTCAAAGTTTGAATTGCCGCTGTCAAAACCTTTTGATAAAGCACTGTAACTGATCACCATAATAGCTTCATCAGTGTTTAATACGCTGTCCGCTTTATTACCGCCTACAAACTGTGTAACTAAATCAGAATCACCGAAGAGAGCTTTTACATCACGCTTTGCATCGTTTACAAGGCTTGAATTAAGCGTTACCCACAATGATTTTTTTCTACCCTGATTATAGTTATCAAGCATCATTCCGGCGATTGTTCTACCTTTACCGATACCGGTACCGTCACCTAAGAAGAACCCTCTTGTGTTCCCGTTAGGCAAGGTTTGTGAATGGCTTTGTCCGGCATAGGATATTGCTTCCAACTGTACGTCTGATAATACGCCGTTTTCAACAATGCTCTGCGGAATGTTGGGTCTGTATGTAACAACGGGCGGTTCAATGGCACTCATGGCGGCACTCTCGCTTACTTTTGCAGGGTGCGGCTGTGTGTTCTTCAGACGAAGCGGCTGTGTTTGGTAATGCTCAAATATACTGTCAGTCAGTTCTTTGTGCTTTACTCTCTTTCGAGGTTCAGCTCGTCTTGTCTGTATATCAGATTGTCCGCTATCGCTGTCACTAACTCCAACAGGGTTTTGGTTTCCAACAGGTCTGCTTTGCTGCCCTGTTCCCATTCCTCTGTCCTTGTTAGCCATAACATCTGTGCTTTCGGGCGTAGAGATTGCAGGTTTTCCACTGTCTGCATCAGTTGATTGAATACCTTTTCGCTCAGACTGTTTTTCAAGGTTTGCATTGTCTGCGGATTTTCTCTTATCTGCAAGGCTACCTGCATCAGATACAGTTCTGTTTCCGACATCGGTTGTTTTTCCTGTTGTAACATCCTCTGTGCGTGTAGTTGCAGGGGTTCTTTGTTCATTTGCCGAATAGTCAATAGCAGGTCTTTCATCTCTTATACCTCCTAATTTCTCCTGTAACTCTTGCAGGGTATCGACAAAGCCTGTTTCGGTGTATGTCGTAGCACCGTTTTTGTCGATAACAAGCATCTGAATATCAAAATTTGTACCGTACTTGTTGTAGTTTTTGCCGTTTATACGGATGTTGGCTCTAACATTATATTGTGATTTAATATCTTTCCACCAATTACGGAAAGCAGGTGCTCCGTCACCCATACCGTGACCGACAATAGCAACAAGTCTGCCATTTGGCGCAAGGATTTTAAGAGCCTGTTCAATGTGTTTTGCCCCTATTTTTGTATTCTGCATATTTCTTTCGGACGAAGAAGAAAACGGGGGATTCATAACAATAACAGTAGGCTCAATCTGACCGCCGAGAATGTTGTCGAGCTGTTCTGCGTTTTCATTAAAGAAACCATCAAAAGGTAGGTTTTTCAGAATGCTCAATCTGCGTTCGTCAAGCTCATTAACGTAAACTGCCGCACCGTCTTTTTTCGCAAATACTGCGATACCACCGATACCTGCGGACGGTTCAAGCATAATGTCATTTGCGTTTACATTTGCGACATAGTTTGCTAAATAAGCAATAGACGGCGGAGTAGAAAACTGCTGATACTTTATCATATCCTCGGTTCTCTTAGTTTGCGTGGGAAGAAGTTCCAAGAGCTCAAGCATTTTTTCTGCTGACATGTCTTCCGTTGAAAGGATATGCTGATTCACACCAAGCTCCATAGCATCATACGCATCTTTTATGGAGTATGCGTTATCGGCCATAGTGCCGCCGAACGCAACATTAGCCACTTTTGCAAGTTCCGCAGCAGGTATCTTTTTACCGTGTGCTAATCTCGATGCAACAAATTTAGCTACGGTTTTTGTGCCTTTGCTCTTTGTTGCTATTACAGCACTGTCAGGCTCACTTCCCGATACATCTTCGTTCTTTTCAACCTCTGTCGGAGCTTCAGAAGATACTTTTTTAGATACCACAGGTGTATTTTTACCTGCTCTTATTTCATTTGCTACTGTTTCTTTTACAAGAGCTTTCAAATTGTCGTTTGTAGCAAAGGGTATTTTGTTTCCGTCTTTATCAACGAAGCTATTGCCGTTTGTATCGACAGGTAAAACAAAACCCGTGATGTGTCCGTCTGCATCGTACCCTACAAGCAGAGTAGTATTAAGAGTCCCACCGCTTGTAAGCTTCATTGATATGCTACGCTTTTTAAGAGCATCGACAAACTTTTTGCTATACTGATGAGCAATACCGTCTGCAACAAAAGCATAATAAGGCGGTGTTTTTGCCCCTTTTTCACTCTCGGGAGTATAAGGAGCAAGCTCCCCAACATCTACCGAATATGAGCTATCCAACAGCTTTTTAACGGTATCTGCCGGAATAGTCTGCATACCGTCTTTCATTGAATGATAAGGTATGACGGTTCCATTTAACTGTGCAATACCTGCATCATCGGTTCTCAAAGCGAAATGACCCTCTGTAACATATTTAGAGCCGTCCATTTCAAACACACGAGGTATGCCGCTGCCTTTAACGATTGTTTTTACCTCTGATGGGTTAAAAGCCTGTTTGGATTTGTCAGCTTTTTTCTGCTGCTCTGCGGCCTTGATTTCAGCGACAGACAACATCTGATTATAGCTTTCTTCTGTTACCTTTGCCCTCAACCCTAAAAACAGTGCAACGAGGTCGCCGTTTTCGCTGTGAACGGTCCAAGGAATGTTAACAGCTCTGTTTGCCTTGATTATGTTCTTTCCGTTATTAAAAGCATCAATAAATTCCTGTTTGCAAGAATAGAACGCATCATCAATTTTGAATGTGTATGACATTATGGTTTTATTATTGCTTGCAGTAGCTTCACCGACTTTAGGATTACCCTGAATGACAACATCGTTATCAGCATGGTAGAATTTATGCATCTCAAAGTTCGGGTTTTCCTGTACAACATCACCTGCAACCTTTTTGACATTTGCAAGTGACTCATTAGTTAGAGGGAGCACCACAAAGCCGTCAGTAATAATATCTTTACCGACAACAACCCTTGCTGCACCCTTGAATAAGGAATAAATATTTTTTGTACGCTTCAGACTTAGAATTTCGTCTCGTGGGCTTTCTGATTCTGCTAACGCTTTACGCTGTAGCACTCCCTGTGTGCCGGGGACATACCTATCGTCTTCGCGTAATTCCACGCTATCTGAAGAACTGTTTTCACCAGTGTTTCTTCGCTCACCTGCGGATTCTGTGTCAGATAACTCATTAGCGCTTCCGCTTCCTTCTCGAAGATCACCCAATCCTTGATTAGCTTGATCGCCTGTTCGGAAAGAGGAATCTTGCTCACCAGTGACATCACTTTTTCCTTCGTTTCTGTTTTCGCCAAAAGATGTGCGTAACTCTGCGCCATCTGTTTTCAACTCCTCGCACTGTATTTGTATCTCATTCCCATTGACTTCAAATGAATTGATACGAAATTCCGTATCCGACTTAAAAAGAACCTCATTTTCTTCGAGTATTCCTATTTTGGATACGTCTTTACAGCTATAGCCTTGTATAATGTAGCGCACTGTGTACGGCAGTTCCACAGGATACCCGTCTGGTTCTTTCGATGCAGACGTAAAGGCTTCGTACTTTATTGTATCAACACCCTGATGCTTTGATATAAAGTCCTCAAAATCTTCACGAGAATCAAAGCCGATATTCCTGTATACAACGCCGCCGTATGTAGGAAATTTATCAAGTGCGGCATTCACCAATTTCACAAAATCAGTCTGTTCTTTGCTTAAAGGAAGTCCACTTCGTAAAAGACCGTTTATAAAATAACTGTCTACACCTTTATATTTAAGTATAACGTCTTTCTCAGCGTACGTCAAGCCGAGATCATCCAGTAATTTATAAACATCCGCAACGCCCTCGTCTGAATCCACATCAACGGTCGCCGCATTTTCAGGGGTATTTTCAGTGCTAACATGCATGTTTTGCTCATTCATGCTCGTTACAGGCTGCGCAGCTACACTGATGCTGTCAAGCCAATTCGCAACGAGGGGGTCTGTGTTACCTGCAAACACTCTCTGAAATTCACTACTTATTAAAGCTCTGTCGCTTGCGGTAGGATTATAGAAGTTCTCAACCTCTTGTAAACGTGTGAAGAAAGCTCTATCCAACACCCCGAGTTCTTCGCCTTTTCTTTTTAGGTTGGATATTATAACATTGTACGTCTGTGCATCTTTCACAGAATCGGTTTCAGAGGCTTTCACCTGCTCATTCGCAGCAAGGGTATCTGCCTGACTGTTGGTAACTTCTCTTGTTTCAGTTTTTTCGCCTGTATTGGATTCAGCACCGTATATCTCGGCTCTTTCACTTGCGATCTGAACATCGACATCACTGATAATGTTTTTAGTCTGTGTTGCAACTAACCTGTATTCACCTGCGTTTTGAGCATTTGCAGGGATAACATTCCGCATAATGGTCTGCGGCAGTTCTGCAGACAGGTCTTTACCGTCTGCGGAAACAACGGCGGCCTTAAATTTTTCGGGATTACCGTTTTTCAAAGCTTCTGTGTAGGCGTTTACATACTCGGTAATCAATTTAACATTATCGGTTACGCTTCCTGACGGTATTGCCTTAAAGTTTTCGCCGAACAATTTCCAGTATGCAGTTGATATGCCTGCTTTGTTTTTAATCTCCGTAACAGCGCCACTTGTGATTTTCGATATGTTGTTAAAAACACTTCGGATAGTTTTATCGCTACCGGCCAATGCTTTTTCAATTTCAAGTGCTGTATCAACAATCTCTCGGCGTGATACATCGTCTGCACCTTTTGCAATGAGGATATTTTCCAATCGCTTTATCTCACCGCTTGCGGATTCAGGTGTAAACTTTGTGATTTCACCTGCACCCATTATCTCGCTTAATTCGCCTGATGCAGAAGCAGGGACGGACGGAGAGCTCGTATCAATGATAGGTGTGCTGCTTACAGGCGGCGCAGAAACAATAGGCGGTACAGGAGTGTTTGCATCGCCTGTTGGAGCGCCACCACTCGGGAGAGTGGGGACAACCGCCGGAGTAGTTGCACTGTCACTTGCGGGTGTGGTGGTCGCCAAATCTGTTGTAGGAGTACCAACACCATTTAATACGGCATTTGCGTTATTTCGGATAGTCTGTAATTCTGAAAGGATTGACTTAACATACTTATCCTGACCGACCAAACGAACCTTGTTCGGCGTGAATGTGTACGTGTTTCCGTCTATTGCTGCATTAAATTCTTTGCCTGTTAAGTACGCTTCCATAGCGTTACTGTAACCGACAACATTTTTTGCAAACTTACGAATGCCGGATATATCGCTTTTACCGTTGATGTTGGCTTTCGCCATACTTTCATAATCTGATGCCATCTTCTGATATAGGTCATCAAGATATTTTTTGTTTTGTGCTGATGCTTTCATCGTGTTTATACCTGATGAAATAGCGCCAAACGCAAAGGCTACGCCAATATCCTTTGCCATTTCTTCCGCAGTAGGTCTGTATTCTTCAGGATAAAGGAAATAGGTAGATGCAACCTTACCACCTGCAAAGGCAGCAGAAGAAAAGCCGTTGCGTATCATCTCGGGAATTATTTTATGCTGCAAACCTTTGTTGAACAGGATTCTTTCCCCGAGCGTGCCGACTTTGCTACTTAAAGAACCGCCAACCGCACCGCCTACAAAATTTACACCTGTGCTTATCAGTACATCTTTCAGATCGCCACCGTCAAAAGCTGTTTCCGCGCCACCTGCAACAGCAAAAGTAATACCACTGTTAATGGCACTTTGTACCCACTGCGGACTATTTGCAATCCAACCTACGCCCTTTGTCGCTGCGCTGACTCCCTTGCTTAAAGGTCCTAATGTAACAACCGAACCTGCTAAATCGCCTGCAAAATGTGCAACAGCGTTTTCCGATTTTGTTTTAGCCCAAGCTTGTGTAGGACTGACGTAGCTTTCAGGGTCTAATCCTGCTTTTTCATAATCTGATTTCGCCATATGGTCGCCAAAGGCTGTCAAGCCACCGAAGAACAAACCGTCTGCCAAGCCGCCCACAGCCGACCAAAAAGCACCTTTGTCGCTCTGTGCTAATTCGGTTCTGTAGTTATTTGCTTGAAGCTCGTATAGAACATCGGCATCCTCGATTTGCTGCTGAGTAGCAAGCTTTTTACCGCCAAAACCTAAAAAACCACCCTTAACTTTAGAGCCATAGTGCAGCCCTGAATTGTCTGCGTCATATAACTGCATGTTGTTATTTTCAAGCCAGTCAAGAAAATCCTGTTGGTTAAAGTTCGCAGGGTCAATGTTGTACCTCTTGAACACAGGGTTGCTGTCGATTCTTTTTTGTTTTGCAGCCGCTTCCGCCTCTTTGGTCACTTCTGCTGCGTATACCTTGAAATCGTCAAGAGCTTTTCTCTCTTCCTCGTTTTTAGGGGTGTAATCGTCAAGCTTATTATTTTTAACAGCGTTGTAAGCTCCATAGCTGACTATGCCGAAATTCTTACCGTTGTTGAGTTTCAATTCATACAAACGGTTTTCAGGTGCAATATAGCCCCTTGATTCAAGGCTACTTTTGGCACTGTCTTGCCAACTACCGGGATTTGTCACCCCGGTAGTTGGTGATTTTGAAGCATCCGCAGGTGTACTCGGGGCAGATACAGTAGGCGTAGAATTATTTGCAGTTCTATTTTCAAGACTTTTTTTCGCACTTTCTTTCCAATTTGCCATATTGTATCGCTCTCCTTATCTGTAATGTGGGTCTTTCATTGCTGTGTTTACCTGATCTTCGGTAATCCCGAACTTATCATACAACAGATACTCTTTTTGCTCCTGTGTTAAATCGTCAGATTCAAACACCTTGATAATGATATAATCTGCATCAATATCGGCTCGTTCATATTTGTTTTTACCTGCTTCTTTCAAAGCTTTGTATTCTGTGCCGTATTTGTCTGATACTGTTTTGTTCAGATAATTAACCCAAGACGTTACTTCGCTTTCGCTCAATGGCGCATTCGTACCGCCCAATTTTGGGGGATTGGCGACAGTGTAACTTGTGCCGTAATGATAGTTGTAGGCGTCAATAACAGACTGTGAAATCTCGCCGTTTTTAATGGCTGTAGCCGCTTGGCTTGCGGTCAAAGAAGGTTTTGCAGTTGTTGTACCGCCTGATTTTGTTTTGCTTGCAGAGTTCTTCGTAGCACTCATAGCTGTTTCAGCGTTTAATGCTCTGTCAGATGCCGCAATCTGTTCATCAAACTGTCTTGCAGCTTCGGTCTGCTTTAGTCCCGGCACAATGTAATTGCCGTCATCATACTTTCCGTATGCTCCGTAATTACCCATAATTTTGTAATATCGTGCAACTGCCGCCGCATTATATGCTTCGGTATTACCTGCGGCCTTTGCATTAGCCATAACAGCAGCAAAGTCAACATCCTTGTATTCGTCCTTAAGTGTGCCATCCTCGTTCAAATAAGGGTTGCTTAATGCAGACCATTCAGCAGGCGCATAGCCTGTAACAGATGCAATCTCTGACTTTCTTGCAACGTCATTATTTTTAGAGGTTTCATCCTGATTAAACACTCTGTCGATGTTCACACCCATATCAGAAAGCAACGCCCTTGCGTGATCCAACTTCTGCTGATGCGCTTCGAGTGCTACCATTTGTCCCTGATTGATAAGTGAGGACTGCTGTCGAAGTGCATTTGCAGCGGCAAAGCTGTCTATGTTCCCGCCGTTAGAACCTGCGCCGCTTGCTACCTCATTATCTCTGCCTTGCAACCCTGCGAGGTCATATTTTGCAAGAATTGCCTTGCCTGTTTCAGTTTCAAAAGGATTTGTGTTTTTCAGATCCTCATATTCCTGATTATACTTTGCAAACAGTTTTTCATTCTCCTGATTAACCGCTGTAGAACTCGACCGGACTGTACCGCTTCTGTTGAGATAATCATTAAAAGCGTTATCGAGAACCGATGTGTCGGACCAATAGGAAACACCGTCAACAACTGAATCGGGAGTACCTATTTTCTTGCCGCCGAAAGAGACCTCACCTGTAAGGTTGTCCCAACTTATCAGCTTATCAACATCACTCTGTGACATACCTTTTGACTGTCCCAAAGAGTACAGGTAATCTCGTGTTGAGGTTTTTCCCATTTTCGCCCATTTATCATTTATGGCTTTCGCCTGTGTATAGTTAGAAGCGGTGAGTTGATCGGCAATATCACCATAGCCGTTGCTTCTTAACTGTGCATAGTATTGCTGTGCTTTCGCAGCAACGCTATTTTTTGTAGCCGTATCACCTGCGTTATTTGCACTATCCCACTGACCTTTCAGCTTGTATATCGCATTAACCGCAGAATATGGATTATACGCCATAGCCGTTTTCACTCCTTTTTAACTTTTTCTTACTTCGAGGAAATCGTTCCTGTAATTTATGCATTTCTCATTTCAATCGCTCCTTCTGTTCGGTATCTTTTACGGCCTTGTTAAGTTCATAAACAGCACTTTCAATCAGGTTTTTCAAATCCTCTTTAGGGATTTTGAATTTTGAGGAAATCCAATCCGCAACATAAGCGAATTTCTCTTTACCCTGACCTGATGCCTTATAAATCTGTTCGGCAGCTTTTACAGCGATACCGACCCACTTAATAACTTCGTTGTTGCGAAAAGTCTTAATTAAGTAGCCGGCCACAATGAGTAGAATAAGAGGTGCAACAGCACCTAAAAGAATATCAACAATCATAATGATTCTCCTTTTTCTCTTTAGCCTTCTTGATTCCGGCTAAGCTCCAAAGCTCAACCGTTGTGAACGAGAACCAAGCAGCGATTAAGCCTGTCGGTTCGCATGATGTTTTAAGAAAGATTATCAACACTGCAACGGTAAAAAGTACATTCAGACCGATTACCACAGACACAATAACCTTGCTAAAAACGCTTGTTTTCTTCTTTTTATCCATTGCCGTTCACCAACTTATACAGAATCCAGTAGAGCGACATAAACTCAGGATTGCTTTTCGCCTTATCCAAAGCCTTGACAGCCCTCTGAACCTCGGTAATCTCAATTTTGTGTTTGCCGTTCATAAGCTCCCACACGATGTCATTACCCGATTCAAGCTTCTTTGCTGCCGCCTTATCGTATGTGATGTATGGCAGTTTGCCGTGCTTTGTCCAACAAGCGCTACCTGAGCCGTTCTTTGTGCGTTTACCGTTTGCACTGATGTCTGAAATCTGAACGCCGCCCGACCAATCAGGTGTTGCTTCCACAACCTTGCCGTTGCCGATGTAAATACCAATATGCCCCGGAAGCCAAACGACCTCACCGGGCTCAATATTTTTGAAATCAGTTGAAATATCCTTGCAGTAGTTAATCATCTGATTTGCTGACACATCCGGAACGCCGTTAGATGTATATATCGCACCGCCATAGGTTTTAGAGGCGTTGCCGCACCACCCCCACAAAATACTCTTAATCAGACCTACGCAGTCAAAAAAATAACCGTTGCCGTAAATCAGTTTTGCTTTTGCAAGGTATTTGTTGTTTTTGGAATACTGGTTTATCATCCGCTGCATATTTGAAGCATTTGCCACCAAACCGAATGCGCCCCAAACATAAGCAGTTTTATAATTTTCTGCTATGTTTTTAGCTATTTTTACAAAATCCTTGTTATTCACAATACCAACTCCTTTATGTTACGACTTCCCAAGTTCTAACCTCTTTGTAAATGTCATCTATAAACGAATTGCCTTTGAGAGCTTTATACGCTTTATAGAGGAATACAAAGTTTTCTTTTTCGTACTGCCTGATTTTCTCATTGTCTTTATTGCGGTAGTATATGCGGTGCATTGCATCTCTGAGTAAACAACGCATACCGTTTACGAGGCAGATGATAACCGCAATGCAAGGGGCGAGTGCTGCTATTAAAATGCCTATCTCGGTTATTAGTGTAGCAGCAGGTGTTAAATCCGGCATTGTTTGTTCACTCCTTTTCTGCACCAAGCAACGTCTGTAAGTTGTTCTCCTCATTCTCGGTAGTCGTTTCGGTTTCCTCTGTCACTTCAACAGGTCTTTCATCAGGGAACAGCTCATAATATTCCTCGTCGGTAATTTCCTTCGCACCGACCGCAGAAGCAAGAAATTCGTTGATTTCATCGGTATTGACAATCTTGATTGACCGACCATGTGTATCGCCTATGTTAGCAAAGTGACCTTCGCTTGCTACTGCAAATATTACATACTCCATTGTAATCACTCCTTATACCATTGTTATAGTCCAGTTTGTTTTAGTTGCGGCAAGTGCTGCAAATTCTTCTGACGTGCTTCCGTCCGCCACGCCCGGTGCCGTTTCAAAGGCGGTGTTTACAGCACTAAGTTTGAATGTTGCGGTTTTTCCACTTGCGGTAGAAGAAAGAGAATTTACAACACTTGTAATGCTTTCTTTTGAAAGCGGAGAATATTGAAAGCTTATGCTATTACCGATAACGCCCTCAATGACGATGTTCTGTAAGGCGTTGTTCTCTAAAAAGAAACTTGAGAACGTCTGCGAGCCATCGTCAAGTAGTATCAATTTATCTATTGTTTTCAACGCTCTGCAATAAGCAAACAACTGTGTTATTGAGTTTTTCGCCTTTCTCGTGTCCACCGTGCCGATGTGCTTAACATAATATGCACCTAAAAAGCAATAGTTCATATTTGTTGCGTTTGAGAAGTCAACATCTATCTTTGTGTCTGTTATCCTCGTATTGGTGAACATATAACTTGCATTGACAGGTGTCGGTTTATATTTGGGCTTGTATGTTTCATCGTTCCAGTGAGCATAAGAAAAAGCATAATTATAGGCCGTTTTCTCTCCGTTGCTCTGGTAGCTGTCCCAAAACCTGTCGTATTCCGTCTGCATACCCCACGACTTGTTGTACGTTGCCTCAATATTCACGCCCTCAGTATCGATAAATATATCCATATACGGTGATACACTTGTCATTCCCTCAACTGTTCCGTCTACGTTTGGCGTGAGTGTCTGATAACCTTCACTTGCGTCAACTCCGTGTTTTGTCACGCTCACGCTTTCGGGTTCAACGTATGGCGTGTAGGGGAGTGCTTCGGTGCCACGGTTGAGCATTGCATATTCAAACGCTGTTGTATCAGCTGCCCCGCTTGTGTTATGAAGTGTTATTCTTAATTCCGTACAATTGTCGGGCGTAGTGAAAGAATACTCTGCCCTATTACTTAGCAGTCCAACGCGCTCAATGCCACCGTCCTCATTGAAAAACCAAGCTGTATATATCTTCAAATTTGTAGAAAATGTATATGCTGTTGACGGTTCAACTTTCAACGGTGCTAAACGAAGAAAGCCTGCGTTTGCACCTTGTGTTACGCCATTAGCATCAAGGTAATAACCTGAATAAACCTCCTCGGGACACAAATTCACGCTCTCAACCTTGCACTCCACGTTATGCGGTATTTCGCTTACATCGTCTACCGATATAAAGCTTCCCGATACGGTTTTAGGGATAAGCTTACTCTCGTCTACCGTAGAGGATTGCCCGGCAGCACCCTTTACTTTTGAAACATTACCTTTCATTGAAACCCCCGCCTAACACATAATTACTCTGATTGCAATATTGCAAGCAGCACCGCCATTTACAACTTTAATAGCAGTAACAGTCTTGTTGACTGTATCGTTTTCTTTGATTTCCTGCCAAAGAGCTTTTTCGCTTTCCGGGTCACTTGACAATGTTCCGTAAAGCGTAGCATCGCCGTCAGTCTGCCAACCGATGTCGTTTATACCCATTTTGTTGGGCGTAACAGGGGGCATCGCTACGATTACAGTCTCATTAGCTTCAAGCTCCTTTTCGTACACGAAATTAAATCCTCTTGCTGCGTTTTCAAACTTATCCATTGATTTCTACACCCCTTTTGTTAATTGGATTTCCACTCTTCCTGCTCTTTCACCGGAAGCGTGTCTGATTATCGCCGATGTAACTTTGTCATAGCCCTCAACGCTGAATGCAGCACTGAACGCTTCTGCGTTGTCTGTTTCCGAAAACTCAACGATTGAGAAGTTATCGGATTCAAGCAGAGCATCGACCTCAGCCGAGGTGAGCATCTCCAGAAGAACAAGCACAAGCATCCAGCCGGCCGGCTCACCTGCCTTAAACAACCTCTGTTCTGTTGGCGCTGCACACGCCATGATCTGCCCGTTTTTAAATCTTGCAAGCATTTTAAATCTCTCCTCTTTTTTTTATGTTTTTATTAGCTTATATCGTTAATCCAGTCATTTATGTAAATCGCAAAGGTCAAAAAGAAGTCACCGAACACCGTTTCTCCCGGTGATACAGCCCCCGGATTACTCATACCGTAGCCGGAACCACGCACGATGTTGCGCCGAAGTGCATTAAACCGATCTGCTGTCAGCGTTCTGTCGTTGGCACTCATCAATGTTGCTGCATATATAAGCGGATAACTTGTACCGCTCTGATACCAACTGCGGCCGTCTACATCATAAGCGGCACAAACTTTATCTACCATATCATTCCACACAAGATGGCTGAAATCATCGACCGAATAACCGGGGAGCTTAATGAGGGCATTATATGCATCCTGTGTTTGCCTGTCAGTTGCACCTCCATTTGAAACGGACCAACTCCATTTAGGTATTACAGGGTTGCTGTTTTCTTCAAGTGTAATCGTTGTATTTGCTGTATCTGACAACCCGTTAGCTGTAACAGTAACGGTAATGGTGTAAGTCGTGTATTCCCCACCGCGAATCCAAAAAGACCAAGAGTCATCTGTCAAAGTGCCTGAGCTTTTAACAACGCCACCTACAATTACCTGATACTCTGCTCCGTCAAGGTTATTCCCTGCTATATCAACCCAAAAATCAAGCGATCCCAGCGAATCCTGTTCTGCGAATATGTACGTGATTTCCGGTGCAGACGATGCAGGAGTTGTAAAAGTGATTTGTAACATGGCGAGAAAATCGTCACCGTAATAGTCACTTGCGTAGCAGTAAACATAACAACGACAGTAATACAACGTGTTCGGAGAAAGCCCGGTAAATACAACAGCACCGCCGGAGCTTGGTGAACCCTGAATAGTGGCTGTTTTCTTGAAACTATAATTGCTTTCTGTCGGATATCCACCTGTTTTGATATACCAGTTGCAGGTTCGTTGTCCTCCGTACCACAGGGTATTTAGTCCTTGCAGCGAAAGAGTGGCACGTTGGCTCGTGAGAGTCAATGCCGAAACTTGTATGTACGCTTCACTCTCGGCTGCTTCTGTTGTGAACTTCGCAACGCCGCCGTTTGATAGGGTCGAAATCGTAGAAATCGGTGTGTTTTTACTCCCTCCGGCCGCTATCCATGCGTCCGTTTCGCAATAAACGTAGCAACGCACGTAGTATGTAGCACCTGCTGCCAAGTTTCCGAATATGACTGCGCCGCCTGAAGATGCCGAATTGCTTGTAATTGTTGCTTCCGCTTTAAAATCGTAGCTACTCTCTGTGGGGCTGTTGCCTGATTTCAAATACCATCGACATATTCGTTCTCCGTAAGCCCATCCGGTCGTAGATAAACCGCCGAGGGATAGCAAACAATTCTTGGAGTTTGTAATATTTATGTACGCCACGTCTGCAACTCACTCCTATCCGAAAACGGCAACCGCTGTACCGCCTGTACCACCTGTGCTGAAATCCTGTGCAAGCACCCAGTTCCGTGTTGCAACTTGGTTTCCGTCTGCGGCACTTTGAATGTAAACCTGCCCGTCTGAGTCTCCCAACACAAGCGGTCGTACAATCGAACCGTCACAGTTACGCAGAAAAACTTGTTCATACCCCTGACTGCCGGGGTCAAAGAAAAACGAAAACCGTTTATTGTTGTCCTCGTCAGTCAGATATATAACGCCTGTAAATGTAGTCTGCTCACCATCAAGCGTGAAACCATACGCCGTTTGTGTAAATGTACTTTCTTGGAATGTTTCCAAATTTGTAACTCTTGATGACACGCTATCAGCCTTAACCGATATGCGAGATATACTGCTGTTCAAGTTATCGTAAGCCGCTTCAGCATCGTCCTGTTTTTCATAGACACTGGAAACTTCTGCGTATATCTCGCTTGCAGATTGTGCTATACTTGACTGCAACGTGGCGTTTGTTACAAGGTCATCGCCGATTAACTCAGTGACATACTCACTTGTAACCGTAGATGCTATCTGCTGTGCTGTTTGTTCGACAGTGGAATAATTTTTTAGTTTGTTATCAGTGGCGTTGTTTATGCTCACTACTGCAGTTTCGATCTGTTGTGCAGTTTGCGAAATAGTAGAGTAGTTTCTCAGCTTGTTATCGGTATCATCACTCACGCTCTCTACTGCAGTCTCAATCTGCTGTGCAGTTTGCGAAATAGTAGAGTAGTTTGTTAACTCCGACACCAAATCTTCCTCTGTAACGGCAGACTTAATTGCATCTGCCGCTATTTTCAGTTGAGTCTTCATGTTGTTTTGTGTTACTGTAAAGCTCTTCCCGAGATTTTCACTGTCGAGATTGTATATCGCATCATTGTATTTACGCTTGAAGATTGCCAGTTCATCATAAAGCCACTGAACAGCATTACGAAGCTGCTTATCATTCATTTTGCTTACAGGGATATCAAACATACAAATCACCGCCTGTTTCCATAAACAGTTCTAATTCGTAAAGTTTTACATATCCATAACCTTCGATGTGGAGCTTTATGCCGTAGTTTGCTGTTTTTCGGGGTTTTACTCTGACAGGTTTCTGACCGTAACCTGTGCTTGAATACACAAGATGCGATGTATCTTCGTCAAATGACTCATCATCATACAGTATGTAAGCTTTTATATTTGCGCCTGCAGCAATATCAGCAAACATCTGTATTTTCTTGATGTGCTTAATGCTGACCGTTTCATTTGTGATAAGGTCTGTTTCAAAGCTCCAAGAATGTTTGTAATCACCTGTATTCATTTTGTAGATATATCCGTCAGCACAAAGCATATACATACCATTTTTATTGTGTGCAAAGCTCAAAACTGTATTGTATATCGCCTGTTCAGACCAATGCTCCGCAATGGTGTCATACACAAACAATCTTTTGTTTCCGTCTGCATCTTCGCAGTATAGATAATAGCATCTGCCGTCTGTACCGCTTACAGCATTTACATATTCAGGCATATTGAGGTAATAACCAATAATGCGAGGATTAGAACCCGTATATATTTTCACATCGTCCTCGGAAACAAATATCAATCTGCCGTCAACGTCTTGTATCGTCCTGTGGTCTATTGCACCCTCTGCGTATATATCCTGAATACGGAAAGGATTTTTAGTGTTGTAGATTTCGTGCATATAATCACGCTTAAAACACACGATATGCCCCTGAAAATTGGTAATTCCGGTAAAAACGCCGCCGGCCTTTGTGTTTGACTGTGCCGGAGAACACCAAGCGTTACTCTCGTTGTATTCGTCTACGGTATCTAAATTCCAATTCGTGTAGTCATTATAGCCGCTTGCATATACACGGTCATCATCAACACCGAAAAGTCTTGATAAATGTACTGCTGCATACTTTATATCAGGCATAGCCGGAGGAACGCTGACCTTCCAACCCGATTTTTCGCTGTCGCTCGTATCATCAACCCACTTGTAAACATCACTTGTTTTACTGTTTCGGTAATAATAGTTATGGCTTGCCGTGTTAGGCGGCGTGTTTTTATCGCCTGTCGGCGTAAACTCTTTTACAAGCACCGACATATCGCTTATTGTGAATCCATCCTCTGTAATATCAAAGTCCATTGATTTTTTATCAGGGAAGATGAGCAGCTTTTTAACGTATTTACCGCTTACCGGGTCCGTTGGCGTGTCATACACGTTGAACTGCACTACACATCGGGGGTATTCATCAGCACTCGATGCACCGCCATTCTGCAGCGTGCCTGTATAGGTTGTGTATTCGTCCTCGTCAGCGTCATAGGTTATGTAATCAACATAGATTGATGTGCCGCTTCGGTATATGACAAGTAAGAAATCATCAAACCCAAACATACTGATAGGACGTGTGTAATCGCCTAAAATGCTGATACGCCTTTGCGACGGCACAAGATACGGAGCTTCAAGGGTGGAAATGTTTTTTTCCATTGATAACGCTCCTGTATCTATGGTCTGTCTGTAATTTAAGCCACTCCAAGAACGCTTTGTCATTTTGTAATGCTTTCTGCCCTCGGGAAGCGGCATCTGTAAGTATGAGAGTTTGCTTTCATTCTTCTTTGCCATAAAAGCACCTCACATTCCAAATTCAGGCTGTTTCCCGGAAAGCCACGCCTTGAAAGTTTCAAGTAATACATTGTAGTCATTTATCCACTTTGCGGCAATACTGTCCTCGTTGGCTACCTTGTAGGCTTCACCACGGAGCTTTGCTTTTGCAAGGTCAATAAATTCAACAGGTATCATCACATTTAATGCACTGATATTATCTGTCGTTTTAAGCTCAGGTTTTACAAAATAGATGATCTTCAGCTTTTCAGGCTGTTTTTTAAGGTTTACACCTATATCGTTACCGATTTTGTAATAGGTATCAGGGAAAATAACGCCGCTTGCAACAGTTGATTCAATAAGCTGTGTTTGGTCTGCGTATATGGTGTGTATATCCTCAAATCTTACGGCATTTTCGCCGTTTGGTACATTAAGGGTATCAATACCTATAACAGAACCATTAACGCCGTCAAGCTCAATTTTGCCCTGTTCCTGAATAAGCTCTGTATATAGTAACTGTTCTAAAGCGTTCAGCCACGATACATAGCTTTCGTTTGCAATGGGAATTGCAATGTCAGCTTCGTCTTTTATCTGCTCAATCAAAGCAGATGCTTTAATTCCGCTGTCGAACATATTACCACTCCAATCTTTTCATTCTTCTGCCCTTTGCGTTATCGTTCCAATATTTCAGGTAGGCATCACGAGATTTTCTGATAAATTCGCTTTTGCGAGTTTCTTCGCCACCTGCCAAGAAAACAACATTGTCAACGATTGCGTTGTGGTATAGCGGTAACACAACATTTTTATCCGAAAGAGCTTCCGGCGGTTGATATTCGGTGTCTTTTTCAAACACAAAACCGCTATACATAGACTGTAATTCTGTAACCGTATCTTCAAAGTAGTTAAAGAACCGTCTTTGTTCAATCGGCATTATGAGATTTACCTTTTCAAAAATTTCAAGTATAGACACTTTTTCCACCACCTGTATTTTATTAGTCGTTCAGCAAGTGCCAATCTCCCCTGCGGCAGAGAAAGGACAAAGCCGCCGCAGGGAAAAACCGACAACTACTTGCTATTCGCAAGTAAAAGGATTAAGCACAGCAATCTGTAATACGAACGCAGCCGCCCGGATTTGTGCAAATCAAATCGCCGTAGTTTGCAAGCAATGCTCTGTAACAGCTCTGCTTTTCCATGAGATTGAAAATGCCGCCATTCTGAAGCTCTGCAAAGTTCCAGTCAAGTGAATGGAGTTCAAGGCAACCTGTTTCAACGCCCCACATTTCCTTTGCAGGTACAAAGCTTTCGTTTACAATGTCGATTTCCTTGTTGCCGAAAACAAACTTGATTGCTTTGAAGCCGCCCTGAATGGTGTGTGACATTTCCTCAACACGGATATTGTTTACTCTGAGGTAGTTTACATAGTGGTCGTACGCATCATCACCGCAGAGAATCATATCAATGTTGGAGTTCTTGTCGTTTTTAGCCTGACGAAGTGCCTTTGTGATAAGACCGTCATCAATGTCGCCGCCGCCACTCTGAACCACAGGCTTCAAGAACGGGTTGAGTTCCTTGCTTACACCGTAAAGGGAAGTGATGCTATCATCAAAGATCGCACCGAGACCTGTGATTTCTCTGTTGTAAGAGTTCTGCACGGTGATGAAACCTGCTGAGAATGTAGCAGCCTCGCCGCCGATAGTGATTGTCTTATTGGCACGGTTTACGCTCAAAAGTCTGCGACCTGCACCGTTTGCCTGCGGAGACGTGCCGCCTGTTGCGTAAATATCAATGATGAGACCTTCCTTAAGGTAAGATACATCGTCAACCTGAATAGTGTTACCTGCTTCGCCGAGTGCCTTTGTAGTGGTAAGAATACCTGTACCATTACCGAAGAGAGAACGGCCGACATTCCACTTAGCAGTTGCGTATGCACCCTTGACCTCTGTATCAAGCGCATTTGCCATAGCTCCGCTTGAACCGGTAAGCTTAACCGCTTTTTCGGAAATTACGATGTTTACGTACATATCCTTTGCGGTTGTTTCAAAACGCTCGACTCTTACGCCGCCGGCCGCAGGTGTTTCAGCACCCTCGGCACCGTAACCGAAGCCGCCGGAAAGACCGATAGGAGCAGAAGCAACGATCTTATTAGATGTGAGCTTAGGCTTCTTAATCTTGCCGAGCAGTGCAGACGGTTCAATACCGAGCTGATTACGCCAAGCAGGTAAGTAATTTTCTTTCAATGCTTTTTCAAAAGTGATTAAATTCTGTGACATTAAGATCATCTCCTTAATAAAATTTGTCTGTCGAGGTTACATATCACGGAACATTTCTCGTGTTCGCTTTGATGCTTCCTCAAGTGTTTGGGGTTTTTCTTTTATATCGAGTGCCGCATTTACCGCACCGCTACTTGCAGAAAACGGTGGCACTTGCTGACTTTGTTTGATTGTGTCAAGGCGCTGTTTCTCGACAAGCTCCTGAAAAGCAGGGTTGTTATTATACATTGCCAACAGTTCTTCCGGCGTTGGTTCTTTTGCAGGTTCAGGCGGCGCAGGTGGATTATTTATACTGTTGATGCCCCTTGCCATAGCAAAAGCATTGATGTATTTTTCGTCCATCGGCATATCGTCCGAAGAAAGCCATTTATTATTTGCAATGATTCTGTCAAGCTGCGGCAATATATCTTTGATACCTGCAAGCTCGGGAATCTGCGAAAGAGCTTCGACAACCTCTGTTTTCTCTGCATCACGCATACCCTTTTTAGCAAATTCAAGAGCAGGGGACATTTCTTTCATGATCTGTTTACGGTTGAAAGCACTCATATCCTCGGCGTATTTAGCCATTGCTGCCCTCTGCGTTTCTTCATCAGCAAATGCAAGACCGTTAATATCGAGTGTAGGCGGTGTCAAAGCATCTTCAATAATCTCTTCAGTGTTCTGCCTTGACATCTCATCAATCGTACCCTGCAACTGTTGATTTTGCTGTTTCAAAGCCTCGTTTTCTGCCAACGCTTGCTGTAACTGGCTGTCTTTATCTACCGCAACCTGTGCCGCAACTTCGGCAGTCTGCGCCGCCTGTTCGATAGCAGAAGGGGGTGTTTCAGTTCCCGGTTGTTCTGTCGGGGGTTCTTCTGTTCCTGTCTGTGGAGTTGTGGCAGGTGCTTCTTCCGCAGGGGGATTTTCTACGACCTGTTCACTTCCGACAGGGGGATTTTCAGCAGGTGGGACATCTCCAAGAGATAACTGCTCACTATTAGCAAACATTTCCTCAGTTGCCGCACTTGCTTCGTCAAAAGTGTTTGGATTAGGCATATTTTACACGCTCCTTATATCAATTTTTACATTTGCGGTGCAATAGCACCCTGCATTTGCATCTGTTTTGCCATTTCCTGCATCTCTTCCTGTTCAATCATCTGCTTATGCTCTTTCAAGTGATTTTCAAGAGCCGCAGCGTATTCAGGTTTTTTATGTTTCAGGATTTGGAAATCCATTTGCAGAATGTACCTCAAATGTTCTTCGATGTGTATTTCATGCTCGTCATAATCAGAGATTTTTGGCATCACACCACTTTCAAAGAACACATTTTCTCTCTGTGCTGCCTGAATTTGCAGTGAATTTAAGTTCATTATGGCAGTGTAGTTGCCAATCTTCATAAACTCTAACGCCATTAGCTTAACTCTTTCAGGGATTCTGCCCTCACTATCTGTGAACAGTCCGAGATTGTAAGCTTCAAAAAAGCGTTGTTTCTGCATTTCCTCACTCATAAGCAGCTCATTTTCTGTTGTGTATTCAACATCATAGCTGTTAATATCATCAGCAGACCAAACAAGAGCTTTGCCGATGTTATTTGAGCCGACACATTCAACAATACGGTGTGTTTTTGCATAAATTTTATAGATTTCAAGCCATAACACAGCAAGCTTTCTGATAGAGTTACGAATGTGATCACCTGTAAGCGATAGTCTTGTATTATCAATTTCCATAAGATTGTTAATTGCTTTACCTGACATATTGCTTTGTGGTGCATTACCTGTAACCATAAGCTGTGAAACACCTGCAACATATTCCATATCGTTTCTTAAATTGTATCGCTCCTGTATAATCTCTGACGGAAGATTGCCATTTTGAACAGGTTTAGGGGGATTTGTGCCGCTTTTATAGACAAGGAACGCACCCGGCTCTAACCCGTGTTCTTCGTATTCCTCAATATCAATGCTGCCTTCCTCGGTTAGCATATTGCCGAGAGATAAACGCTTGATATGCTCGTGGATACTGTTGATACATCCGTTATAGGTCCTCTGCAAAGGAATTAAGTCCTCGATAACAGATTTCCCAAAGAATTGTCCGGGCATTTCATGGCATACCGACTGAATAAGCGGTATTTTGCTGTATGGCATATCGCCGTAATAAACAAGATGCTCGTCACCAACGATGATAACCATAAGTCCGTTTGGTCTGTACTTTGATGGTCTTTCAAAGTAGGTGATAACCTTTTCCGCATTTTCTGCGGTTCTGTGTCCGATAGAAACAATAGTGTTTTCATAACCTAAGCCGCCGCCTGATGTAACAGGAGTAAGCTCAAAGGTTTCAATGTCACTACCCTTAACATCAATTCCGTACAGGTCGTAAATGTCCTCAACGCTTTTTACCTGTTCAAGAATAATAGAACGCTGATTTTCAACACCCTGCTTGAATACGCTTTCGGGGAATACCTCATAAGGTGTAATAAGACCATAATCAATGTCGCCCTGATAAAAAGCCTGTTGCCTCTTATGCTCTATGCCGTCTTCGCCTACATCAATGACAGTTTCAACAGCAAATTTCTCGCCCTTGTCTTTATCCCACCAAGACAGCCAAAAGCAGTTGCCGCAAAGCTCATTCCAATAAATCATCGTGTCCTTTTTCGATTCAAAATCGGTTGATTTCTGCGTATGCTGTAAAACACTTGTGGAAACATCAGCCTTTGCGTAGTCATCAAGCTCATTTGTTGCCGGATTGACCTTCATCATGTAATTGATTTTTTTAAGGTTTGCGATTCTTGTCTGAATAAGAGGTGCAATGTTATTAAAAGTTTCTCTGTTTAGCCATCCATACACGGGTTCTAACTGTTCAATATCCCCGGTGTATGGGCGAATACCGCAATATTGATTACCTACAAGGAAATTCGCATTGAGTGTCCATTGTCTTTCCAAAGAAGAACGCTGACCTCTGCGGCTTTCCAAATCTTCCAAGATGTTGTGTATGATGTCCTCTTTGAACAGCGTATTACCGTCCTTGTCAACATCAATTACCTTTGCTTCATCGTCTTTGTCGTTGGCTTTACTGCTGAAAAGGCTACCAATAGCAGCGGTAATTCCTGATATAGGTGGTGTAAATCGTGTAAGCACTATTCATTCTCACCGTCCTTTCCTCGCCACCGCTTTATGACTTTGTCGTGTGCAGACTTTGCTGAGGTGCACTTTTCGCCTTTATATTCCGCGAGATTTTTACTCATGATGCGGTTGTAAAGGTCTTTCCTCTCAAAGTGGTGGATGATGGACTGAAGAACAATAATGCCACATAGAATGTAGCTTACCATTCCGTTTCAGCTCCTTTATTCACCGTCAGTCTGCGGTTTGCAGTATCTGAGGTGCGTGTTAAGTCCCTTTTCGCTGTCAAATGCTCTGCCGCATATAGGACATTTAAACTCTGTTACATCTGCCGGGGGCATTACATCATCGCTTGCGCCGTTCTCCGCATCAGGTGCGAGGGGAACAGTGTTAGCAGGTGGAGTTACAACGTCTGCACCTGATGTGTCATCAGCAGGGTCAACACCACCAGTCTGTTCAGGCGCTTTGTCGCTATCATCGGCAGGGGGTGTCGTGTTTTCCTGTCCGTTATCAGGCGTCACAGAGGGAACATCATCAACCTTTGTTTCTGCTGCATCCGTACCAAGTGCCTTTGCATTAAAGAACAAAGACGGTGCTGATGTGTTATCAAGTGCCGGGATATTGCTCTTTGTTTTTGGGTCTATTTCATCAATAGCTCCAAGAGCTTTTCCCAAACAGCTTTTACAAATGATAACTGTGTTGCCAACCTCACGAGTTCGTGAGATAGCAAAACATTCTGTGTTTTTGCATCCTCTTACACTGCATTTTCTTTTTACCTGTTTTACATACATTAGTAATAACCTCTCTTTGTCCTACTGCTGTTCCGCAGTAGCTTATTTTTGTATCTCTGCAAATCCTTTTCAAACTGTGTCCGATTATCTTCTCTGTAATCAGCACCAAAGAATTTGTATTTATCGAGGAACTGTGTGCAGCTGTCCACCAAGTCATCATTAACGCCGTTAGGGAATGCTGCGTGTTCCTCTATAAATTCACTCGTAAAATCGGCATACCGGGGGAGATAAACATTTCCGCTTTCGATTATGCCTGTAACTGCATTCGCTCTTGCAACCTTTGAGCCTTTTGGTTCTACCGGGATAATGCCGGATATTTCGTGCTTGAGCATTGCGATAATTGCGGGACCGTTGGCTTTGTCCTCAATCAGTATGGAATGCCTGTCAGGGTATTTCGCATTCATTGCCTTAATTGCTTTCAACGTATCAGGAAAACCCATACGCCGCTTTAACATATCAATCAGGTAAAAATCTGCGTTAAGCTTGCCCCATACCTCGATAGCAACAAAGTCTGAATCCGCATTATCTTTGAATGTCGCATCTACTGAAATGACTTTAAGCGGAAGATGCTCCGGCAACACATCATAAAACCGCCACCACTCACGCTTGAATATATTACCTTCTTCAGATGTTGGTCTGCCCTGAAACAGTGCGTTCCAAGCTCTCATGCCGTCTGTGTAGCTTGCTTTGAACGCTTGAAGCCATTTATTGTCTTTTCCGATTTCAGGACAAAGGGCATCGCCAACTTTTCTGCCGAGTATGTCGTTTTCCTCAGCTTCAACCGGGATATTAACAACCTCAACATTGTTTTCCTCTCGGATTACACGCCCTGCAAGGTCATCCTCGTGCCACCTTGTCTGAATAATGATTATCTTTGTACCTGCCTGTGTTCTCGTCTTAATTGAGTTCTGCCATTCTTCCCACAGTCTTTCACGGTAATTCACGCTGTCGGCTTCTTGTCTGTTCTTTACCGGGTCATCAATGATGATTAAATCGCCGGAGTTACCTGTAATACCCGACATGATACCTCTTGTGATGATGCTGCCGTTGTGATCGGCTATCTCAATATCACGGTCAGAGGATTTAGAAAGCGATATGTTGAATATGAATTGTCCGTATTCTTCAATCTTTGATTTATTACGTCTGCCGAATTTTCCGGCAAAGTCATCATTATAACAAGCTACGATACATCGTCTGTCAGGATATTTGCCCTCATACCAACTCGGAAAGGTTTCGGTAACGGTCATACTCTTACCGTGCTGCGGAGGTGTGGACAGCACCAATATGTCGTAAGGATTACCCGTTACCGTTTCAACGAAAGTTTGAACCTTATCCGCCAAAAACCTGTGAAACTTTGTATCAATCCATTTTTCTTTATGTACGAAATAACAATAAGCAGCATAGGAAGAACGCATCAACTCAATCGCAAAATCGTTATTGTTTACGCTCATATCCTGCCAACTCCGCTAATTTACTAAGCTTTTCGCCGCCAATAATCTCTGTGCGTTCAGTAGGCTTACCGTCAGCTAAAGCCTTTTTGTCGTAGAGAGTACCTATCGCAGTGGTAATATCTTTCATGTTCTGAATCTGCAGGGTTCTGATTTTGGAAACAAGTCTGTTTTTCTCATCCTGTGACAGTTCCTCTTTATCGGTTGCATAGATTTCATCAATCAAAACGTCTAAATCTTCCTCTGATGCGATAGCTCTGTCAAGTCGTTTGTTAAGAAGCGTCAAACCTTTTTGTATAATTTCAGATGCCCGGATTGAAAACTCCGACATCTTTTCGCTACGAAGTTTTACAAATTCAGGCTTATCTTTGTTCTTATCAACGATACTTTTAACTGTCGTAAACGGCAGGTCCAAATCCCTTGCCGTTTCCTTATAGTTGTTTGTAACCGTCCAAGAGGTCATTATCTGATAAACCACCTCAGGCGGTGTTTTCTTACCTCTCGGCATTACATTTCACCACGCTTTTTTTATATATTGATTTCATCTTACACGTCATTATAAAACATTTCATCGTGCAGTTATCGGACAAATAAACAAAATTTCGCAAAAAAAGTATTGACATTATACATCTGTGGGTGTATAATGTCACCAAGAACTACACCGGCAGATGTATAGGACAAAAAAGGAGGTGAACTGAATGAAAAGCTTACGACACGCACTACTCACAGAGGGTGTTAAGTACACCAATCGAAGCGGATTCAAGTACACAGTGTTGAAATGCTACAACCGTGACAAGTACCTGATGTCAAGTGAAGAGGGTTACGAATTCACTGCTCACTGCATCACGTTTTACGAAGATGGCACAATCGAGTGGGATTTCGCAACAGGTGGAATATTCCGATAAAACAAAATGCCGCACCGGGACGGCTAAATCCCGGTAGAAAGGACGATACCAATGAATAATACGATGGTTCAGGAAGATAGACAAAAGCTTTGGTGCGATACCTGCAAGAACACACGCACCAAAATCTGTGAAAGGTGTGTTTTCGCAGGTTGCCCAACAAGGTATGAATTTAACAGACCGGCAATGCTTAAAGCAAAGGAGTGTAAAATATGAGAGTTATGAGATTACAACCAATAATGAACAATGAATTAAGAGTAGCCATACCAAAAGACAGAGTGAATGGCTACAAACATTCAACCGCTTACGGTATCCACATATACACTCGTGGTAAAATCGGATACATCATCACACCTGATGAGGTCGAAGGTGCAACCTTAGAAAAATACGATTATTCAAAGCACAAATACTTAGAGGTTTATAGCTACGATGAATTTACAAAATTCTGCGACATCAAAACGGCATCTAAAACATCTGAACACACCTACGGTGCAAGCATCTATATGAAAATCAAAATAGGTGAAACCGAATACGAGGTTACAAACTACTGCGGTCGCAATAACGATTGGGGTGAATTCAAAACATCGGCAGACGAAACACCGCTCAGGGACATCATAATAACAGCCTTTAAGCAACTGTATTGATTTTTTACACCCGCAGGTGTATAATATAAAACAAACGGGGGTGTTACATTGAATAATCTCAAACAAATTCGTCTTGGTACAGGTATGAGCCAATCAGAACTTGCAAACAAAGCAGAAATAAATGTCCGCACGATTCAGCATTATGAACAGGGATTTAGGGACATCAATAAAACCTCAGCTCTAACCCTTTACAAGTTAGCTCAGGCACTCGGTACTCAAATGGAAAAACTGTTGCAGCTCTGACCTGAAAGGCACGCCGGTTATGGCGTGCCTTTTGTGTTGTTCCACTTTTCATAAAATTCTTTTCTGAGAGAATATAGTTTCTTCTCACTCAGAAAATACTCAAGTGAAATACTTAAAATGGATTTCTTGTCGTTTGTTACAACCTCGTACAAAGCTTTGTAATCTTCCTTACCGGCTTCAATGCAGAGATTCAATATCTTCTGCTGCACTTCTTCCGGCATGTCCTTCACGTTTACACAAATAAAGTAGATAAGACCTTGCTTGTTGTACGGGATATGTATTCCTTTGCGCTTTTTAAACATATCAATCACTCCCGACCTTTTACTTTCTTGATTCGTGCTTTCAGCACATTCATGATACTTTCATGTGTCTGCTCCCGATTTGCTATCGCAGCCTTTACGTCTTCGTCAACGCTATCGGTAACAATTAAGTAATGCACATATACTTTGTTATACGGCGAACCCTGCCGATACAGACGGCAGATGCCTTGGTCGTTAAGTTCAAAACTCCAATTAGGCGTAAACCAAATAATATGCTGACCGCCTGCTTGAAGATTAAGACCGTATGCACAGCTTGCAGGGTGTACCAAAAGTACGTCAATGTTTCCGGCATTCCAGTCGTCCTCGTCTTGTGTATTCTTATAAACACGCACACGCAATTTTGTTCTTGATAATGCTTCCAAAATTCTGTCCCTGTCGTGTTGAAATCCGTAAAAAGTAATACACCGTTCACCGTCAATTCTTTCAAGCAGCTCCATATAAGCATCAATTTTACATTCGTGAAGCGGAATAACCTTTTTATCCTCGTTGTATATCGCACCACTGCAAAACTGCTGCAACTTTCCTGTAAGAACACCTGCCATAGATGCTGTAACGACTTCCTCATCAATCTCAAGCAGCATTTCACGCTCAAACTGATTGTAGGCTTTGCGGCTTTTGCTATCTAATTCAACAGGAATGTCGTGCGTGATAAGGTCAGGCAATTCCAAATAGTCCTCTGCTTTCATGCTGATGCAAATATCTTTGATTGCGTTTAATACTGCATCTTCAGCTCCGTCCTTTGCCGTGTACTCTGTAAAATGGCCGCCGTGTGTATTGCAATCAAAATACATTTCCCGGAACTGTGTAATTGTACGCCCGAGCCTTTTGCCCTCATCAAGCAAATAAACCTGTGCCCACAAGTCCATAATGTCCTTTGCAGACGGTGTACCTGTTAAAAGTACAATCTTTTTTATGAACCTGCGTACCAACTTTAACGCCTTAAACCTTTTGCTGCGTGAGTTCTTAAAGCTTGTACTTTCATCAAGCACTACCATATCAAACGGCCACGCTTGTTTATAATAATCCACAAGCCAAGGGATATTCTCTCTGTTAATAACATAAATGTCAGCAGGTGTATTAAGTGCTTTGATTCTTTGCTTTTGCGTACCAAGAATAGTGGAAACTCTTAAATGCTTTGTGTGATCCCATTTGTTGCTTTCCTTGCTCCAAGTAGCTTCTGCGACCTTTTTCGGTGCAACAACCAATGCTTTTGATATGCTCCACCGATAATATTTCAAAAGGTTTATTGCGGATAACGTAATAGAGGTTTTACCTAAACCGGGACGAAGAAACAGCCCTATCGCCTCATCTTCCACAATCCTCTGAATACAATACGCCTGATAATTGTGTGGCTCATATTTCATTCTCTTGCACCTGCCTTATGAAATCGTTGACCTTTTCTACTGTGTCAACCCTTAAAACGATAAAGCCTAAACCCTGTATCAATTCTCGAACCCACCTTTGCAGCTTCCGTAGATTTTTTCCGGGTGCTTTTGTTTCTACAAAGAAGATACGTCCCAATGGCACTAAAACAATGCGGTCAGGTACTCCGTTGAAACCCGGACTTACAAATTTCAAAGCTCTGCCGTGTAATTCGTCTTTAACTCTTTTACATAGTTTTTTCTCAACCTCTGATTCAAGCATTTTTTTACCTCCGAAATTAACGCCTGTAACAATGTTACATAAATTTTCTCTATATGCGTATGTGGGTGTATAGGGCGCAATTTTTCTCTCTAAACTGCCTATTTTATAGTTAATAGGAAAATAATGTTACAATGTTACAAAACTAAAAAAAACCTTATTTTATGCGATTTTCAAGTGTAACATTAACTGTAACAAAAGGTGTAACACTTGTATTTTTGTTACAGTAACAATTTGACATCGTTTTTATAATGTTACACCTATTTGTTACACTTATTTTTTAACAAATCCACGCTGTACGCCGTATGTTCCCATACGCACCGCACTTGCTGATTTTTGCCATTCAGGAATAGCAGCGATTATAGCATTCAGCTCTCTTGTGTCCGCAGGTTTCATTTCTCGCATACTGCCGCCAAGAGCTTCGCACCATACCTCTAACGCACAAACTCTGTCACGGTCAACAAGTATTACGCTATCCTGTACGCCACCTGCCCAAAACATTCTGCGTTTGTCAAGCGTCCATTTGTTCCAATCTTCAGGCACTTGTCTTTCAAGAAATTCACGGACAACACCCTCACGGCTTGATACCTCTCTGTGTTCTTCCTGTTTGAGCTTTGCTTCTTCCTCAATAGCACCTGTCAGGAATAAAGGCTCGTTAAGCTGCCAACGCACAAAGGCTTCTGCCCACAGTTGGTCTATTTCTTCATCGGTTAGGTCGTTCCATACGTTTTTGGTGTGTCTGACCTCACCTGTGTCTATCGGCCAAAAGCGGCGGTTACCTGTTGTGTCCTGAAGAAAGTCAGGCGTATTTGTTGTGCCGAAGAATATGCAAGAGCGTGGAATCTCTTTTACATTTCTGCCGTATGCAGCACGAAAGCGGTCAGCACGCAGCGACAAAAACTGCTTTATACGGCTTACATCTGTTTTACGGAACGCATCAAGCTCTGATACCTCAACAAGCCATACGCCCTGCAAAAGCTCTGATGCTTCTTTTCCCTCAAAGGTTCTGATGCTATCGTTGAACCAACCTCGGCTCATTTTATCCAAGAGTGTACTTTTACCGATACCCTGCGGACCTGCAAGAATAACCATATTGTCATACTTGCAACCGGGTGTCATGGCTCTTGCAACTGCTGCCGCAAATGCTTTTCTTGTTACGGCTCTGTTATATGCTGTGTCCTTTGCACCGAGATAATCCACGAACAATGTATCAAGGCGTGGCTGTCCGTCCCATTTTCCTTTAAGTCCCCTGAGATAGTTTTGTATATCATTAAAAGCAAACTTATTGGAGTGAAGCGACAAAGCTCCGTCAATCTTTCCATTGCCTGTAATCTTATAAACCTTTTCAAGATACCAATACAATCCCTGATTATCGTTATCATCCCATAATCTACGCTTTGTGCGTGTGTCCCAAGGCAAGCTGCCAAGAACCTCACCACGAGAAGCAAACTCATTCAGGGCGAATTTTCCTTTTAGTAGTGGGTCGTGTTCAAGGATAATAAGAACATTGTTTATAGTTGCTTTGACTGCACCTGTTTGATTATTTACCTCTAACAGTGTCGCCCAATTTGTAACTTCGCCATTTGTATCGGGAGTGATGCCCTCAAAATCTTTTGCAGCAGATTCGTAGCGTTCCTGTGCGATAAGAGAGGAAACATCTGAAAGCGATAGGGCAAATTCGCACATAGCGGTATAGGAAGGAAGTCTGTTCGCAGGTGTATTAGGTTGTGTAGAATCGTCCTTATCGCCGAATTTATGTAATCTTACAAGGTCGAAAGCGTTTACCAATCTACCGGAGCAGGGGTCTGTTGCGTGGTGGCTATATAAGAATTTGCCGTCCTCATAAAGCACTGCACCGCCTGTTGTAGAACCGTCAATATATGTATATCTTCCGGGCATTGTGTCAACTGCTTCATAAATACCGGGAATCAATTCGTCCATAGCTCGGTAAATGTCATAAGTACGGCAGAAAGCACCGACAACGCCGTTTTTTGTTTCAGGATCACCCTGTTTTACCGCAAGCTTTGTGAATTGTGCTTGCCCCGGTAGAGCCGGCCACTGTGTCATATCGTGCCAATCTGCATAAGTAGCAAGTATGCCGTCAGCAGACACAAAACCTTTATCGCCCACATAATACACATACACGCTGTCTGCACAACAGCTCGGCCAGTACATAAGTCGCCCCGGTTGATATGTTGTCGGATCTGCAAACTCTATGCCTATGTACTCTGCCATACGGCGTGCAACAGGTTCGTATTCTTCCGCAGTTATTGTGCGGTCAGTAGGAAATAGCACTCTTAATCTCGGTACAGCAGGTTGATGTTTTCTTGTGCTGTATATGCAGTAGCCACAGCCTAACGCTTCAACTCTGCGGACAATATCTTCTGTACCACCTGCCGGAATATTGTCAAGGTCAAGCGTGATAATATCTCTGCCTACAACATTGTTTGCCTTACGGCGTGTACCGATAAGCGTACCACCCACAAAGCCGCCGATGTCTTTAAGTTCATCTTGCTCTGCTTTTTTAAGGCTCATATATGCAGCAAGGGTTTCAGTTCCCCTTGCAGGTATTTTCAATTTTTCCCACAGTTCGGAAACAAGCAGCTCGTTTGTAATCCATTGAGTTGCACGCCTGTTAGTTCCGACTGCTATTTTTATTTTTCTATCTGTTTGTAATTGCATAGCGGTTGCTCCTTTATGCCCTTTACAAAAAGGGTTATTTATAATACCTGTTTCCACCTGAAACGACTATCACCCGGTACTACCAATCCTTTGTCCTCTGCGGCAAAGCGTATCTCAAAATCGTGTACCGTGTGTCCGTCAGGCTTAAAGGTAACAGGCGAATCATTATCCCATTTCAACAGTAGTTGCCAATACTCGGGATATTTCTTTCTTAACAGTCGGAGCTGTCCTACACTTTGGTTATGACAGAACCAACACCCACCACGCAGAGAATCTGTGTATGTAGGAGCAAGTAGCATATTTTCTTCACACCACTGCCGACAATACGCTTCGTCCCAACCTATAATGGTTAAGGGCATTATCGCCTTGTCTTTGTGCCTTTCAATGCGGAGGGGTTCATCGGCAGCAATGCCGAGATAACTCACAGTATTTGTAATTGCCCCCTGTGAATGGGGCAGAGTTGAAAACTCTCGTTTTGATTGCGGTACACCAATTCCCCCCGTGGGGACGATATTGGAAATCCGTAAATGCTGCCACACTGCATAAGTCGTTTTGAGCTTCTTGCACCAACTTCCCCTTGTGAGTGGAAATCCTTTGTATGGCAGATAGTTTGAGTCGGCTGTTGCACCAAGGTATTCTGATTGTGGGGAATCCGAGAATCCCCCCCCGGTTTAGCCTTGCGTACAGGCTTATGGTAAAACATCTTCTCGTAAGTTAGTTTTTCGCCATTCTTATCAACGGCGTGTATATGTTCAACATCAATACCATATCTGAATTTAATTACTTGGTCTGCATATTTCTTGAAATCAACCATAGGCGGTAAGTCCGCCGGAATAGTGTCTGTTGCCCAAACCTCTGCGTGTACGATGCGGTCAAGAGGTAAGCTAATCTGATATATAGCTTTCAAACAAGCCATACTGTCCTTGCCGTAAGAGGTTGACAGCACATATTCTGTATTAGGTTGGCGTTCCATCTGCTTTCCCTCGATTCTTCGGTAATAACTTTTCGTAACATTCCTTATGTATAAAAGTAGGTGGAAAACCTCTTTGCTTCGTCCAAATGCAACCTTCATTTAAGCTGATAGGTTTTCCGCACTCTACACATACTGTATGCGGTTCAGGTTTATAATCTCTTGCCATACCTTTCACCCGCCTTAAAACTGTGGTATGATTTCTTCAACTGTAACACCATTCTTAATGAGCCTATCGGCAAGTTCAGCAATTTTTACTGTTGTTACCTCTGCATCACAGTTTCTTATGTCAAGGTTGAGTATTTCATTTTGCAACAATTCAAACAGTTTTTTTTGTTCGTCTATATTCATAGTCGCACGCTCCTTGATTAAAAATTCATCCATATTTTTTCTGTTCTATGTAATCCCCTTTGAGCCGTAGTCTGCTTTGTATCAGTACGCCAATCGGGGAGCATTTTATTGTAAAGATCGTTATCGTAGCCGCTTAAAATAATTTTTGATTTGCTTTGTTTCAGGATTTCAAGCATTTCAAGGTGTCTTTCATCGCCGAGCTCGTGAGCGTACATATTTTTCTTCCGTAGGGATTGCAGATATGGTGGGTCACAATAAATAAGTGTGTCCGGGTGATTGTACCTTTTAATAAGCTCAATGCCGTCTATGTTCTCAATCTGTGCATTTTTCAGGCGTTCGCAACATTCCATAATAGAATCCGGAAGATAGTTCCACATTGTTGCGCATCTTGGACCTCCTGCAGTCTGTGTGTTTTTCCAACTGTTTCTTGAGCTGTTACTTGTTCCGAAAGATTGATGATAACGCACTAATGTCCGTCTTGCTCTTTCAACTGCATCGCCGACAGTCATATCGTAACAATCAACAAATTCCTCTCTTGAAAAAGGTGTAAACTCCATAGCATTTGCAAGAGCTTCAGGCTGTTCACGGCAGACCTTAAATAGATTTACTATATTTCCGTCAACATCGTTTATTGTTTCAACGTAAGACGGCTTTTTTTTGAAGAAAACCGCACCGCTGCCAAAGAACGGTTCGCAATATACTTTGTGTTCGGGAAAGTGTTCTATAAGCCAATCGGCAATTCGCCACTTGCTACCCGGATATTTCAATGTAGCCTTCATTTCTTTGTACGCTCCTTGTTACATTTTCTGACCTCGGATACTCTCTTCTGATGCAGAGTACAATATGCGTAAGCGTGAGAGAATCCGACAGGGTGATAGTTTTTAGGAATGTGATAGGTGGAAAAGGTTCGCCTTTCGCAATGTTTGCAGCCTTTACACTCTCTGACTTTCATTTTCTACCACGCTCCGCTATACATATTCTGATAAATGCTTTAATACCTCGCTGCCGTTCATAACCTTTTATTTTACCCGTTCCGGCATAGAACGTGAGGACAGTGCCATTGGCAAAGTAGCAGTTAATCTGTCCTGTGGTTTCGTTACACACTTTGTATGTAATATTGTTTCGGTCAAGCTGTTCAGTAGCATATTTCAAACGCTGCGGAGTTTTAGAAACTCTTGCATCGTGGTTTGCTTTTGCAAGCTGTCTTAAACCCTCGAAATCTTCTCTGCTCATTTCTTTGTTCCTCTCTTTTCCTTTATAAAATCGGTTTGTCTCCTGTTCCCATTATGCACCGTTCCTTCCGTTCATTTTTGCACCGCATCGAGGACAATATTCATAAGGGCAATAAAACAACTCTGTAGGACTCACAGGACAACCTTTGTGCTGATAATATCTTCCGACTTTTGTCCACTCTCCGTGCTTCACTTCCGCAACATCAGCTGTGGGAGCGTTTTCGATTAGCAATATATAGCCTTGTTTGTCGTATTCATACGGCGTGCTTTCTTTATCAAGCCTATCCATTTTTTCTACTGCTTTTAACAGCGTTTCTCTGTCTATGTATTCAGCCATTACTCCGCACCGCCTTTCAGTAATTCGGGGTTGTCGTGTATGTTGCCGATCACTTCATAATCTACCGCTGTATCTTTCCATATTTCAACTTTGTCCATAGTGTCAAATTTTGAAGTTCTATAAAACTTGCAAAGATTCTCGCACCATAAAATTACACCTATATCCGAATTGTCTTTTCCCCATAATGTGCGAATGTGCTTTATAATATCCCCCTCAAAAATCTTCTTGCCGTTCTTGTCGGTCAAGCCTGTGTATTGTCCTACGGTTTCGGGGAGAACCTCGAAATCATTGCACATAGGACAATCGTCTTTTCCCAGAACCGCATCATATCCATTTTCAAGAAAGACTATGTTGCAAGGAGAGCAGAAGTCACCTTGAACCCATTCGCCGTTATCTGCTCGTTTTCCTCTAAAAAGTATCTCACGCATCAGATCCACCGCCTTTCTCTTTGATAGTGATTTCATAAACGATATCGTCAATCTTATAATTGATACCGCCCATATATTCACAATCTATATATCCAACACCTCTGCGTTGTAATTCTTCTAACTTTTTATTGATTTCAAACATCAAAAGAGCCTGTATGTGTTCGTGGGCAAGTAGTTTCTTTGTATCTTCGATTTCACCCTGAAAAGAGCCATAAACCGAAATAGCCAACAATTCTTTATCACCTGAATAGAAAACATAGTATTCCATAAAAGCACCTTAATCCTTTTTGAAAAAGTCACCTATCCAACCGTCAGCACCAAGCGGCAAATCCAACGCCCAAGGTATAGGCTCTGACATTATTCTCACAACATCGTCAAGTGATGCGCTGTCGGCGTTACACTCTATGACAACCTCATCGTGAATGTGGAATATAACCTCATAACCTGCGGCCTTTAATCTTTCAATGGAAAGAGCCAAGCAATCACGAGCAATAGCCTGAACAATGTTCTCGACAAGTTTGCCGCCGTATGTTTCAATGCGTTGCCACTTGCCGCCGCCTTTTTGCTTGTTAGACTGTTGTACCCCCATATATGAGATTGAGGGGTTATCCCATTTGTTTACACCGATTTGAGGGGATATATAATATAGTTTTCTGCCGGACGGCAATAGAATTGTCATATAATCTCTGTTTTGTGCGTAATCGTACTCACGAGCTATGACAAGTCCCTCTACACCAACACTGCCGCCGTCCTTTACAGCCTGCACGGCTGCATTATCAACCTTATACCAAAGGTCCCTGATACGCTTATTCGTACCACGCCAACGAGTAACAATATCTTTTACCTCGTCATCGGATAAGTCGTCAAGCTGATGACCTGAATCCATTTGTCGCATAGCAGGTACGCCGCCCTGATAACCGAGAGCAAGTTCTGCAACCTTTCCTCTTTGACGGAGTTCGTATTCGGGATTGCCCTTTTTAATAAGTTCAATCGGAACACCAAACATCTGTGATGCAGATGCTTCGTAAATCTTTCCGTGTGTACGGAATACCTCTAAACGCCATTCCTCTTTTGCGAGCCAAGATATTACCCTTGCTTCGATAGCAGAAAAGTCAGCATCTATTAACACTTTGCCGGGAGCTGCAACAAATGCTGTGCGTATAAGCTGTGAAAGTGTATCGGGAACACTGCCGTAAATTACTTTCAGACAGTCTGTTTTCTTATCCTTTACAAATTCCCTTGCAAGCTCCAAAGGTTCAGTGTATGTACGAGGTAGGTTTTGC
>JAZSNQ010000209.1:0-4456 GCA_045536515.1 Acutalibacteraceae bacterium | reverse complement strand
ATGAAATTTCGGGTAAAACAAATGTTGGCGAATTCGGACTTGACCTTCTCGGCGAATTCTCAAACTTCGGTGCGGTAACCGAAAACGGCAATCTTGCAGGTGCAGCCGCAGCTCTTGTTGCAAAGGGTGAAATCAAGGCTGCTCTCAATGTTGACCTTAACGGAGCACCCCGTCGCGCAGCTGCAATTTCGGGTGTTGACTTCATAAAGCCTACCTACGGCACGGTTTCACGCTACGGTATAATCGCTTGCGCCTGCTCGGGTGAGCAGATTGGTGTTACAGCTGCAAATGCCGAAGACATGAAAGAAATTCTTTCCGTTATCGCTGGTCATGACGATAAAGACGGCACAAGCCTTCCCGCAGAAAAATATGAGTATACACTCGATGAAGATGTTTCGGCAATGAAAATCTGTATCGTTAAAGAGCTTTATGAATCAGCAAGTGCTGAAGTAAAAGCAAACATCGACGTTTATGCAAAGAAGCTTGAAGCTCTCGGTGCAAAGGTTGAAACCGTTTCTCTCAATATTGTTTCCGATGTTCAGACTGCATGGCAGATTCTTATGAGTGCCGAAACAACAAACAATCTTTCGAGATTTGACGGCGTTAAATACGGCTACAGAACTCCCGAATATAAGAATATTGACGAGCTTTATGTCAAGAGCAGAAGCGAAAGCATGAATTTCCTCACAAAGGCAACAATCATCTACGGTTCGGATGTTCTTTCAAAGGGCAGATACGAAAACTGCTATGACAAGGCACTCCGTATCAGAAGAATTGCTTGTGACAAGGTAAGAGAAATCCTTGCTTCATATGATGCAATTCTTGCACCCGCCTGCGGAAAAACAAGCTATCAGGCTTATGATATCCTTGAAGCATTCGGCAAGGTTTTTGAAGAAAGCCTTTACACCGCAATTCCGAGCATCACAGGTATGCCCGCAGTTGTAACAAAGGGCGTTCAGCTTATCGCCGATTCATATAAAGAGAGCGTGCTTCTGAGCATCGCTCATACCGTTGAAGGAATGGAGGCATAAAAGATGAAATACGAACTTGTTATCGGTCTTGAAACTCATGTTGAGCTTTCAACAGACTCAAAGCTTTTCTGCTCCTGCGGCGGTCATTCAAGCCCCAAAGAGCCCAATGACTGCGTATGCCCTGCATGCAGCGGTATGCCCGGTATGCTTCCCGTGACCAATAAGCATGCAATCGAGCTTGCAGTTAAAGCAGGTTTCATGCTCAACTGCAAAATCAATCAGTATACAACTTTTGATAAAAAGAGCTATTATTATCCCGACCTTCCCTGCGCTTATCAGATAACACAGTGGTTCCATCCCGTTTGTGTTGAAGGCAGTGTTGATATCAACGGCAGACAGATCGGAATCAAGCAGATTCACGTTGAAGAGGACGCAGGTAAGCTTGTTCACGATGAAGCAACAAACACTTCATTTGTTGACTACAACCGCACAAGCGTTCCTCTTATTGAAATCGTAAGCAAGCCCGACTTCCGTTCATCCGACGAAGTTATCGCTTATCTTAAGAAGCTCAAATCAAGCCTTCAGTTTGCGGGTATTTCCGAATGCGAAGAAGGCGCAATGAGATGCGATGTCAATATTTCTGTCCGTCCCGAGGGTTCAAACGAACTCGGTGTACGTTCCGAAATCAAGAATATGAGTTCACTTTCCGAAATCAAGGATGCAATTGAATTTGAGAAGGTTCGCCACGTTGATGCGATTGAACGTCATACCGAAATGCTCGTTCAGGAAACACGCCGCTGGGATGATGTCAAGAGACGCACCTTCCCAATGAGAAACAAGGAAACTGCGGCTGATTACCGTTATTTCCCTGACCCCAACCTCATGCCCATCATTATTGATGATGAATGGCTTGAAAAAATCAGAGCAAGCATGCCTGCAACCTCAGAAGAAAAGACAAAGTATTATGAGGAAATGGGCATCGCAACCAAGGAAGCATCCGTTCTTTCATCCGACAGAAAGCTCTCCGATACTTTTGATAAGGTTGTTGCAATGGGCAGAAGCCCCAAGACAGTTGCAAGCTGGATTCTTACCGAATGCATGGGTCAGATGAAACGTCTTGAGCTTGATTCTCTTGAAATCAGCCCCGAAAAGCTTGCAAGAATCATCGAGCTTGCAGAAAGCGGTGAAATCACCCGTGCGGCAGGCAAGAAGATTCTTTCCGCAGTATTTGAAAATGACGTTGATGTTGATAAATTCTGCGAAGAAAATGCGCTCAACGCAAAGGTTGACGAGTCCTTTATTTCCGATACCGTAGACCGTGTTATCGCTGCAAATGATAAGGCAGTTGCAGACTACAAGAGTGGCAAGACCAAGGCTGCGCAGGCACTCTTCGGAAGTGTTATGAAGGAACTCAAGGGTACGGGCGACCCCGCAGTTATCAGAACTCTTCTTGAAGAAAAACTCAAGAGCCTTTAATAAATAATTATTAAGGAACGCTGTAACAGGCGTTCCTTTTTTGTCCATATTTTTACTACAAAAAACAGCAAAAACGGTGCGAAGTTGTAACAATTTCCGAAAATAAAAAACAAAGGTGAAAACCCTTGAAAATCAAGATGAAAGGCGTATAATACGATGCGGAATAAATTGATTAAAGGGAGAATTGCCATGAACATATTTCAGCCGAAATTATTTTCATCCCTCAGAAATTACAGTAAAAAACAGCTTGTGAATGACCTTGTTGCAGGTGTTATTGTTGCAATTATCGCTCTTCCGCTTTCAATCGCTCTTGCAATTGCATCGGGTGTTTCACCCGAAAAGGGTATTTACACCGCAATCGTAGCAGGTTTTGTTATCGCTTTTCTCGGTGGCAGCAATGTCAATATTTCAGGTCCCACGGCGGCTTTTGCAACAATAGTTGCAGGCATTGTTGCCCAATTCGGAACAAGCGGACTTGTTATTGCAACTCTTATGGCAGGCCTTATACTCATTCTTATGGGTGTGTTACGTTTCGGTTCGCTTATCAAATATATTCCTCACACGATAACAACGGGCTTTACTTCGGGTATCGCTCTGACAATAGTTATCGGTCAGATAAAGGATTTTCTCGGTCTTGCCTTCCCCGAGGGTATGCCTACGGTTGAAACCGCAGAAAAGGTTGAAGCAATTGCCCATTCAATCACAACAATCAATTGGCAGGCATTTCTTATGGGTGCAATCGCACTTGCAATTCTTATTGTATGGCCTAAAATCAGCAAGAAAATTCCCGGTTCTCTCATAGCGGTTGTGGTCGGAGTTGTTGTTGTAAAAGTGTTTGATATGGAAGTAAATACGGTCGGAGACCTCTATACGATTTCCCGTGATTTGCCGAAATTTGTGTTTCCCGAATTCAGCTTCAATACTGTTAAACAGCTTATTCCGAGTGCTTTCACAATTGCAATTCTCGCAGGTATTGAGTCGCTTCTTTCCTGCGTTGTTTCCGACGGAATGATTAACGATAAGCATAATTCAAACACCGAGCTTATCGCTCAGGGTGTGGGCAATATCTGTTCGGGACTTTTCGGCGGTATTCCCGCAACAGGTGCAATTGCAAGAACAGCCGCAAACGTCAAAAACGGCGGAAGAACTCCCGTTTCAGGCATTGTTCATGCACTTGTTCTTCTTCTTGTTCTTGTTGTTCTTATGCCTTATGCCGCATGGATTCCCATGCCCGTTATTGCCGCAATCCTCTTTATGGTTGCCTATAATATGTGCGAGTGGAGACAGTTTGTAAAAATCTGCAAAACCGCACCGAAGAGTGATATTATCGCTCTTGTGGTAACTTTTGTTCTGACGGTTGTTTTTGACCTTGTTGTTGCAATTGCAGTCGGTATGATTATTGCTGTTGTTCTCTTTATGAAGAGGATGGCAGATGTTACCCACATCAGAACATGGACGAAGGGCGGCGAAAATGCACCCGACAGCGAAAGACTCAAGGAAATTCCCGAACATACAACGGTTATTGAATTTGAAGGACCGATGTTCTTTGCATCTTCAGAAAAATTCAACTCAATCACTTTTGAAGAGGGAATAAAGACCGTTATTCTCCGCATGAGAAACGTTCCCGCCCTTGACTCAACGGCAATGCGTGCTCTCAATGAAATTTATTCAACCTGCAAAAAATCTGATTTGACGCTTATTCTTTCTCACACAAACGAACAGCCTCTTGCGGTTATGAAAAAAGCAGGCTTCTATGACGAAGTCGGAGAAGAAAACTTCCTTCCGAATATCGACGAAGCCCTTGCATACGCAGAAAAAATCAACGGGTAATTCAAAGACCTGTGCACAGTAAAATGCACAGGTCTTTATTGTATTTGAAAACCCCTGGCTGTGCCAGGGGTTCCCAAAAAGCTTTAGCGATGCGTATACAAGAAAAACTCCTTTTGATAGAATAAGGGTGCGGCTACCAACTGCACCAAGAAATCAAAAGGAGGACATTCAAATGAATG
>JAZSNQ010000181.1:0-19086 GCA_045536515.1 Acutalibacteraceae bacterium | reverse complement strand
GTTGGGAGCAGCATAGGGATGGTCGGGGTTCATGAGGGTACCGTCTGTGAACTTGAGGTTACCTTCATAGTCGTTGTTTGTGTAGTTGTCGTGATTTTTGGGAGTTGTGCTTGTTACAACACGGCAGTCAAAGAAGTCCTTGGTATAAACAAGGAGAGGGTATGCTGTTGAAACATACATATCGGAAAGAACTGTCATGTGGTATTCAAGCCAGTCACCGGGCTGAACATAACCGTCGGTGAGTTCGCCGTTTGCAACTTCGATAACATCAATACCGACATAAACAAACTTGTCATACTGTGCATCGATTTCTGCATATGTTTTTACATTTGATCCTTCAGCCGCACTGACTGCAGGAGCGATGAGATCACCGAGGAATGTGAATGTACCTGCAAGCATTGCGATACAAAGCACAAGGCTGATGACCTTTTTCATTTTGGACATAAGTTTTCCTCCTTTAAATAAAGTTTCAGATGTAAATCTGAAGAAGTTTTGCACTTCAGTCCATTTTTACTGAATAATTATTACATATTTTATAAAATAAAGCAATAGCAAAAAATCAAATAAACCTTACACTAACATTTTTTGTTTATTATCACTAAACTTTACTCTTTAAATTCGTGCAACATTACTGTCGCGTGCAGCCTTGGCAACTGCCTTTGCAACAGCAGGACCCACCCTTTCGTCAAACGCTTCGGGAAGGATATATTCGGGGCAGAGTTTTTCTGCTGAAACGAGGTCTGCAATCGCATGGGCAGCGGCAAGCTTCATTTCTTCATTGATATCCGATGCCCTCACATCAAGAGCACCTCTGAAAATTCCGGGAAAAGCAAGAACGTTGTTAATCTGATTGGGAAAATCGCTTCTGCCCGTGCCGACAACTGCCGCACCTGCCGCAAGAGCTTCATCGGGCATAATTTCGGGCGAAGGGTTAGCCATAGCCATGACAACCGCATTTTCAGCCATGGATGCCACCATTTCCTTGCTGACGATTCCGCCTGCGGAAACACCCACGAACACATCCGCGCCCTTCATTGCATCGGCAAGAGTGCCCGTGATACGGTTTTTATTGGTGAAACCGGCAAGCTCATCAAAAGCAGGCGAAAGAGGCTGACCCTTGCAGATGATACCCTCTCTGTCGCTCATGATTATGTTTCCTGCGCCGCAGGCATTGAGAAGCTTTGCGATTGCAGAACCTGCAGAACCCGCACCACTCATCGCAACCGTACAGTTTTCAAGCTTTTTGCCCACACAGCGGAGTGCATTGAGCACCGCCGCGAGAACAACAACAGCAGTGCCGTGCTGATCATCGTGAAAAACGGGAATATCGCAGATTTCCTTGAGCTTTCTTTCAATTTCAAAGCATCTCGGAGCTGCAATATCCTCAAGATTTATGCCGCCGAAGCTGCCTGCAAAAAGCGAAACTGCTCTGACAATTTCGTCCGTATCCTTTGAACGGATACAGAGAGGAATTGCGTCAATATCGGCAAAAGCCTTGAAAAGAAGGCACTTGCCCTCCATAACGGGCATACCTGCCTCGGGGCCTATATCTCCCAGACCGAGAACAGCCGTGCCGTCGGTTATAACGGCAACGGTATTCCATCTTCTTGTGAGTTCATAGCTTTTATTTATGTCCTTCTGAATTTCAAGGCAGGGTGCGGCAACGCCGGGAGTATATGCAAGCGACAAATCCTGCTTACATGAAGCACTTGCCCTTGTTTTTGTTTCAAGCTTGCCTTTCCATTCATAGTGAAGTCGCAAAGACTCCTTTAAATAGTCCATTTTAACATCTCCAGATTATAAAAGATTAAGGGTCGATGTGGGCATCGACCCCTGCATAATTCCGAATTACGCATTACGCATTCATAATTATTTAGCCCAGCCCATTGAGCAGTCAACAGCCTTTTTCCAGCCTGCATAGAGAGCGTTTCTCTTTTCGATATCGGTTTCGGGTTCAAACACTTTTTCAACCACGCGGTTATGCTGGATTTCTTCCGTGCTTTTCCAGAGACCGACGGCAAGACCTGCAAGATAAGCCGCACCGAGAGCCGTTGTTTCAACATTTTTCGGACGGTTTACGCTGCATCTTATCATATCTGCCTGAATCTGCATCATGATATTGCTTACACTCGCACCGCCGTCAACACGAAGCTCAGTGAAATCAATTCCCGAATCGGATTTCATTGCTTCAAGAAGGTCGGTAACCTGATATGCAATTGCTTCAAGAACGCTTCTTGCGATATGCGCTCTGTTGACACCTCTTGTGAGACCGACAATTGTTCCTCTTGCATACATATCCCAATAGGGCGCACCGAGTCCCGTGAATGCGGGAACAAAATAGATTCCGTTTGCATCGGGAACGCTCTCCGCAAGCTCATCGCAGCGCTTTGCGGTGTCAATCATATGGAGCTCGTCACGCAGCCACTTGATAACCGAGCCTGCGTTGAACGCCGAGCCTTCGATTGCATATTCAACCTTATTGCCGATGCCCCATGCAACGCCCGTAACAAGATTATTCTTTGATTTTACACGGGTTTCGCCCGTATTCATGAGAAGGAAACAGCCTGTGCCGTATGTATTTTTTGCCTGCCCCGCTTCAAAGCAGCCCTGACCGAAAAGGGCGGCAGGCTGGTCGCCGATTGCGCCGCAGATGGGGATTCCTTCAAGGAATTCAAGACCGAGAATACCCTTTGAAACCCTGCCGTAAATCTTGCTTGAAGGAACCGGCTCGGGAAGGATTGACATGGGAATTCCGAGCTTCTCGCAGAGGAATTTATCCCAGCAGAGATTATCAACATCAAAAAGCATTGTTCTCGATGCATTTGAATAGTCCGTAACATGAACGCTTCCGCCCGTGAGATTCCAGATTAGCCATGTTTCAACCGTACCGAAAAGAAGTCTGCCCTGCTCGGCAAGCTCTTTTGCGAAAGGAACATTGTCAAGAATCCACTTTATTTTTGTTGCGGAGAAATAAGCATCAACCACAAGACCGGTCTTGTCTTTTATATAATCTTCAAGTCCCTGAGCCTTGATATCTTCACAGATATCTGCCGTTCTGCGGCACTGCCAGACAATTGCGTTATAAACGGGTTTGCCCGTCTGTCTGTCCCAGAGAATGGTTGTTTCACGCTGATTTGTAATGCCGATACCTGCAATATCTTCGGGGCTGATTCCGCCCTGCATGATGCACGAAGACACCGCCTGAAACTGGCTGTAAAGAATGGCGAGAGGGTCATGCTCAACCCAGCCTGCCCGAGGATAAATCTGTTCAAATTCGTTCTGCGCCTTGCTTACGATATTGCCTTTTTTGTCAAAAACTATCGCTCTTGAGCTTGTTGTACCCTGGTCGAGGGCAAGAACATATTTTGCCATTGATTTCATCCTTTCACACCAAAATATTTTATTGCATTATTGTATGAAATATCTTCTGCTATTTTGCAGAGCATTTTTTCATCATAGGGATAAAGACCCTGAGCCACCATATCGCCCATGAGACCGCACATGATTCTGCGGAAATATTCGTGTCTGGGATATGAGAGGAAGGAACGCGAATCCGTAACCATACCGACGAATTTGCCGAGTGCACCGAGGTTTGCGAGAGCCTTCATCTGCTCTCTCATGCCGTCGATATTATCGTTGAACCACCATGCCGAACCGAACTGAATCTTGCTCTCTGCTTCGGCAGTCTGGAAATTGCCGAGCATTGTTCCGAGAACATAGTTATCCTTGGGATTAAGAGTGAAAAGCACGGTTCTGGGGAGTTTTTCTTTGACCGCAAGACTGTCGAGGAAGCGTGAAAGCTTGCCTGCGATTTCTCTGTCATCGATTGAATCAAAGCCTGCATCGGGTCCGATTTTGTTGAACATGAGGGTATTGTTGTTTCTGATAGGTCCTATGTGAAGCTCCATGCCCCAACCTCTTTCTGCATATTCGGCTGCAAGCACGGAAAGAAGTGCGGTTTTGAATTTATCGGCTTCAACAACGGAAACTCTGCCGCCGTTTTTTGCCTTTGCGAAGATTTCTTCAAGTTCTTCCGCAGTTGATTCTTCATAGGGAACATATGAAAATGCGTGGTCGCTTGCACGGCAGCCCATGGAAGCAAAAAATTCAATTCTCTCTTTGAGAACATCACAAAGAGCTGCAAAGCTTTCAATTGCTCTGCCTGCGGTTTTTTCCATGTCGGCAAGCCACGGCTTCCATGCGGGAAGGTCGATTCCGAGAGCCTTGTCGGGTCGGAATGCGGGAAGAACCTTGCACCTGAAATCGGTTTTTGCTATGAGTTTATGATATTCAAGTGTATCTGCAGGATCATCTGTTGTGCAGAGATGGGAAACATTCGATTTTTCGATAAGCTCCCTCGGAGTAAAACCGCCCGCTTTGATTGCGGCATTCGCTCTGTTCCAGATATCGTCGGCTGTTTCCGCACTGAGAATATCGTAAATTCCGAAATATCTTCTCAGCTCAAGATGACACCAATGATACATGGGGTTGCCGATAAGATAAGGCATGATTGACGCAAAAGCCCTGAACTTTTCGTAGCCGCTTGCATCTCCCGTTATATATTTTTCCTCAACACCGCACGAACGCATTGCACGCCACTTATAGTGGTCGCCTGCAAGCCAGAGCCATGCGATATCTTCGGGTTGTTTATTTTCATAGATTTCCTTGGGTGAAAGATGGCAGTGCCAATCGAAAATCGGCATTTTATCCGCCGCTTCAAACATTTTCACCGAGGGTTCGTTATAAAGGAGAAAATCCTTATCCATAAATTCTTTTATCATGATAAAATCCTCCGATTATTTGCCGTTTTTGCGAAGAAGCTCCTGCTTCATATCCCAGAGAGGCTGCGAAAGGTCAACATAATAATTATGCGGATTTTCAAATCTCGTAACCTCATCCCAAAGGGTATCAACCTGCTCCTTGCAGTAATTTTTGATTTCCTGAATGGTCTTTTTCTTATAAACGCATTTACCGCCCGCAAAAATCGGTTCAAGAAGCTCTTTTGCAACAAAATTTGTTACGGTTTTGCGCTTCCATGTGTAGTCGGGGTCAAAAAGCTCATAGGGCTGTGTCTCGTCGACTGTTTCATCGGCAAGAGTTATGAGGTCGGCAATTGCCTTTCCGTCTTCCTTGTCAAAAAGTCTGTAAACCCTTTTATTTCCGGGGGTTGTAATCTTCTGAACATTCTCGCTGAGCTTGATTTTGGGGATAACCTCACCGTCTTTTTTAACGCCGACAAGCTTATAAACACCGCCGAGAACGGGATTTGCCGAGGATGTTATGAGTCTTTCGCCAACGCCGAAGGAATCGACCTTTGCACCCTGAATGAGCATATCGCGGATAATGTATTCATCCAGCGAGTTTGAAGCAACAATCCCGCAGTCGGGATAGCCTGCTTCGTCAAGCATTTTTCTGGCTTTTCTTGAAAGATAAGTGATGTCACCGCTGTCAATTCTAATGCCCTTGGGACGTTTTCCCTGAGGCTTAAGAACCTCGTCAAAAACCCTGATTGCGTTGGGAACGCCCGATTTGAGAACGTTATAGGTATCAACAAGAAGAGTGCAGCCGTCGGGATATTCCCTTGCATAAGCTGCAAAAGCTTCATATTCACTGTCAAAAAGCTGAACCCAGCTGTGAGCCATTGTTCCGAGTGCCGGAACGCCGAACATTTCATCACTGATTGTGCACGCAGTGCCTGCACATCCGCCGATATATGCCGCCCTTGCACCGAGAACAGCACCGTCTGCCCCCTGAGCACGTCTTGAGCCGAATTCCATGACAGCCCTGCCCTGTGCAGCCATTGAAATACGGTTTGCCTTTGTTGCGATGAGACTCTGATGGTTGATGCAGAGAAGCACCATCGTTTCGATAAACTGCGCCTGAACAACGGGACCTTTTACCTTTACAATGGGTTCGCCGGGAAAAATGGGAGTGCCTTCCGGAATTGCCCACACATCGCAGGCAAACTCGAAGTTTGAAAGATAATCGAGAAATTCGTCACCGAAACCTTTTCTGCGCAGATATTCAATATCCTCTGCGGTAAATTTCAGATTTGAAAGATATTCAACAAGCTGTTCAACGCCCGCCATGATAACGTAACCGCCGCCGCCGGGCACTTTTCTGTAAAACATATCAAAATATGCAATGGTGTCCTTGTAGCCGTTTTTCAGATAACCGTTTGCCATGGTGATTTCATAGAAATCCGTAAGCATCGTGAGATTGCGTGATGATTTTATATTTTCCATAACGATTCCTCTTTTGATTTATTTTGTAAGTCGGCGGACATCGTCTTCTTTTCCGAGAACGAGAAGATGCTCGTCTTTTTCAAAACGTCTTTCGCCCGTGATAACGGGTTTCACCTCGTCATTCTTCTTGGTTGCAAGAACAACAAGGTTATATTTTACTCTGAAATTGAGGTCTTTTACGGTTTTACCCACCCAGCGGTCAAGAACGTCAATTTCAAAAATCGAATATTCGCTGCCGAGATTGATATAGTCAAAAATATGCTCGCTGCTTTCACGCACCGCATATCTCTCCGCCATATTCTTTTCGGGATAGATTACGGCATCCGCACCGTTTCGGAGCAGGAATTTCTCCTGAATATCTCTGTCCGCCTTGCTGATAACCTTCTTTGCACCGCATTCCTTTAGCAGACTTGTTATTTCAAGGCTGTTCTGGAAGTTCTCGCCGATGCAGACAAAGCAGGTGTCAAACGATGGAATATCAAAGGTTTTCAGAACCTCAATATTAGTACAGTCGCCGATTTTCGCACTCACAACATAAGGAAGCATATCCTCGATTGCCGCCTCATCACGGTCAACTATCATGATTTCGCAGTCATATTTTGCAAGACTCTGACAAAGATGGTGTCCGAAATGGCCCATACCGATAATTAAAAATGATTTCATAATTAACATCCTTTTATTGTTGATTAATAGAAAATGAAAAATCAAAGGTGGCGTTGTCCTTTGTCAGTGAAAAGTGAAGAGTAAAAAGTGAAAAGTTATGGGTGGGCGTTGCCCACACCCAATTATATTATTTGATTTCAACTATTCACTCAAACAGTTTTTGCGGAGCAATTATAATGGGTACGGGTGAAACCCGTCCTCAACTCTTCACTATTCACTTTTAACTATTCACTTATAATCAGCTTTTGCGAAGCAATTATATTCGGAGCGAAGCGACCCTTAATTCCGAATTGAATCCGCGTCGCAGACCCTTGACTCTTCAATGTTCACTTTTTTATCCTATCGTGATTTTTTCTCTCGGGTTTTTAACGGGAGGCGCGGCTTTTTTCTCCATAAGCGCAAGCGCAAACGATACGCTGCCTACCCTGCCGCAGAACATCAGAAATGCAACAATCAGCCTTGATGCCGTTGCAAGGTCACGGGTTATGCCCGTTGTCATACCGACCGTGCCTATTGCCGAAACGCACTCAAAAATAACATCCGAAATTGCAAAATCGGGCTGAATTGCAAGAATTGCAATGATTCCGAAAATCGCAAGGCTCATATTCGTAAACACAACGGAGCTTGCCTTATGGATTGCATCCTTTTCAAGTCTTCTGCCGAAAATGCCCTTCGACTGTCTGCGTGTTATGCCGTTGAATGTTGAAATTGCAATAACCGCAAGGGTTGTTGTTTTGATGCCGCCCGCCGTTGAACCCGGCGAACCGCCGATAAACATAAGAAAAACGGTCAGAATTCTACTTGCAGGAGCAAGCGCTGCGGTATCTGTTGAATTGAAGCCTGCCGTTCTTGCCGTTACGGAATCGAAAACCGAATTCAGCAGACTTTCGCCGAAGCCGAGACCCGAATTTGTGAAATTGCGTTCAAATATAAGGAAAAGTATGCACGGCACAACAAGCAAAAACGCCGTTACCGTGAGAACAATTTTCGTATGAAGCTGATAACGCCTGAATTTCAGTTTCTTCTTGCTGATATCGTCCCAGACAAGGAAGCCGATACCGCCTGTTATAACAAGCATTGACGCCGTGAGGATAACCACCGCATCATCGGAAAAACCGACAAGCGAGGAATAGGGTTCTTTTATGCCCATGAGGTCGAATCCTGCGTTGCAGAAAGCGGAAATCGAATGAAAAACGGAATACCATATTCCCTTGGCAACGCCAAACTCGGGAACAAATCTCGTTGCAAGCAAAAGAGCGCCTGCACCTTCAAAAATCGCTGTTCCTGCTATGATTTTTTTGGTCAGCTTCGTTATTCCGCCGATATGCTCGGTGTTGATGCTTTCAACCATTATTTCACGCTCGCGGAGTCCCATTTTCCGTTTAAGAAGCAAAGAAAACATCGTTGCTATCGTCATGAAACCGAGACCGCCGATTTGTATGAGAGTTATTATTACCGCCTGACCGAAAAGAGTCCAGCTTGTTGCGGTATCAAGAACAACAAGACCCGTAACGCATGACGATGAAACTGCCGTGAACAGCGCAGGAACAAAACCCACGCTTTCACCGCTTGCCGATGCAAACGGAAGCATGAGAAGAATCGTTCCGATAACAATAATGCTGATATAGCCGAGTGCTATTATTCTTGTCTGAGAAAATTTCCGTTTCATATCTAACCTCAAAAGTATGCATATGTAATATGATACCATATATATATCGCATTTTCAATAAAAAATTAAGGCTGTTTCCTTTCGGAAACAGCCTTAATGATAATTTTTTAGATTTCGGGGATATCAAGCTCGATTTCTCTGCCGAGTTCAGCGGAACGTGAAATACCGTCGATGATAGCCTGATTATAGAGAATCTGGCTGCAGGGAACGGGTGCTTCGCCGCCTTCCTTGACAGCGTCAACGAATGAACGGATTTTGATATCGAAGCAGTCAACATCATTATTCTTCATGGGAATATATGTTTCAATCTGCTCGCCTGCGATTTCGTGGTAAATTACAAGAGGACCGCCGATGCTGCCGTTCCAGCATTCGGTTGAAGGAACTCTTACGGAGCCCTTTGTACCCATGATGATTGTGTCACCCGGTGTGTCAAGGTTCATTGCCCATGCAATTCTGAAGTCAAGGATTATGCCGCCTTCAAGACGGATGAAGCCTGCGGCAAAGTCGTCAACGCCGAAAACATCGTGATGTTCGTAATCGGGGCTCTTGCCGAAGAAGTCTGACTTATAGCCCGAAACAGTGAGGGGCTTGGGATAACCGATTGAATTGAGAACCATATCGAGTGAATAGCAGCCGATATCGCCGAGAGCACCGATACCTGCGGTTTCCTTTTCGATGAAGGATGTGCCGAAGGGAGTGGGGATGCCTCTTCTTCTGCCGCCGCCTGTCTGGATATAATAAATCTTACCGAGTTCACCCGACTGAACAACCTTCTTGAGCATCTTCATGTTCTCGTCAAATCTGGGCTGGAAGCCGATTGAAAGAACGGCGTTGCTTGCTTTTTCTGCCTTGCAGATTGCAACAGCTTCTTCGAGAGTTACGCACATGGGTTTTTCAAGAAGAACGCTTACGTTATGTTCGAGAGCATAGATTGCACATTCGGCATGAGTTGCGTTATATGTGCAAACGCTTACTGCATCGCAGATGCCTGCATCAATGAGCTCCTTGTGGCTGGGGAAGAATTTAACGTCGCCGTCAACACCGTATCTTTCGCAGAAAGCTTCTGCCTTGCCGGGAATGAGGTCTGCAGCTGCAACGATTTCAACATCGGGGCATTTCTGATATGCCTTAACGTGAGCTTCTGCAATCCAGCCTGTACCGATGATACCGACCTTAAGCTTTTTGCTCATGTCTCTTACTTTTTCTTCTGCGGGAGCTTCTTTGAACTTATCAAGAATATTTGACATAATAGTTACCTCGCTTTATATTTAATTGATTACCAATTAAGTGTCTTAAGATATTCTCTGCTGAGTCTTACGGAGTTTTCGGGAGTTTCGCCCTTTGCGGGATTATCCTGTTCAACAACAACCCACTCTGCGCCTGCTTCTTCGCAAGCGGCAAGGATTGCGGGCATATCCTGAACGCCGTAGCCTACGGGCATGAAGGAGAACGAATCCTCTTCTTCCTGCTGTTCACCTTCATCGTCAATACCTATGAGGTCATAGAGCTTGCCGAGCTTTTCGCCGCTTCTCTTGAAATCCTTGAGATGAACAACGGGTGAACGGCCGCTGTATTTTTCAATATATTCGGAAGGATTAACACCTGCAACATTTACCCAGCAGGTATCAATTTCGGTTTTGAGGATGTCCTCGGAAACGCTTGAATAAAGAACGTCAAGAGCATATTCCTCGCCGATTTTAACAAATTCAAAATCGTGGTTATGATAGAGGAGCTGAAGTCCGAGAGCCTTTGCGGCTTCGCCGATTTTGCGAATTCCCTCAACCGTTGCGGCAAAACCGTCTGTGCCGGGTCTGCATTCTTCGGTGAGATAAGGAACAACAACATACTTGCAGCCGATTGTCTTGTAGTCTGCAAGAACAGCCTCGGGATTTTCAAGCATATCGTAATAAGGAACGTGAGCAGAAATGGGAACTATGCCGATTTCTTCGCAGAATGCCTTGATTTCTTCGGGATTCTGACCGAAAAGACCTGCAAATTCAACGCCGTCATAACCAAATTCCTTCATTTTACGGATTGTACCGTAAAAATCTTTTTCCATGTCATCTCTGACTGAGTAGAGCTGAACCGCTACGGGCAGCTTCATATTGAAATCACTCCTAAATTTTATTGTTACGCTATATATAGTAGCATATATTTTTTAATGATACAAGTGTTATTTTATTCTTCCTCAAGATATTTTTCCGCAATCCGTGCCGCACAGTGCACAAGCTCGGCACAAGGGCGTTTTTTATAGTATTCGGTTGTTCTTTTTTCGGGTTCGGGTGCGGATGCTTTTTCGGAAAGTCCGAGAAGCTCACGGCAGATTATCGAGCCGTTTTCATTCCTGAAATCTCCTGCCGCTTTCTGGATAAGGGCATATAATTCTTTCTTTTTTTCGTGGTCGTTGGGGTCGGTTGAAGCAAATTTGTTTGAAAGCACCATCGTCATGCCGCTTACTGCACCGCAGACCTCTCTCATTCTGCCCATTCCGCCGCCGAAGCCTGCGGAAAGACGCATTGCATCCGCTTCGGAAAGATTGGTTTCTTTAAGAAAAGCAAGAAAAACCGCCTGACAGCAGTTGCAGCCGCCCTCAAAAAGCTCCTTCGCCTTGTCTGCTCTGTTCATAAAATCACCTCGGGTCATTTATATTTTAAATATAAATGAAAGCCGAAATTTTGTCAATAGATTGTATTTTAATGTTTTATTTCGAGAAATTTAATAAAATATTAAAAAAATAGTATTCCATTTTATGAAATATTGTGTTATAATCCAAGCAACTGCCGAAAAGGCAAAAAAATAAAACGGAGGCTTAACCATGAAACTCACAAAAAGAATTCTTGCAATGTTTATGGCAATGCTCATGCTTTTCTCAGGCATGGCAATTTCCGCAAATGCGGCTGTAATCATTGCAGACTACGAACTCAACACATCCGCCAAAACCCTTGAAATCAAAAAGCTTGCAGAAGCTGAAACATGGAGTATCAGCTTCACAACATCTCCCTCAACAGTTGCAGCTCCCACTCTTCTCACGGAAACAGACGAAGCTTTCTTCTACTGCAACCTTGAATACGGCACCACATACACAACACAGGTCAGTGCATTTATCGGCGGAGAAATCGTAAGCCAGACTCTCAACATCAAGCTTCTCAGACAGGCTGCGGCTCCTTCCGCACCCGTTCCCAAGAACAGAACCTCAACCACAATCGAAATTGCATCCGTTTCAGGCTGTGAATACAGAATTGACGGCGGCGCATGGGGCAGCAAGACACTCTTTGACAATCTTACACCCGGCACTTCTCACACAATCGAAATGAGAGTCAAAGAAACAGCAACAACCTACGCAAGCGCACCTTCACAGGTTATCATAAAAACTCTCAACCTTGCTCAGAAGGGCATTGCTCCCAAGCCCGTATTCGTTGATAAGACAAAGACCACAATCACGGTTCAGGAAGTTACAGGCGTTGAATTCTCAATCGACAACGGTGCACACTGGCAGGAAAGCGGACTTTTCTCCGGTCTTTCAGCTGATAAAACATATCCCATCATCGCAAGATATACCTTCGATGAAACAGAATACGAACCCAACCCCGCAAGCCTTCCTCTTGAAATCAAGACAAACTCAAGAGACAGCTATCCCGCAGAGCTCAAGAACTGCAAGTTCATTGCTCCCGAAGGCGTAAACTATGCAAACCAGCCCATCGCCATCTCCGTAACTGCAGATACTCCCGCTAAGTATCATGACACTCAGTACGGCGACACAAAATACATCCCCGCTTACTACACTGTAGGCACAAGCACAACACCTCTCTATTTCACATCATCAGACGGTAAGGTTTTCAAGGGTTCATTCACTCCCGGCGATGCAAACGCAAACAAAGAAAAGCTTGCTGTTAACGTTTACTACAACAAGATGAAGTGCATCGGCGAAGACCCCACAACTAACGAAGCAAAGTGGATTGTTGTAGGCGAAGAAGAAACCAAAACATACTATGTTCAGGTTGGCGAATCCTACACATTCTTCACAAGATTCAAGGACTTCTTCCTCGAAATCTTCAACTTCTTCTTCAACACTCTTCCCGCTAAAATCAACGATATGCTCGCAGGCGTTGACCTTCCCGGCATCTTTGAAGATCTCGCAGGTCTTACCGATCTTCTCGGTATGCTCACCGGTAACGGTTCAGGCGGCACAGGCGGCGGTCTCGGCGACATCGGTGATCTCCTCGGCGGTCTTACCGGCGGAGAAACCGCATAATTGAAAACAGCATAAAGTTAATGAGCTGTCCTTTACGGGCAGCTCATTTTTTGTTATTCAAGATTATCAATGAAAAGCTGTGACCAGCAGAGCTTTCCTTTTGAATCGGGGTCAGCGGCAACACCGAGTCCGACTTTTGTGAATTCGGGATTCATAATGTTTTCGTAGTGGGTTTCGGAATTCTTCCATGCCTCGCACACCGACTCCGCATCTGCATAACCCCAGCCGATGTTCTCGCCTGCACTGCCCTTGTCTATTCCGGCATCCTTAAGAATTGAGGAGAAGAATTTTCCGTTGGGTCTGTAGTGGGAATGCCTGCCTGACCATGCGATTTCTTCGGCTCTTGCGCAGGCAATTGTTGTGAGCCTGTCATCGAGAACAAGCGGTTCCAGTCCGCCATCTTCACGGTAGGAATTGATTATTTCAAGAACCTTTTTTATCTCGGACTTATAAAGCTTTTTATTTTCCTCCGCAGCAGGAAGCAGCTCCTCATACGAAGCAACATAACCAATGCGTGAGAAAACCTCGGTCACTTCCTCATCATAAACCTCTTCGCTTCCGTCTTCAAGCTTCACATAAGTTGTTGTGGTTGCCCTTGAACAGTAAACACCGTATTTCAGCTGAACCGTGTCAGCCGTTTCTTCCGTGCGGTAGTCACCGCGGTTAAGCTTTTTGGTTGTTTTTTCCGTAGTTTCAACAATTGTTGTTATAACTTTTTTGACAGTGGTTGTTACCTTTTTGGCGGTTGTCGGCTTCTTTGTTGCGGTTGGCTTTGCCGTTGTCGTTACCGTTGTCGGTGCAGCGGTTGTTGTCGCTGTTGTCGGTACGGTGGTTTCTGCTTCGGTTGTTGTGACAGCTTCGGATGAAGTTGTTGTTTTGTTATCAGCATCATTTTTTCTGCATGATGCAAGCCCCGAAACAAGAAGCATGGCAAGTGCGGCGGAAATTATTTTTCTGTGCATACATCCTCCGTGGAAATTTTATTCTGATAATTCAAACTCGAGAATTGCGGCAAACTTATTGCCTTCAACGGAAATATCCAATGTTCCGTCCTGCATCTCGGCAAGACTTCTTGCGATTGAAAGTCCGAGGCCGTGACCTTCGGTGTGTCTTGAACTGTCACCTCTGACAAAACGCTCGAAGAGTTCCTTTCCTTCAACGGAAAACTCACTGCTCGAAATATTGGAAATGGTAACTCTTGCCTTTTCACCGATGTTTTCAAGGCATATTTCAAGGTCAGTTTCGGGTGCGGCATACTTGCAGGCATTATTAATGAGATTTGCAAAAATTCTCCAGAGCCATTTTCCGTCACCCATGATGCAGACATCCTCTTCGGGCATGGTCATTCTCGGAATAAGCATACTCTTTTCGAGCTTTATGGCAAATTCTTCAACCGTCTGCTCAATCACAATGTTAAGACTTGTTTTTTCAAGGCTTATTTCAATGTTGCCCGACTGAATGCGTGACGCTTCAATAAGGTCATTGAGAAGCATTGAAAGCTTGTCGGTATGCTTTGAAATAATTGCGATATAATTTTTGCGCTCCTCATCGGTCAGATTATCGTTGTTAAGAAAGTCAACATAATTCTTAATCGAGGTGAGGGGTGTTTTGATATCGTGGGAAACATTGGTGATAAGCTCGCTCTTGAGCCTTTCGCTCTTAAGCTCCTGCTCCATCGCCTTGTTGATTTCTTTTTTGATTCGGTCAAGGTTCTGACCGTGGGCACGAATCGCCGCAACGGAAATCTTATCGGCAATTTCATCGCCCATGACGCCTTCCGCAAGGCGTCTGCCCTCTTCTTTAACATAGTTGAGGTTAATTGCAATCATAACTATAATCGGAAGCATGATGAGTCTCGTTACCGCCCAGACGATAAGGAAAAGCTTGAGAACAATATCCGCATCGGAAAATTCAGTGTTGATAAATCCGAAATAAGCCATGAGAGCAAGAATTACGCCCTCAAAAACAATATAAGCAACAACGCCGAGAACGATTTTTCTGAAAAGGGTCATTTCTCCCATCAGAGTACGTCTTATCTTACGGGGTGTTTTTCTCTTGAATCTGTGAAAAATATGATATATAACCGTGTTTCTGTAGAATTTGCCCATCTTGACTCTTACGGAGAAGGTTGTCAGATATGACATAATAACAAGAACAGCCGCAACGCTGATTATCATAACGATAACGTTGTTGAGAACCATCTGCGTATCCGCCGCCGTGGTAAGACCGAGAACCATTCCTGCAACCACAAACAGCAGAATCATAAACACCGTTACAAGGTCAAGCGGAAGCTTATCAATGAAGCCCGGTATTATTTCGCCGGTTTCTTCATCAACCGTTCCCGCATTTATCGCAAACAGCGACAGCAGAACAATTATAATCGCAAGGGCGATAAAAAGAACAACAAATACAAAATACCTCAGAGTGAACGCAGTATCAATCCACTCAAACGCACTCGTATATCTGTCGGTGGTTTTCTGAAGTTCCGGCGCAAGGATAACATATTCCACCGTCAGCGGAATAAAGTCCCCTTCTTTGTCAAAGAAATAAAAATCCGATACTCCCGAAAAATCCGAAGCCTCTTGCAGATCAACAAATTCATATACTGCATTGCCGTTGCCTTCGGGGTCAAGACTGTAAAACAAGACATCATTAACAACATTCTTGACAACAAAAACAAAATTGGATTCTTTTAAATCAAATCTTGATTTATAGTGCTCAACTCTGTATTCGCTGCTGTCCATACCGTAAATTTTGTCGGAACGCAGACAGAGATAATAGTCCTTCGCCGCTTCGGTATCGTCAACCGAATAAAGCTGAACGGCAACGCTTTTGGCGGTATTGCCGGCTTCTTCGTTATAGAAATTATATTTCTGAAGATAATAAATACCCATAAAACAGCCTGCAGCAATAATCGTCACGCAAACAAGAACTATGAGCGCCACGGTACGGTCGCTTTCAGAGCGCAGATAACCGTTTTTCAATGTTTGTCACCCCTGCTTATTTTGTGATTTTTTCAAGAGGCTTTTTCTTTTCCATTTTATAGCCGTGACCCCATACAACCTTGAGATAATCGGGTCTTGCAGGGTCAATTTCAATCTTTTCGCGAAGATGTCTAATGTGAACCGTGACAACGTTTTCAGCGCCGAACGGGTCATCGTTCCACACCTTGCGATAAATATCCTTGGGAGAAAATACCTTGTCAAGATTTTCCATGAAGAACTTGAGAAGCATCATTTCCGTGGGTGTAAGGTTCACGGGTTCGCCGTCACGGGTAACGGTTTTTGCATTGTCATCAAGTTCAAGACCGCCGTTGCGAAGAACGGAAGAATCAACCTTCTCCTGTGCCTCGTTATTTCCGCCGAAACGCATATATCTGCGAAGCTGTGACTTGACTCTCGCAATAACTTCAACGGGATTGAAAGGCTTTGTTATGTAGTCATCCGCGCCTGCATTCAGACCGATAATTTTATCCATGTCCTGGCTTTTGGCGGTAAGAAGAATAACGGGGATGTTGTTATTGTTTTCCCTGAGCTTTGCAAGTGCGGTTATACCGTCAAGCACGGGCATCATGATATCCATAAGAAGCAGATGGATTTCTTCTTTTCCAATCATTTCAAGAGCTTCTTTGCCGTTTTCCGCCTCAAAAATATGATAATCCTCTCCCGAAAGATAAACCTTCAGCGCAGTGCGGATATCGGCTTCGTCATCACAAATAAGAATATTATACATTGTATCTTCTCCTCTACCATTTTTTGTCGGGACATTTCTGTTTTTTGAACGCCGCCCTGAATTCGGGATAACAGCCGCATCTGAGGCAAACGCCCTCTGACAGGTGCTCACATTCCGAGCAAACGGAAACCCTTTTCTTATAGACTTCATCGCTTGCCTTATCCGAATCGGACAGCTTTTTTATATGCTCGGCAACGGTTCTGAACGTGTCTGACCTGCCGCAGTCACGAAGCAGACACCTCAGGCAAATTTTCTTTTCCGTAACAAACCACCCCTGCAGAGCGAAACGCATCAATCTCTGTGCATATTTAGTTTATTATAGCAGTTATCGAATAACAAATAAATAGGTTTTCAAAATATTTTTGCAAAAAGTTTCAAAAAAGTTTGAAAATTCCTCTTGACAACCGAATAAGTCTTTGATATAATCTCTCTTGCAGTTGCGGATGTAGCTCATCTGGTAGAGCGCCACCTTGCCAAGGTGGAGGTAGCGAGTTCGAGCCTCGTCATCCGCTCCAAAAAGAACCCTTTGTCTTTTGACAAAGGGTTCTTTTAATTAAATCCGTCTGTGACGAATAAAATCATTTATAAAAGCAAAAAGCCCCTGCACCGGAGTGTAGGGGCAAATCTTATATTAATCTGAAATTAATACTTGATGTTTGAGAATTCAGCCTTTGTAACTGCTGCGCCGTCACCGTTGATTGTAACAATTGCCTTGAGTGAAAGAACTGCATCAAAAGCATATGAATACTTGATGTTTGAAATCTTACCGTCTGTAACAGTTACTGTAACCTTGATATCCTTATAGTTAACGGTTGTGTCCTTAACGGTGATAGCTGTTGTGAATTCTGCGATACCGTCAACAACTTCTTCGTGTGTGATGAAGTCATTTGTGAATCTTGAGAAGGGAGTAGCGTTTGTCTTCTTGGGGTTGGTAGCGTTTGCAAGAGTGAATGTGTAAACGCCGTTTGCAGCCTTGAAGTTGCCGAGGTCAGCTTCTGTGAGCTTTGCAGCCTTGATCTGATAGTCATCCTTGAGGTCATCCTTGGGGAATGTGCCCTTCTTAACGCCGATGCCGAGGAAATCGCCGACAACTGTGTCGAGGCTGGAGTTTTCGTCGATAGCACTGATGATGCCGTTGAGGATATCTGTTGCACCGCCAACGTCGATGGGGCTTGTGTATGAGCAGTCTCTGTTGTAGTTGTATGTACCCTTTGCTGCCTTAGCTGTTTCAGCATTAAAGAACTTAACGAAATCAGCCTTGGTCATGTCGCCTGCGGGAGCTGCTGTTGTTGTTTCGCCTGCAGCGAGAGTTGTTTCTTCAGTGTTTGCTGCTGTTGTGTCTTCAACTGCTGCTGTTGTATCTTCAACTGCTGCTGTTGTGTCTTCAACCGCTGCTGTTGTGTCTTCGTGATTGATGTTCTCATCGCCTGCGAGATGGGTGTGGTCACCGTGGTCGATAATGTCTTCTGCTACGGGAGCTGTGGTTGTGGTTGTTTCTTCTGTGTTGTCGCCGCAAGCTGCAAATGCAAAGAGCATTGAAGCTGCGAGGAGAATTGCGAGAAGTTTTTTCATGATTCTTCCTCCTGAAAATATGTTTTTGTTTTTGCGGCGAAATACCGCAGATTTACTTATATTAAAAATACCTCAAAAACATCAATTTGTCAAGTCAAAAAGAGAAAAAGCACTTCCAAAAATTCAGCTGCAAATTTATTAATATTTACATAATATTAATATTTGAGGGTGACATATTTAAAAATATATGTTATAATACATTTTAATATTGCTGAAAAGGATGGTTTGCGATGAAAAGATTTGTTTCATGGAACGTCAACGGAATAAGAGCATGTCTGGGCAAGGATTTCTATGAAAGCTTTGCATCGCTTGATGCGGACATCTTCTGTCTGCAGGAAACCAAGATGCAGGAGGGTCAGGCGGAGCTTGAGCTTGACGGCTATCATCAGTATTGGAACTATGCCGAAAAGAAGGGATATTCGGGTACTGCAGTATTCACAAAAGAAAAGCCCCTTTCCGTTTTCTACGGTATGGACAAAGCTGAACACGACAGCGAAGGAAGACTCATTACCCTTGAATTTGAAAATTTCTATTTTGTCTGCTGTTATACTCCCAATGCTCAGGACGGTCTTAAGAGACTCCCCTACCGTATGAAATGGGAAGACGATTTAAGGGAATACCTTGTGTCACTAAAAAATTCCAAGGCTGTTATTTACACGGGCGACCTGAATGTTGCCCATAACGAAATTGACCTTAAGAACCCTAAAACCAACCGCGGTAATGCCGGCTTTTCCGACGAAGAAAGAGAAAAATTTTCACTTCTTCTCGCCAGCGGATTTACTGACTCCTTCCGTTATCTTTACCCCGACCTTGAGGGTGCATATTCCTGGTGGAGCTACCGCTTCAAGGCGAGAGAAAAGAACGCAGGGTGGAGAATTGACTATTTTATTGTATCAGACGAAGTTAAAGATAAGATTAAAGAAGCTAAAATTCACTCTGAAATTTTCGGCTCC
>JAZSNQ010000095.1:0-11171 GCA_045536515.1 Acutalibacteraceae bacterium | reverse complement strand
TTCAAATTTATTAAATATTTTCATTTACAAATTATAATTAAAATTTTTGTTTAGTATTTACAAAACAACTTAATAAGTGATATAATATTCAAAATAATTGTTTAGGAGGAAACTCTAATGCTGAAAAAAACAACTGCAATTTTCCTTGCTGCAATCATGCTTTTCACTTGTTTACCCTTCGCTTTTGCATCTGAAGCAGCAACCAACGGCTATTCAATCACCAACCCTTATAAAAACATAAACTGGGAAACAGTAAATCAGTATAAAGCTGCACTTCATACGCACACCAATGCAAGTGACGGCGATGATACTCTTGTTGCATCTATCGAACGTCATTATGAAACAGGATTTGATGTTGTCGCAACCACCGACCATGGAATCAGCAATAAAAGCTGGACAGACAGTTCAAAAAATTCAAGACTTGTAACAGATGTTATGGCTCTTGTAGGTAAAACCGACGGAAATCTTGTTATGCTTGAAGAAAAAGGCACTCTTCCCAAAGGTACTGCTTATGAAATGAAAACAGAAAACGGTGATGATTATTTTGTAACATCAGACGGTCTCAAAATTCTCCGTATTCCTTTCGGAATCGAAAACAACGCCGTTTCAATAAACGCACACGTTAACAGTTGGTTTGCACCTTTTGAAAGCAATATGCCCAGCGGTTATAAAAATGCTATCGTTGGAGTTGACAAGGCGGGCGGTCTTTCTGTTATCAATCACCCCGGTGAATATACTCAGGCTCGTTATGAGCTTTATCAGGAAGATGCTTATGACATGAGCAATCCTTCTTATAACTATTACATCAACAAATTCTACGGATACATTAACAAATATGACTCATGCATTGGAATTGATATAAACAGCAAAGGTGACGGCAGAACAAGATACGACAGAAAACTCTGGGATATCATGCTCTCCATGGCTGCAGAAAAAGGAAAGACCGTAACTGCAATTGCAACAAGCGATGCCCATCAGCTTGACAAAATTGACACCGGCAGCGTACTTATTCTTGCAAATGAAAACACAAGCGCAAGCATAAAAAACGCACTTCTCAACGGTGAACTTCTTCCTCAGAGCACATGCATTCATAACCGTGACGAACTTGCACAGATTGCTGAAGGTCTTAAGACACACTATGGCGAAACAGAACTTTACGCAAAAATTTCAGCACTTGTTGTTGAATATGATGCAGAGAGAGAAGAAAAAGATAAATCAGGCGATGATGGTCAGGTTGGTGTTAGTTATACAGCTCTTAATGATGAAGGCTACCTCGCCACAGCAACCAGACCTTCGGTTAAATCGATAACCGTTAACGATGCTGAAGATACAATCACAATCGATTCCGAAAACGCCCTTCTTATCCGTTGGATTTCAGACGGAAAGCTTATTGCAACAACCAAGGCCGATGACCTTGCATTTGACCTCAATGATTATGAAGATGTGATCAAGGGTTATGTAAGAGCAGAAATTTTCGGTGAAGGTGGCGTAGTTTACACAGAAGGATTTACACTCAACGCTGATAAATCAACAGATGACGGTGATGATTTTATTTTTGATTTAGGATTTATGGATTTCATTTTTGCGCTTGTAGACAGATATGCAGGCCTTATTGCAAGAATAATCGGAAACATCTGATTTAACATCAAAATAAACTTTACCCCCGATATTCCATTAAGAATATCGGGGGTATATAAATTATACAGTTTCGATTTCGATGCCGAGAATAACAACATCTTCAACGGGTTTATCTGCAAAGCCTGTCTTAACCGTTGCAATTGAATCGACAACATCCATTCCTTCTGTAACCTGACCAAAAACAGTGTGTTTAAAGTCAAGCCAAGGAGTACCGCCGAGAGCTTTATAATCCTCAACACATTCTGTCGGAAAACCTCTGTCAGAAAGCTGCTCCATCTGGGAAAGAAGACCAGGATCAACATCCTTTGCTTGAACAATAAAGAACTGACTTCCGTTTGTTCCGGGTCCTGCATTAGCCATTGAAAGAGCACCTCTGATATTATGATAATCAACGCTGAATTCATCTTCAAAGCTTCTGCCCCAGATGCTCTCACCGCCTCTGCCCGTGCCTGTGGGATCACCGCCCTGAATCATAAAATCAGGAATAACTCTGTGAAAAATAATTCCTGTATAATATCCGTTTTCAGCATGAGTCTTAAAATTTTCAACCGCCTTGGGTGCCGCATCGGGAAAAAGGAGAATCTTGATATCTCCCATTGTTGTTTTCATAAGAGCAACTGTGTCTCCGCTTTGAACATTTCTAATCTGCTTGCTCATTTAATCAGTTCCTTTCCTTTCCAAATATCTTTTTTTCCGGCTCATATTTATCAGAAAGTTTCATAAAATCAATTTTCGCCATCTTTGTTCTCGGAAATGAATCAAAAATTTCAATTTTTCTCGGACAAGAAAACTTGGCAAGATTTTTTTTGCAATATGCCTGAATCTTATCAACAGCATCATCATGGTTCATCTGTTCCTTGAGTGTTACACAAAGTTTTACACAAGGTTTGTTCTTTTGGTAACCCTGCACAGCACAAACCTCACTTATAAAAGGAAGCTGAAGAACGGCATTTTCGATATCAACAGGATAAACATTATATCCGGAAATAACAATCATGCGTTTTTTTCTGCCGGTAAAATAAAGGAAACCATCCGAATCAAGATGTCCGAGGTCACCGGTAAGAATCCATCTTTCGTCATTTGAATCTATATAAACGCCGTCATTTCTCGCAGTGTTATCTCCATTATAATAACCAATCATTGAAGTATCGCCTTTGATAACAATTTCACCGGTCTGACCCGCAGGAAGGCTGTTTTTCATTTCATCCCAGATTTCAACGGTTATATCACGAAGAGGTTTGCCGATAGATTCTTCTCTGCAAGCATCATATCTGTTAACAGTACACACAGATGAAACTTCTGTTAAACCATAACCTCTGAAAAGTTTACCTTTTCCTCCGTTTTTGGCAACTGTTTTATTGAAGTCTCTGACAAGTCTTTCAGGAAGAACATCACCGCCACAGAATACAAGACGAAGATTTTTAAGATGCGGTCCGTCAAAATGTTTTTCTTCAAGCATCTTTTTAAACATATTCGGAACACCGAGAACAAAAGTAACATTGTGCTTTCTCATGTGTTTGTTTGCACTTTCGGCGTTAAACTGAATCATAGGTATAGATGTAAAACCATGCGTTATTGGAAAATGCATTGCAACGGCAAGACCGAATGCATGGAATGAGGGAAGAACAAGAAGAGAATATTCACTGCCGGGTTTATGCGGGCAGTCAAGGTCTTCGAGTTTTGTTGCTATATTATTAATGTTGTTGCTTGAAAGCATAATAGTTTTGCTTTTACCGGTTGTGCCACCGCCATGCAGATATACAGCAATCTTATTTCCGTCATGACTGTCAATGCTTTTCTTTTTGGAACCGATTGAAACAGCTTTGGAATACCTGACAGAATTTTTAAAACCTTCAATACCTTTTCCTTTTATTTTTTCAAAAACCTTAAGTGCAGGCACGGCAGGTGCAACAAGATAATCCGAATTTGAACAAATAATAACAGGAATATTACATTTATTCAGTTCATCAACATATTTGGAAGCAAGAATATCAAGAACAAAAACAGCCTTTGATTTTGTAAATTCAATATTCTCGGCAAGTGCTTCGGGAGATGTAAGAGGATGAACAATATTGGCAATTACACCTATTTTATTCAATGCATAAAAAGTTGTAAAAGCATGAACAACATTAGGCAGAAATATCGTTACAACATCTCCGCCTTTAATTCCTATTGAATTAATATAAGCCGCAACCGCATCGGAATCGCGGATAATTTTTGAAAGTTTGGTTTTTGTGCCGAAAGCAAGTACGGCATCATAATCGCCGGTTTTATTTGCACAAACTTTCAGGTAATCATAGCAAGTCAGATTCATTGTTTGTTACCGTTCCATTTTATTTTCTGAAAACAGCCGAATTTTCGACTATATATCTGTTATCATATCAATTCAAGCATGATTTGTCAATTTATTCTGTAATATTTTAATAAAACATTAATAATTCAATGAATGTTCTTTGTCAAAACAATATTGTTGTCATCCGTAAATGTAGCAATTATTCCATTATTATCATATGTTGCATAAACGGGAAGCTTTGAATGCATTATAAGATTCCACTTTATATTCGGATATATTTTACCAAGATGATTTGTTACAATCGCAATTTCAGGATTTAATTTATCAAGAAAATCTCGAGATGAGGAACCAAAATATCCGTGATGACCGATTTTTAGAATATCAACATCACCAATATCATTCTCAAGAATATCCTCGAGTCCGCATGATTCGGTAATATCCGCGGCAAGAAAAGCTGTTTTATTTCCTTTGGTAACTTTTATGCCTATACTCGACGCATTTTCCCCCTCCCCGTTCAATTCTGTTGGGGTTACGGTGTTAAATAAATCAAGAACAAAATCTCCAAATAAAATGTTGTCCGGAATATCTTTGATTACTTCAATTTTTCTGGCATTCAGATCGTTGATTATTGTATTATAAATCTCATCAATTTTCCATCTTTCGATTTCATAATCCTTAGCTGTTTCCGGATTAAATTCTTTGAAATACGCTTTACCGATACCTATTTCATTATCGGTTATAATTGAGTGAAAACATCCTATGTGGTCATAATGACAATGTGTTCCGAGAATAAAGTCAAGATATATTTCACCATTGTCTTTGACGCAGATTTTCTTTATATAATCTATTACCTCGGTTTCATATCCTTTATATTCCGTTTTTCTTCTCGGATTATTGTTTCCTTCTCCGGAATCAATCATTGCAAACATTCCGTTACTTTCAATAATCATAGCATCTGAATTCGCTGTGTTCAGAAAATGGATTCTGTCATCTCCGTATTCACAGGTGAAAGTTTCATCTGAAGGATAAAACTTTCTTGCATATTTATTACCCAAAACAACTGTTACAATATCAAGAACGAAAATCGCCGCCATAAGAGGAACAATAATCCATGTTACTGTTTTTTTAATCTTTTTACTGTTCATAAATCTCTCCGTAAATTTTATCATCAATATTCTATCATATTCGCTTTTATTTTACCATATAAAAATAAAAAGTTTTTAAAATCACTTGTATACTTGTAAAATATAATGTAAAATATCTTCATATGTGTGCTGAATGGAGATTCACATGATGAAACAACAATTATCAACTTTTATCAAGGATACTGTTTGTTGTCTGACAAACTATTTCCCATTTGTTTTTTGTATTACGGTTTGTTTAAAAGCAGATATTCTGATAGCAATTTCTTACTTTTTGATTTCTGTAATTTTTATTCCTGAAATCAACTCAAAAAAAATGCTGCCGTTATTACTATCCTTTATAGTTTTAGGATTCAATCCTGAATATGCTCTCGGTGCTTCTTTGGTGTGCGGAGTTTTGCTTGTTATTTCTTCTTTTTATAAAGATAAACTTAAACAGGTTGTCTCCTCACCTTTTATCTCAGGACTTATGTTTTCAGGAGCATTAACGGCTACCATTCTTTTTACAACCGATTATTTCGGAATCGGTGCAACAGGCGGAAATGTTGCTGAAATGATAAAATCATATATCTCACTCGGATTTCATCCTAATTGGCGAGGAGTACTTTACGGAACAATAGTTCTTGTTATTATGATTACTTTTCCCAGGAAATTTAAAATTTTCAGCCAATATGTTTCTCCTTCATTTATTGCACTTGTTTTTACTCTTATCCTTAATCTTTTTCTTAATCCCCCGGATATGATTTCAGCTGTAAATGAGTTGACAGTATTTGATTACAGTGAATATCTTTCATCAAGAATCGGTATTATATTCGATTTAAAAACATTATTGCTCGGATTATCCTTGTTTATTATTTATTTTTATTCTGTAATATCAGAAAAAGATCCAAAACAAAAAGATTTTATATCATGCGGAATAATTAATGTTTTATTCTCGGGACTATACGGTATTCCGATACCTTGCGGAATTCAAAATAAACTTCATAAGCCGTTATCAAAACTGACTGCGATAATCTTTGTTTGCATTTTATATTTTGTTTTTTCAGATTATATTTTAAGAATTCCGCTTCATTCTTGTGCCGTTATTGTTATTGTAACTGCCTGGAACACTGTGAATTGGAGTGAAATAAAAAAACAGTTCAATGGTATTTTACCTTTTTCTTGTTTTATAATTATCGTTCTAATTTCATTATCAGCAGATTTATATTTCGGAGTTATAACAGCATTTGTATTATCTCTTTGTTATTCAAAAACAGCAATAAAGAAATAGGATTACAGACCTGCAGAAATGCAGGTCTTATTTTATAATAATACGGGTTATAAAATAGCTTATTGATGAACAAACGGGGAAAGTCAGAATCCATGACATTATCAATCGTAAAGCGATTTTTTTATCAACTCTTCCTTTTACGCTTCCTGCGCCCATTAAAGCAGATGTTTTTATATGTGTAGTGCTTACCGGAATTCCTGTAAGAGTTGAACAAAAAAGACATAATAAACCTGTAAAGTCTGCAAGAAATCCTTGTATATGATTAATACTCACAAGGTCATTTCCGATTTTTTTAATTATTCTGTCCCCTCCCGTCAGAATCCCAAATGAAATAACAAGTGCAATAACAGTATGAAGCACAAAAAAAGAACGTTTATTAACCGAGTCAAAAAGTGCAACAGCTATCGCAGTGAATTTTTGAGAATCCTGTGCTCCGTGCATAAAAGCTGTAAGCATTCCGGAAACAATCTGATATTTATATACCTTTTCCGAATTGGAATTAGCGGTTATTGAATAAAATATTTTAGTAACTGAATAAGAAAATATGAACCCTGTGATTACGGATAATATAAGGCCGATAAATGTATCTGACCATTGAGAATAATCCGTATTTTTAAATCCGCCATTCAAACACAAAGACGTTCCGAATAATCCTGCAAGAATTGCATGGCTTTCACTTGTAGGAAATCCGAAGCACCATGCAGAAACCGCAAAAACAACAACAGAAATCATAACCGAAAAAATTGAAAAGATATAAATATCATTATTAATTTTGAATTTTGCAAGTTCAAATACAGATTCAGTAACCTTTCTGCTTAATAATCCAAAAGTAACAGACCCTGCAAAATCAGAAATCGCTGCAAGTTTTAATGCCTTATTCAACGGTAAAACACCAGTAGCAACACATGCCGAAACAGAATTGGGAGCATCTGTCCATCCGTTAACAAAAGCAACTGCAAGAACAATTATAAAGGTTATAACAGACAAAAACAATTCACCCCAAAAAAGAAAACACCTTCCGAAGAAAGTGTTTTAAAAATTCTTTTATTTGAACAAATTACCGCCACTCGAATCTATGCCGACTATAACGGGAAATCTTTCAAGAACAAGCTCTTTTACGCTTTCACAACCTAAATCTTTGAAAGCAATTTCCTTGCAGGATTTTATATGCTTTGCGCAAATCGCGCCTGCACCTCCAACGGCACAAAAATAAACAGCTTTATTTCTGGTTATTGCATTACAAACATCACGGTTTCTTTCACCTTTGCCAATCATAGCCGCCAAACCAAGATCAAGAAGTCTCGGAGAATAAACATCCATCCTTCCGGAGGTGGTGGGCCCGCAGCTTCCTATAATCATTCCGTCAGGTGTAGGCGTAGGACCTGCAAAATAAATGCAAGCACCTTTAAGTTCAAAAGGTAATTGTTCTCCGTTATCCAACAATTCAAAAATGCGTTTATGTGCCGCATCCCTTGATGTATAAACCGTACCGTTTAAAAGAACGGTATCACCGGCATTTAGGATAGATGAATAATTACCGAGTTCATTAATATTTATGATATATTCTGCCATTTTATTCAACCCTATCAGATTCAGTAATCAAATTTTCTGAAATATCCGCAAGAATATTTAACAGTGAATCCACACTTGATTTCAAGGCAAAAGAAGAACATTCCAAATTATTACAAGCGGTTTTTATGCGTTCGTTTGCATCATAAATGTCCGTCTTGGCATTTTCAACAGCATCACCGAATTTTGAGCCATACGATGATTCCGAATTGACTGAAAAACCGCCTGCGAGCTGTGCAAACTTGTTTTCTATCACTGCAATCTTCTGCTCAAAAACACATTGTTTATTTTCGTAATCTGAAATCATTTTTTTGGCATCATCAAGTTCCTGAAGAAGCTCTGAATTTCTCTCGGAAAGAGCTTCATTTTCCGCTTTAAGTGCATCATATTTTGCACTCATGGATGCCGCTTCAGAAATTGCATCTTCATTTTTTGCCTTTAAAAATTCTAACTCATCACTAAAATCAGGCTTGTTGGATATTTCTTTTTTTAATTCAATAATCTCAGTCTGAAGCTGCTCAATATAATTAAGAACACCCTCTTTTTTAAATCCGCCTAACATCGATTTCTTAAACATCTGTTCAGAACCCATATCTTTCATCCTTTCACGATTTAATTGAACAACAAAATTTCAGATACATCTCTTGATATCTGCGAGAGATTTCTTTCAGAATAAACATAAAGCTCATTTCCGTTTCCCGAACTGACAATAAACGCTGTTTTATCATCATTATTAAAAACGAAACTGTCAATTATAATATTTTCAGAAATCAATTCCTCGGATAAACCATCTATAAGATAATAATCTGCAAGCAACAACTCATTATCTCCGCTAAAATTTTTCATAGCAATTATATTATCACCGTTATTAACCCTCAATGCGTTCGCAGCATTTGAAAGCTTTATATTTTCTTCTCCGGAAAACATAAAAATGTCACCTGTATTTTTTCCGACATCCGATTTCAGATAAATTATAGAATTACCAATAAAATAATAACTTGAAATACCGTTATTAACATTAAGTTTTTGAGACGGTTTAAGATCAGACCCGAGAGAAGATGAGTATAATCTTAATCTGTCACCGGCAGTATCCCGAACAAGAGCAAATATTCTGTTTCCGTCATCTGAAAAAGAAAACAAAGTCTTTGACTTATCATAACCTTCAAGAGAACATTCTTCAATTCCGTCTTTTCCGTAACCCGAAATCTTGATTCCCGTTGATTTAATACTGTTATTGATAATAGAACGAGCGTATTCAATAACTTCGCTCATTTCACTTCTTTGAGCAATATCAACAAGAGTTGTCATGTCGGTTGAACTTTTAACAATTTCAGAACTGTCGTATATTATTCTCGGATTACCGAATTTTGAAACAGCATATACACATGAAGGATTAACATTCTCTGTTATCTTATGACTGCCTTCGGAATTATAAGCATATACGGTATAAACAGGAGCAGAAAACTCACCTTTTTCGACCGACTCATTCAAAGCTTCTCTTATTTCATCTCTCACAAGCTTATCCTGATATTCTCTGAGTTTCTGATTATATTCAACCGAAATCCCGAAAATCGAAAAAAAATCATCTCTTTTCGGTCTGGTCAATGTTTTATCTGTTTGTTCAAAATTATCTGCAATTACATAGCTCCATGAAATATTATCCGACGAAGATGAAAAATAATATAGATTACCGTCAGGAGAATATTCATCGTATAAAACTTTAAATGTGTTGTCACACAGAAGTTCGGGAGAACCCTCTGATTGAGCTTTGAAAAGTTCGGTCATTCCTTTGTATACAGGAGATTGGGTTTCATATAAAATATGAGGATTATCTGTGTCGTTATACAAATGAATTTGAGTTATATTTCTGTCCGTTTCGATAGGTGTTTCGCCGGAGTATTTATAAAGAACGCGTTCTGTTCCGTGAAATTTTATAAAATATAATGTATCAGAATTATCAAGAGGATATATACTCTCAACATTTGATGAAAAAGTTTCTATGGTTGATTTATCAAAATCACAGCAATAGGCGTCATTCGCTCCTGCATGTGAATTATTTTTCAGATAATATATCTTGCCTGAATTAAAAATATAATCTTTATCTATACCGTAATCAATAATCTTTGGTTTGGTTAGTTCACTTCTGTTTTTTTCTATATAATACAAATCATATAACCCATCGGAATAAGATGATGAAATAGTATAAAAGACTCTGCCGTTTTCGGTATCACATTTGAAATCATCGGCAGAAGGATTTTTTACAACAGTTTCAAGTTTGCCGATTTTAACAACACAGCCGTCAGCGGTTTTATAAACCATAATATTTTTATTGGTCAAACCACTTCCGTTTAGAAAAGAAACGCAAAAAAACACAACTGCAACAACAGAAACAGTAAGAACCGCAACAGCAACAAAAAATTTTATTCGATTTTCTTTTCCCTTCCCGTTAACACTATCCAAAAGTTACACCTCTTAAACAGGCGGTTGCTCCTTAAGGAACAGCCGCCTGAAAGTGAAATTATTTCAATGAAACTGCCTTTTTAGCCTTTTCAACTATATTCTGTGCATCAAGACCGTAAATATGAAGAAGCTCAACTGCAGGACCGGATTTTCCGAAAACATCGTTAACGCCGAGCTTAACAACAGGAACAGCTTTGCCATTTTCACACACTGCTTCTGAAACTGCACTGCCGAGACCTCCGATAATGCTGTGTTCTTCAGCAGTAACAATAGCGCCCGTTTTTTCTGCAGACTTAAGTATTGTATCCGCATCAAGAGGTTTGATTGTATGAACATTGATAACTTCTGCGCTGATACCTTCAGCAGCAAGAAGTTTCTGAGCTTCAATAGCTTCATTCACCATAAGACCGGTTGCGCAAATTGTAACATCAGTTCCTTCGTTGAGAACAACAGCCTTGCCCCACTCAAACTTATAGTCTTCATCAAAAATTCTGGGAACCGCAAGACGTCCGAATCTCATATATACGGGACCTTCATATTCAGCGGCAGCAAGAACTGCAGCACGAGCTTCAACATCATCAGCAGGATTGATTATGGTCATTCCGGGAATCGCTCTCATAAGAGCAATATCTTCGCAGCACTGATGGCTTGCCCCATCTTCACCAACAGAAATGCCGGCATGAGTAGCACCGATTTTAACGTTAAGATAAGGATAAGCAATTGAATTTCTGACCTGCTCATATGCTCTTCCTGCTGCAAACATTGCAAATGTGCTTGCAAAAACAGTATAACCGGTTGA
>JAZSNQ010000159.1:0-2540 GCA_045536515.1 Acutalibacteraceae bacterium | reverse complement strand
ATATGGTTGCAACGATTTTTGCCGCACCCCAGGTTATCTTGAACGCCAATCCGATGGCTTTGAAGAAAAGCCAGACTGCAAGAATCGAAAATATTATTTCAATCAAATAAATCACTCCTATAATATATTATATGTATTACGCAGCATTCTGAGATTCTTTCCAGATGTTGTATGATTCCAGATCATTCTTTATCGTATCGAGAACGATTTTGAAAACCATCGCATCATCGGCAACGCCAAGAACGGGGAAAGTGTCAACAATAAAATCCACGGGACTCAGAATATAAATGAGCGCAACGGTAACCGTCACGAGCGAAGAATACGGGATGTTTTTGTAAACTCCGTTGATTGTATCAATCAGCATATCACAAACCAACGGCACATCAACAAACCACTTTTTCAGAAATGATACGTTGCCTAATTTCTTGGTGAACGTCAATGCTCTTGTTGCAAGATTGCGGACCGATTCGTTGTTTTTAAGTATCTTTTCGGCTTTTCTTTTCAGAAATGCAAACATCATTTTAATTGAAAAGCTTTCGGTTTTGAGAGTTACGGGTGCATCTGCATTCTGAAATTCAACCTCAACGACGTTATCGTTTCTTACGGCAAGAGTCTGATTTCTCTTCTTAATTGCGGTTCTCATTGTTTTCCGCCTCCTTTTTGGTGTTTGTTATCTCTACCCCGATAGATCGTGCATAATCGGGATTTTTTGCAAGTTTATCTGTCAGCCTGATAGCCAAAATTTTCTGTCTCGGACTCATATGCAACACTCCTTTGTGTTTTCCTTGACTATATGATAGCTCAACAAATTGCAAAACTGAATTACACTTTGTGCGGAAAATACATCCTGTTTTTTCACAATAAATGCAAAAACGGTGCCCGGTTTAATTCCGGACACCGTAATTTATTCACCTTTTATTTGACTATATTTTTTATGGGTTATCTTTTAAATTCAAACCGCCGGTTTGCACGGATTATTCAATAATATCGAAGCTTCTGCCGCCTCTCTGGGATATTCCCGAGATGTTTCCTTCGCTGTCAAAATCGATATCATAGGTGTATGAATATCCGCCGAAGGTGATAACCATGGCGGTCGAAGCGGTGATGCTCCATGTGCCTTTGTTTTCGCTTCCCTTATAGGTTTCCGTGCAGGTTCCGTCTTCGTTAAAAACATAGAGATTTGAATTATTCTTCATCTCTGCGAGGGTTTTGCCGATGAATGCCGATTTTATTTCATTCACATCGCCTCTTGAATACCAGCATTTGCTGTTGTAATCATAAAAAGTAAATGCATCATAAAAAGCGATGTCAAACTGAATATCATCCGATTTTTCGGAAATCAGGTGATTATCTTCCGAAACCGTACAATGGAGTTTTGTTTCCTGTGAGTGGTTACTATAGGTGAGGTGAAACTCATCGTCCGTATGATTAAAATAAACATATACGTGACCGTCACCTCCGTCGGGATACCACAAGTCACTTGTGTTGAGCGAATTTTTTATTCTTCCCGCATCAAGACTGTGCGGATTGTATTTTGCTTCCGGAACAGGTCTTTCAACGGTATTCGCACCGTTTTCTTCTTTATGTTCCGAACAGGAAGAAAACATCAGAAGCATCAAAAAAACTGAAAGAATTAATGCTGAGAGCCTTTTCATATAAGCCTCTCCTTTCGTAAGGATACCGACATCGCCTGAGCGATGCCGGTATTTTTATTGAGTGATTATCAATACCAAAGAAATCCGAGAAGGAAAATCTTGATGAGCCACTGCCACCATGCATAGCTGACCTCGACTTTGACCGTTACGGAAGTATCGGTTCCTTCAACGGTTGCGGTAATTTCTGTTGAACCTCTGTTGACACCGGTAACCTTACCGTTTTCGTCAACGGTTGCGATACTCGGGTCAGCTGAATGATAAACAATCTTGCCTTCGGAAGCGGTAACTTCAAGCATTCTGGACATCTTATAGTAAACAGCGAGTCTGTTGCCCGAAATACCTTCAACGCCGATAAACGCATCCTTGCTGATTGCAATTTCGTTACAATCAACGCAGAGCTGAACGTGCTTTCCGTCTTTGACAATCCAATTGCCCGAAGCAGTGTGTCCCTTTGCGGGAGTTTCGTCGCTTCTGTAAGAATATCCGCAGTCCGAACATTCATTGACCGTGTAACCAACCTCGGTGCAGGTTGCAGCAACCACGGTTGCGGTGTAGCTGTGTCCCTTTGCCGCCGATGTTGAATCAACATAGGTATCGGAGCAGCGTGAGCAGGTGTGGGTTACATAACCCTCTCCCGTACAAGTGGATTCAACGGTTTCGTCAATATAGTCATGACCGAGTGCCTCGACATGATTATCCATATAATCCACGCCGCAGATTTCACACTCATTGAGAGTATAGCCTGCTGCCGTACAGGTTGCAGCAACAACGGTTGTTCTGAAGCTGTGACCTGTCTTTTCTGTTTCTTCGCCTTTATAGCAATGTTCGCAGCGTGAGCAGGTGAACATTGTATAGCCGCCGAGAGTGCAGGTGGGTTCGGTAACT
>JAZSNQ010000229.1:0-7408 GCA_045536515.1 Acutalibacteraceae bacterium | reverse complement strand
CGAATTACGGCATGCGTAGGTTTTACCTGCACCGCCTTCAGAAATTAGCATCGCATTTCGGTTTTCTTTGCATAAAGCTTTATACGCCTCTGTCAATGCCGAATTACCGTTTATGTTTTTAAAAATCTTCTGCTCTTCGTTTTCTTTTTCAAAAGAAACATCCGCAAGAATTTCTTGTTCGATTTTGTCTTTGAACTCACTTGCACATGCAGATGCTTTGTTGAAGATAACTTCGGGGTGAAAACCCTTGCTGTCGATTATTTCAACCAGGCTTTTAAGCTCCGCTATGAGCTCATCACAGTTTCTGTAACGTTCGCTCACTTCTTTTTCGAGGCATTTTGTCAGAACATTGACAAGTTTGATTTTCACTCCGGGAAGAATATCCTTGAATTTTTCTGAGATCTTATCGAATAAATATGATTCCAGATTAACAAAACCATCTATATTCCACTCATAGATTTTTTCTGTTGAAAAGCTTTCATCTGTGAGCAATTTATATATTATTGCACCAATGGAATATATGTCAGCTTGCGCAGTAATTACCGTTGTTTCAGGAGCATTTAAAGCGAGTGTTATTTCAGGTGCAGAGAAACCTTCGCTCTTTGTGTGAACATCACATGTTGATTCTGCAATTAAAAGTCCGTTTTCATCTTTTGTTGCGTTTAAAGCCGACCCGAAATCAATAATGATAGGCAGGTATTCAGCTTCGTGAATGCGGCAAACATAAACATTACCCGGAGTCAAATCCAGATGTAAAATGCCTTTGCTATGTATTTGACGAAGATGATAGAGTATTCTTATCATCAGTTTGGAAACTGATTTGATATACGAAACAGTTTCTTCTTTTTCACCAAAATGTTCTGCCAGAACTTCGCCAGATGCAGTTTCAATAATCATATATTGTGAGAGAGTACCCGCAAAGCATTCTTCAAGCTCTGTCACCTTATATGCTCTGAAGGCACCAAGTTCGTTATTGATTTTTTCGTTATATTCAGCAAATGAAATTTCATTAAGAAACTTAATTTCAGAGTCAAACACAGCATTCAACTTTTCGATTCTTGTTTCTTTTTTTGACTTTAAAATCAAGCCTTCTCTGATAAAATCGGTTTCAAACTCTTTTTCTGTCCGATTCCAACGCTTTGGATAATATTCTTTAAGAACAAAATATTTCCCTTCTTTGTTCTTAACAGAGTAAACAAGGCATGAGCCACCCTCGGACAAAGGTTTAATTATCTCATATCCACCAACGATCGTTCCGTTGGGTAAGCAGTCTCTTGCCATTTTTGTTCGCTCCTTTATTATAAGCCTTTTATTGCATTATTCATTTTCGTTTTGTTATCTTCTATATTGAACAAGGAAATTGTCCCTAAATTTACCCCGAATGACTTAATAAAATCAGCAACATCAAGGTAATTAAATGAATATCCATCTGAATCAAAAAACATCATGGAAAACAAGTCAGCATAGTCGTTTTCATTGAGCGGAGTATAATGGCATTTAACCAAAATTTCATCAAATCTTTCTTTTGTCAAGATATGATTTGGATTACCTATATGATAGTTGATTTCATCGAGATATATTGCTATCAAAGACAGCAATAAAACGAAACTGCTTCTATCCAATGAAGCTTTTCCGTTTATACAATCCTTAAGAGCTTCGCCCTCGTTGTTTAAACGACTACCTTTAAGATAATTTTCACTGATGCCGGCAAGAAGAAATTCAGCTACATTTTCCATTGAAATATATACGTTATCAAAATCGCTTATTTCTGTAAAATCATCTATTGTGTAAGAATCGGTGTTTTCTCCGCTAAACAGTGAACGCGAACTTTTTAGTGCACTGTTAAAAACTCTCTCGCAATCCCCCATTTCATAGTCATTAATTTCCGGCATGTCGTTTATTATGGTTTCAAAACTGAATAAAGAATTCGAGGGAATGTTTATCTCTCCGTGCAAAACTCTGGTTATTCTTCTGGCAATAGGACCATTGTTTCGGAAATCGTTGATGCAACCAAGAATTTCTTGTGATCTTGCTCTTAACAAATAGTAAAGATACAAACTCAAATATCTTCGCTGTAGCTGATACGTTTCGCTTACAATGGGAGACAAATCGTTCTGTACAAAATCGAAGAATTCTTCTTCTGTTGTACACTCCATAACGAAAGAAGCGATTTCATCTGTAAGACAAATTGTGGCAAGTGTATCCGAACTAGTGGTATCACTTATTATTTTCTTGAGCATGCTTATAGTGATATTATGATCGATATCATTACTTTTTGGAGGAAGATATGTTTCTGCCTTTTTATAAAAACGCTCAAACTCGCTTGCGCCAATGTTATTATTAAGACAAAACATTATGCAAGCATCAAAAAGGTCTCTTGGATATAGCTGAGCCATGCCGGCTTTTTTTAAGTGCTCATTTGTTTCATTTACATCGTAGTTTTCATTTAACGCAACAAACAAAATAATTGCTCTTTTCCAATTAGCTCTTATCTGAATATTCATATTTTGCAGTTGTTTGTTAAATGTATTCAGTTCTTGTTTTTGCTCTTTTTTCTGATTTGAAATTGTCTGAGAAATAAGTTTAACATACATAGCATTTTCTTGGAATGTATCCATAATTTTCAATAATTGCGATATCAAATCATCAGCTACAGTGTGTTCATTATATTTCCAAGGAAAATATTTTTTAAAGTTTGGTAAAACGGAATAGATGAATTTTAATTTTTCTTTATCGTTATCCATCCAAGGAAAAAGTTCATCTATTTCCTGAATTAACGCAACAAATACTTCTTCTTTTCTTTTTCTGTTTTCAAGCCATGGAAAAATTTCGTCTAATTTTGTAGCCTTTTTTTTATCATCGATTAACCACGGACACATTTCATATACTTCTTCTATTGTTTTGGGCATAACATGTTCCTCCTACATTTTTTAATTATATTAATTATATCATGTTAGTTGCCCAAAAATCAACAAAAATGCTTAACTTATTTAAAGCAACCACACAAACATAACCACAACTGTAGCAACGCCAATACCCCAAAGAAGGATTCTGCCTCCTCTGTTTCTTGAAGCGGTTTATTTCGGGTATGCTTCAGGCGTTGTGATTACGTTCATAGGTCTGCGGGGCGAGACAGTCGTTTGGGGGCACCGAGGGAACGTTGTGAACCGTATTTGCCGGAATTGTTCTTCTGGTTGGTGTGTGATGGACAGGTGTTACAATATGCGGTTTTACCGGACTTGTCGGATTTCTTGTTATAACCTCCGTTGCATTTATCTTGAGTGTTTTCATATACGCATCATTAAGATTATTAATATTATGCTGTCGCACTCAGCGTAATGCTTTGAATTTGTCTCCCAAGATTCTTTGAGGTGAACCGCACCACAAGAGGCACAGATTGAAACGTGTAGCCGCTACGAATCGCTCTGCACTTTACGGCATCGTTTCTGACAACAGAGAATAATTCAGAGTTTTTAAACCTGTCGACGGTATATGTAAACATATCAATCACCTACCTTATAGCATCATATAAATCTGAACAATATTGCGAAGAACTGTTTCCAATAATACGGTCAATTTTGCCTACTCTTTCATGAACAGAAGGGTGGGCGGAGATGAGATTTTGCCACAAGCCTCTGGTTTCTGTCTGAGATTCAAAATCGGTTTGTAATAAAGCGTGTCTTAATTCTCTTCCGAAGCCCATTTCAACAGCAAATCTGTCCGCTTCAAATTCTTTTTTTCTGCTTCCAACAGACATTATCAGCCTTGTTATACCGAGAAATACTCTGAGGATTATCCTTGGAACAAACAACATTGCAGCAACAAAAAAATGTATTAAGCCTATAATAATTGAACGGTTAAACATTGAAGTAAAACGGTTAATTGATGACAAACCCTGAAGCAAAGCAAAAATCGCCATCATCGGTAAGTTGCCGATATTCACGAGCAAGGTTGCAACGCTGTCGTAAGACACGAGATGTGCTGTTTCGTGTGCAACACAGCCTTTGATAACGGAGATATCCGAATCGAGAAGTGCCGATGAAAGGCAAATTGATTTTCCTATTGAAAAACAATTAGGTATCGGTGAAGATATATAGAAGATTTTTATTTCCTCGGGGATCGAAATATTTCTCGTTTCGGCACTTGTTTTTATACTTTGCATAACAATATTCAGCTTATTTTGCCAATCCCTTCTTTCGATTGTTTTTGCCCCGCAGAACAATCGGACAATTGCTTCTCCGATTGGAGAAATCATAATCAGCACCGTAATGCCATAGACAAGGGTGCTTATTATAAAAGATTGAGTCGGTAAAATTCCGAAAAACTGAACAATAAATGTCATTAATGCAATCTGAATTATTGCTGAAATCAGAATCGGAACATTACTCAGTTTAAAGAAAGAGATTTTCATAACATTCACCTGCATTTCACTATGGAATAGCTCTTGTCTGAACAGTTTACAACTATAGCCTCATCTTGTTGTATATTATCTATCTCCTCGGGAGATAATTTGAGTTTTTCGACTTTCGAAACGGAATAGCCTATATTATCTGAACCTCCGCCTGCTATCGAGATATCATTTGTCGGCGAATGTGAAAACATTCCTGAAAAAACACCCCTTCGTCTTTCTGGATATCGTGTTAAAGTCGTCTGATTAACATCGTGTTTCCCGATAAACTCTGAGATTCCTCTTGTTGCAGTATCACTGTAATGTTTGAAGAATACGGCTTTTTCACACGATGAAAGTAATGCGGATTTTGTATGTTCTTCGAAAACGAACAGGTCATTAACAAAAGTTTTTGTTTCAAATCTGCTTGATGACATAAAGTCGCAGATAGTGTTGGAGTATTCACACGGCAGTGACTCAAAGAAAAATACACCTAAATCAGGCGATACAAAATTCTCTATACAACGAAAAATGTATTTGAGCAGAACAGACTGTTCTCTGCGTTCTGAGTACGGATTTATCTTATAGAGCATAGCCTTATTTGTTCTTAATGCATTTCTGATATCAACATTGGGTGTTCCAATTTTCAGCGCAACGTGATGAATATAGTTTTCAAGCGTAGCAAGTGAGTTGAAATTATCGCTTAAAAACGAGTGGAGTTCGTTATTGCCTGCACAGTTGTTTTGAAGCAACCCTCTCATGCTCCATCTGTTTACATCAAGAAGCCCTATTCCTGTAGCATTTGTATATGATTTAAAATAAAGTATGAATCGTTCAATAATGTTTCTGATTTCTATATTTGAACCAACCATTTCACTGAAACAGTCATAACATTCATCCGCTGACAAAAACGGTATGAAATCAGCAAGTGAAAATCCAACTGCTCCGAAATCACTTGCGTTTCGGTTTCTGTCGAAGGTAATAACGAAAGGTATTCTTCCTTCAGACACGCAATCGCTAATCAATCTTTCTTTGAGGTTATATCCAATGGGATAATTGCCCGAAAAGAGAGTGCTGTTCATCGTTATTTCACCTTCCTGAATTTGAATTTATAGATTTTTCTCTGCGTACCGGGGAATATCAGAGCTTCGCCGACTTTAAGTGAAAGAATATCTTCATCTCCGATTATAGGCTCGGATATATATGAACTTACCTGTTGTGAAAGTAAAGGGTGTTCGATACGCGGTATATACACATTGCCGACACGATCTTTAATATAGTCACGGGATGTCTTGTCGTTTGTATTGAAAACAATCATATTATGAAAACCGTTGAGCATACCCTTGGCAATGTTATCTCCGTAAATATTGTATATCTGCCCCACGTGCTGTAGTGCCGCCGCAACAAACAAACCTCTTTCTCTACCGAAAGAAATTGCATTACTCATATCGGGAATTTTGTCGAGCAAAGACCATTCGTCGATGAATATATTAAGTGTGCAGTTGCATACATTTCTTCCCAATGATTCTTTGATTGCCTGTGTGATTATACAAGTGTAAACCGGTGAAAGGGCGTGACCGAAATTTACATCATATTCAATAAAAACATTGATGGTTTCGTTTGAGGTTCTGATTGCGTTTCTAACTGAAAATGAACCGGCATCTTTAAATGTTCCGACAAACAATGTGTTGACCACGGTTCTCACTTCTGCCATAACACCGGCAGTCTGACCGTTATATTCGTCGCTTACGGAAGGCGTGATTATAAAGTCTATTCTGTTTTTAAGATTATACTCTTCTGCTCTTTCGAGCAAGATTTCCGGTTTGAGAGTAACCAGGTCAACGAAGGTTTTGTTTGTTGGGTATATACCCTTGCAGCGATAATCTTCAACTGCGATAAGCATTGCTACCACGAAAATCTCAATTACTGCATCGAGAAAGAATTGCTGGCGATTACCTGTATACATCTTGTTGCCAAGAAGAATTTTTGCCATTTCTCGTGCGGCAATTTCAAGATTATCCTTTTCGCAAAGCAACTCTTTAAAAATATTCCAGCAGGTTGTTTCGGGATAGTCTTTCGAGTGAGAAATTACAACACACTTCATATCTTTGAAATTACGGTAACGCTTATAGAAATCACCCTTGCTATCGAAAATCAGATTGATAACAGGTGTTTTTTTAGTTGCCGTAATTTCAAAAATCTGATAAAAGGCATTGGTTTTACCGTAGCCCGGATTACCGATTGTAATAATTTTGTTTTCAGCCTCACCTTTAAGAAAACCTACAAACTCACCGTTTTCGTTCTCGAATGTGAAACTGAAATCACATGCATCGGCAAGCGGAGAACTGATAAAGGGATTTTTTGAAACCTTGCCATCAGTAATAGTATTGTTATCATTGGGTCTGTCCGACGAAAACATTCCGTTATTAATTTCTATCAGTTCTCTCATTTCAAGCACCTCTTAATGCGTTATGTTATTTGAAGATTTCTTACTTATTGTTTTTTCGTTTATGTGGGATTGCTTTGAAGATATTGAATTATCGAGAGTGTAAATAGGTTTATGCGGTCTCTCGTTTTCTTTGAAGTTATGCATTGTTTTGGCTCTTACATCGTAATATCCGTTCGTGAGATTATGAGTTGAACCACTGTGAGCACCGTTTATATGCTCATCTTTTGAAAGGAACTGTATGTTATCGGGATTAATAGCCTGATTGGGCTTAAGTTTGACTGACTGCATATGATGTCCGTAATACCCGCTGACATATCCTTTGGATTTAAGCTCAGCTACCTCGGATTGTGACCACTGCCTCGAGCCTTTTCCTTGTTCGACTAGAAGCCTTTCTTTTTTCCATGCTTCCCTTACTGCCGAAATACGTTTAGCATTGAGAAGACGTTTTTCTTCAATCGTCATTGTTCAATCTCCTTCGCATATTCGGGATCGCATCCCTTTGAGAATTCTTTGAAGAATTCGTAGATAGAGGCGTGTGTATCAAAAGCTCTGTCTATTTCATGGCACCACTG
>JAZSNQ010000262.1:0-5035 GCA_045536515.1 Acutalibacteraceae bacterium | reverse complement strand
CCATGATGAAATTCAGTATTGATTGTCCTGTTGAGATTCCTGCAGGTTCTTACCTGAGAATGGAAAGAAAGAACGGTGTAATACTTTGAACGCTTACATTCCGATTATTTTGGTTTTTATAGTTTTATACTTTTTGTTCAAAGAAGAAAGATCACAAAATATCAGAAGAATTATTAAAAAGCACAAGAAAAGAGGCTTTGTTAATATGAGTGAGATATTCAATAAGTATATCGGAAAAGACTGCGTTGTTTATACTTCAAACAGCAATTCATCCGTTATCGAATGTAATATAACCGGAGTCAATGATAATTGGCTTTGCATAAGAACAAAAGATGGAGACGAAGTTATTAATTTTGATTACATAGTCAGAATTAAAGAACATCCAGTGAATAAAAACGGAAAGAAAAAGTCTGTTGTTTTTTAATTTTTAAAACCAAGCCTGAAAAAGCTTGGTTTTTATTTTATTATGTCATATAATATTGTAAAAAGTAATCTACAACTTGTGTAAATTCTTGACATTGCTTCAAGATGTGGTATAATGATATCGGTAAAAATTGCGAATTTTTGGAGGATTAACCGAATGGCTAAAAAACCCGAATATAATAACGAAAGCATGACTCTTCTTAAAGGTCCTGATAAGGTGAGAAAGAGACCTGCCGTTATTTTTGGTTCAGACGGACTTGACGGTTGTCAGCATGCCGCTTTTGAAATCATATCCAACTCAATCGATGAAGCTCGTGAAGGATTCGGTAATAAGATTATTGTTACAAGATATGCTGATCATTCAATTGAAGTTCAGGACTTCGGCAGAGGCTTGCCTGTTGACTATAATAACAAAGAAAAGCGATATAACTGGGAGCTTGCTTTCTGTGAAATGTATGCAGGCAGCAAGTATGATACAAATAACAACGGCAGCTATGAATATTCGCTCGGCCTCAACGGTCTCGGACTTTGTTCAACACAGTTTGCTTCTGACTACATGGAAGCTGAAATTCATACCGGTGGCTACAGATATACTCTTAATTTCAAAAAAGGTTTTATAGTCGGTGATATGGTTAAGGAAGAATACAGCAAAAAAGACACCGGCACGAGAATCAAGTGGCTTCCCGATCTTGATGTTTTTACTGATATCAACATCCCTCTTGAGTATTTTCAGGATACACTAAAAAAACAGGCTGTTGTAAATGCCGGTGTAAAGTTTATCCTTAAAAATCAGGTTGGTAAAAGCTTTGAAACCTATGAATATATTTATGAAAACGGTATTGAGGATTATGTTAAAGAGTGCGTAGAAAACGATGCATTGACAAGTGTTCAGACATGGCAGGGTGATGCCATTGGCAGAGACAGAGAAGATTTGCCTGATTATAAGCTTAAAATGAACATTTCTCTCACATTCTCTAATAAAATTCAACTTAAAGAATTTTATCATAACTCGAGTTTCCTTGAAAACGGAGGTTCTCCTGACAAAGCAACGAGACTTGGATTTGTAGCTCAGATTGACTCTTATCTGAAGCAAAACAATAAATACCAGAAAAACGACAGCAAAATTACATTCCAGGATATTGAAGATTGTCTTGTTCTTGTTATTTCTTCATTCTCAACTCAGACTTCATATGCAAACCAAACCAAAAAGGCAATTACCAATAAATTCATTCAGGATGCCATGACTGATTTTATCAAGCACCAGCTTGAAGTTTATTTTATCGAAAATCCACTTGAAGCAGGCAAGATTGCCGATCAAGTTCTTATCAATATGAGAAGCCGGGTCAAGGCCGAAAAAACCAGGCTCGGTATGAAAGAATCTCTTATTCAGAATGTAAGTAACCTTACAAACCGTATTCAGAAATTTGTTGACTGCAGAACAAAAGATGTTGAGCTCCGAGAGCTTTTCATTGTTGAGGGTGACTCAGCTTTGGGTGCTTGTAAACAGTCGAGAAACGCCGAATTTCAGGCTATAATGCCCGTAAGAGGTAAGATTCTTAATTGTCTTAAGTCAGAATATGACCGTATCTTCAAAAGTGACATTATCACCGATTTGATTAAGGTTATCGGATGCGGCGTTGAAGTTCCGTCAAAGAAAAAGTCGGGAAAAGATATGATTTCTTTCAATCTTGATATGCTTAAATGGAACAAAATTATCATTTGCACCGATGCCGATGTTGACGGATTTCATATCAGAACGCTTATTCTTACCATGATTTACAGACTTATGCCTACTCTCATAAATGAAGGAAAGGTGTTTATTGCCGAATCTCCGCTTTATGAAATTAACTGTGGTGATGAAACATGGTTTGCTTACACGGAAAAAGAAAAAAATGATGTTATTGCTGAAATCGGAAGCAGGAAATATTCCATCCAGCGTTCAAAAGGTCTCGGTGAAAACGACCCGGAAATGATGTCTCTTACAACCATGAACCCCACAACAAGAAGATTAATTAAAATAGAACCTGCTTTTGCACAGGAAACAGCCGATAAATTTGATTTGCTTCTCGGTGATAATCTTATCGGAAGAAAAGATTATATTGCAGAAAACGGTCATCTTTATATGGATTTAACAGACGTATCTTAATTTTATTTCGGAGTTGAAATAATGGCTAAAAAAAGTAAAAAAGATATAAATTCATCACTCAGACAGCTTGATGACAAAACTCATATTTTTGGTGCAGGTGATGTTGCAAATCAGAGTATCGTAGATGCTCTTGAGGTCAATTTTATGCCTTATGCCATGAGCGTTATCATGTCAAGAGCTATTCCCGAAATTGACGGATTCAAGCCTTCTCACCGAAAGATTCTTTATATGATGTATAAAATGGGTCTTCTCACAGGTGCAAGAGCAAAATCTGCAAAAATTGTAGGTCAGGTTATGCAGCTTAATCCCCATGGCGACGCTGCGATTTATGATACCATGGTCCGTCTATCAAAGGGATACGAGGCACTTCTGCACCCCTATGTTGATTCAAAAGGGAACTTCGGTAAAGCCTTCTCGAGAGACATGATGTGGGCAGCTTCACGTTATACCGAAGCAAAGCTTGAAAAAATCTGCACGGAATTCTTTGTCGATATCGATAAAAACACCGTTGATATGGTTGATAACTTCGATAACACAATGAAAGAACCGGCACTTCTTCCCGTTAATTTCCCGAGTGTACTTGTTAATGCCAACACAGGTATAGCTGCAGGTATGGCAAGCTCAATTTGTTCATTCAATCTTGAAGAAGTATGCAAAACCACTATTGAATTAATCAGAAATCCCAAACATGATATCAGTGAAACTCTCCTTGCACCTGATTTTGCAGGCGGCGGCTTACTTATTTATAACAGAGAAAATATGGAAGAAATCTACCGCACGGGCAGGGGAGGCTTCAAAGTCAGAGCAAAATATACCTTCGATAAATCGAACAGCTGTATTGAAGTTACGGAAATTCCGCCCACAACCACATGCGAAGCAATAATTGATAAAATTATCGAAAAAGTTAAAGCAGGTTCAATCAAAGAGATCAATGACATCCGTGATGAAACAGACCTCGGAGGTCTTAAAATCGCAATTGATATCAAAAAAGGCACAGACCCCGATAAGCTTATGAAAAAGCTTTATGATTCAACGCCTCTTCAGGACACATTCTCCTGCAATTTCAATGTTTTAATCAAAGGCAATCCGAGAGTTCTCGGAGTTAAAGAACTCCTTGGTGAATGGATTGAATTCAGAAGCGATTGTGTCAGAAGAAGAACTGCTTTTGATTTGAAACGTGCTTCAGACAGACTTCATCTTCTCAGAGGTCTCGAAAAAATTCTTCTCGATATTGACAAAGCAATTAAAATCATCAGAAACACCGAAGAAGAATCCGAAGTTGTTCCGAACCTTATGATCGGATTCAAAATCGACAAAATTCAGGCAGAATATGTTGCTGAAATCAAACTTCGCCATCTTAACAAGGAGTATATTCTTAAGAGACTTCAGGATATTGAAAAGCTTGAAGAAGCAATTAAAGACCTTAACGATATCCTCGATACACCCAAGAGAATAAAACAAATCATTATTCTTGAACTTAAAGAAGTTATTAAGAAATATGCTAAACCCAGAAAAACAGAAATTATTTATTCAACTGAGATAGATGAATCACCCGCCGAAGAAGAGATACCTGATTATCCCGTTCATATTTTCTTTACCAAAGACGGTTATTTCAAAAAAATCACACCGTTGTCATTGAGAATGAGTGGCTCCCAGAAGCTTAAAGACGGTGACGAAATTTCTCAGACATTTGAGACAACAAACGCCAAAGAGCTCCTGTTTTTTACAAATAAATGCCAGGTCTATAAAACAAGCATTTCCGCATTTGAGGATTCAAAAGCAAGCGTTTTGGGCGATTTTATTCCTGCCAAGCTTGAAATGGAAGACGGTGAATCTCCCGTGTTCATGGCATTAACAGGTGATTACAGCGGATATATGATGTTCTTCTTTGAAAACGGAAAAGTTGCTAAAATTGATATGAAAGCATATCATACCGTTACCAAGAGAAAGAAGCTTATCAAGGCATATTCCGATAAATCGCCTTTATCGGCAATTCTGCAGCTCACGGAAGATAAAGAGCTTGTTATTATTTCAAGTTCAGGAAGACATCTTCTCATTAACACAGCGGTTATTCTTCCTAAAACAACGAAGGATACAATCGGTGTCAGCGTTCTTACTTTGAAAAAAGGTCACAGACTGATGACTGCACGTGAATACAGAGAAGGTGAATTTGCAAAACCGCACAGATATAAGGCAAAAAATCTTCCTGCTGCAGGTGCTCTTTTAAGCAATGAAGACGAAGAGGAACAAATAACATTTTAAAATAACAAAGCCGTTCATTAACGGTTATTCCGAAATGAACGGCTGAATCCTTCAATAATCGCTTTGAAGGAACGCAAAGAAAATGCAAACGCTATTTGTTTTTTTCTTTGCATTAATATATTATCCGTTATTTTTTTTGAAATTCAAAGTAATTTTTGCCAAATTATTAAAAAAACATCTTGCATTTAAGATAATAATGTGATA
>JAZSNQ010000031.1:0-3566 GCA_045536515.1 Acutalibacteraceae bacterium | reverse complement strand
GATATGTTCCTGCCCGCTTTATAGACAAATTATTTACGGATGCCGAGTCTTGCGATGATTGAACGGTAACGTTCAATGTCAACCTTCTGAAGATATGCAAGAAGGTTTCTTCTGTGACCAACCATCATAAGAAGGCCTCTTCTTGAGTGATGGTCCTTCTTGTGAACCTTAAGGTGCTCTGTGAGGTCGTTGATTCTCTTTGTGAGAACAGCGATCTGAACTTCGGGTGAACCTGTGTCGCCCTCGTGAAGAGCATATTCCTGCATGATTGCGGTCTTTTCTGCCTGTGTCATTTTCTTTCACCTCATTTAAATATTTGCCTTCGCCCCCAGAATGCGGCAGGTGACTACCTCGGTGAGGTTTACTCCGCAACCCGAGTGACGGGCATAGCAAAAGGGATTATATCACAATGTTTTGAAATTGTAAACCCTTTTTTTGAATTATTTTAAAGTATTGCCGAAACGAGCATTGCTCCAAGTCCGAATATAATCCAAAATGCTCCCACATAAGGTGCAATAAGGGGAAGCAATGTAATAAATGTAAGTGCAGACATCGTGCCTCCTATAACCTTGATTGCCATGGTGCTTTCCGCTTCGGAAATTTCCTGCCAGCTGAAATGGATATCATTTTTATCAACATAAATTCCGTCGGTTCCGATTTTATCCTTTGAGTCGCTCTTTGCGAATCCGCAGGCAACAAGACCGTCGGAAACTATCTTTGCCATTTCTTCGTCTTTGAAGGTTATTCTGCCCGTGAGACGAAGCTCATCTGCAGGCTCCTGCTGTCTGATGTGACCGTTTTTGAAACCGGTGCACCACCAGTATTTGTCGTAATCTCTTGTGAATTCACGGGTCCATGAGCCGTCACGTTCTTCGTGCCAGAGAGTCATTTCCATTCCTAGCCAGTCTTCTTCTGCGGGGCAGTTGAAGAAAGTCCATTCATTAATTCCGTCTTCGGAATGGGGTCTGTTGTAAATTCCGACCTCACCGCCGTAGAAAATAAGACCGTACTGACCCTTCCACATCTGAAGCATCCAGTCCTTGTCCTCATATGTGAAGAAAACGCGGACATAGTCATATTCAAGAAGAATGTAGGGAGAAACTATGTCATAAATCTTTCCGAATCCGAAATTATACTGCCACGCTTCTTTGTCGTTGGTGTAGTAGTAGTCATCTTTATAGCTGTACTGATAGCTGAGCACCTGATGGTCAACAAGAAAACTGCGTATAAGATTTTCCGCCGGCATAACCGTTATATCAAATTCTCCTCTTATGGTTTCGCCGCCGACCACTGCCGTGGCAATAATCGTTGCCTCGCCTTTTCCTGCGCCGTATACAACGCCGTCTTTATTAACGCTTGCAATGGAGCTGTTCGATGAAGCCCATGTAATTACGGGCTGTTCGTCCGTGCCCGAAACTTTTGCGTTAATCTGCATCTTTTCATATCGGTCAAGAACCAGACTGTCTGCCGTAAGAATAAGCACAGGTGTTGTTTCTTCGTCTTCTTTTGCCGCAAAAGCAGTTATCGGAGCAAAGCTTGAAAGCGCAAAAACAAGGACTAAAAATACTGCCGTCATTTTGATTGCACACTTTTTCATTATATACCCTCCTAAATATTATCGGTTTATTATATCAAATAATATAGGATAAATCAATGAAATTTATTCCAAACACTCCGCAATTTTCCTTTTTTGCATTGGTAAGATTGAATATAAATCATTGTTGCCAGCGGAATTCATTTATGATATAATGGTATCAGTATATTTTCGGAGGCAGCTTGTGGATATCAAGAAAAATGACAGAATAAACCTTAAAATAGATTCATGCTCAGTCAACGGAAGCGGCGTGGGCAGATATAACGGCATGGCAATTTTTGTGCCCGCAACCGCACCCGGCGATGAAATAACGGCACATATTCTCAAGGTCAAAAAAAGCTATGCATTTGCAAAGGTTGAGAGTGTTATCACGCCCTCGGCTGACAGAATCGCGCCCGGATGTCCCGTTTATCTCAAATGCGGAGGCTGTGTTTTTTCGCATATGAATTATGAGGCGGAAAAGAAAATCAAAGCCGACCATGTTGCCGAATGTTTTAAAAGAATAGGCGGAATTTCTCCCGAATTTGAACCGATTATCGGCGCAGACTCCGACACACGCTACCGCAATAAAGCGCAGTATCCCGTTGCAATTGACAACGGCGAAATAAAAATGGGCTTCTATTCTCCCCACAGCCACCGAGTCGTTCATTGTCCCGACTGTCTTTTACAGCCTTCCGAATTTGAGGGGATTCTCGGTGTTTTCTCGGACTATATTAAAAAGTATAGTGTTTCCGTTTATGATGAAACACAAAACAGAGGTCTTATACGTCATATTTATATAAGGAAAGGTACGGCAAGCGGTGAAATCATGGTATGCGCCGTTATCAACGGTAAAAAGCTCCCTGCCGAAAACGAGCTTGTGACAATGCTGACCGAAAAAGAAAAGTCAATAAGAAGCATTATCGTCAATTCCAACACGAGAGATACGAACGTTATTCTCGGCGATAAATGCCGTACTCTTTGGGGCGAAAACTGTATAACCGACACCCTCTGCGGACTGAAATTCAGAATTTCTCCCCTTTCTTTCTATCAGGTAAACCGTAATCAGGCGGAAAAACTTTATTACAAGGCTGCGGAATATGCCGCGCTTACGGGTAACGAAACCGTGCTTGACCTCTACTGCGGCGCAGGCACAATCGGACTTTCCATGGCGGATAAGGCAAAGGAAATCATTGGTGTTGAAATCGTGCCCGAAGCGATTGAAGATGCAAAAATCAACGCAGAAATCAACGGAATAAACAACGCAAGATTTATATGTTCCGATGCGGCGAAAGCGGCGGAAATGCTGGAAAGCGAAGGCGTGAAACCCGATGTGATTATCCTCGACCCGCCGAGAAAAGGCTGCAGTCCCGAAATGATTAATACTGCCGCCCGAATGAATCCCGACAGAATAGTTTATGTTTCCTGCGACCCCGCAACCCTTGCGCGCGACTGCGGAATTTTCAAAGACCTCGGCTATGTTGCCGAAAAAGCAACCCCCGTGGATATGTTCCCGCGCACGGGGCATTGTGAAACGGTATGTCTTTTGTCCAAACTTAATACCAAGCACCATATCGAAATTGATTTGGATATGGACGAGCTGGATTTGACCGATGCGGAAAAGAAAGCCACCTATCAGGAAATCAAAGATTATGTGCTTGAACACAGCGGCTTGAAAGTCAGTAGTTTGTATATCGCACAGGTAAAACAAAAATGCGGTATCATCGAGCGTGATTGTTATAACAAACCAAAGTCCGAAGATGCAAGACAACCCCAATGCCCTCCGAATAAAGAAAAGGCAATCAAGGAAGCTTTGAAGTACTTTGGGATGATCAAATAAAACTGTTTTAAAACCTCTGAAAATCATCGGATTCTCAGAGGTTTTTCTGTAACTTGAATTTATTCCTTTGTAACAGTTAAAGCGCAAAATCAAGAGTATAGATTAAACTATACACATAGCTCAATTACCGTGTTTAAAATCTCTTATATATCA
>JAZSNQ010000157.1:0-3431 GCA_045536515.1 Acutalibacteraceae bacterium | reverse complement strand
CCGCCCTGAAAATGCTCATGGCTCAGAATCGAGCCGCCTACGATGGGTAAATCCGCATTTGAACCCACGAAATAATGGGGGAACAAATTAACGAATTCGAGAAGTTTTGAAAATGCTGCCTTGTCTATTTTCATCGGGGTGTGTTTACCGTTGAAAACAATACAGTGCTCGTTGTAGTAAACATATGGGGAATACTGCATGAACCAACCCGAATTATCAATTGTAATCGGGATGATTCTGTGGTTCTGTCTTGCAGGAAAATTGACTCTGCCTGCATAGCCTTCACACTCACGGCAAAGCTGACATTTCGGATATCCCGCCTGAGGTGCATTTCTTTCTGCGGCAATCGCTTTGGGATCTTTTTCGGGCTTTGAAAGATTGACTGTAATATCAATCGTGCCGTAATCCCCGTTGTGCTGCCATTTGAGAATTTTTGCTATTCTGTCACGGCGGATGTAATTTGTATCGCCGCTTAGCTTATAATAGTAGTCGGTTGCTTTTTCAGGTGATTCCGAATAAAGCTTTCCGAATTTTTCTATAACCTGAGAGGGTCTTGGAGTGAGTGCACCCATAATCGCTGTATCAAAAAGGTCACGGTATACAATGGAATCTTCGATAATTCCTTTTTCTGCCGCATAATCGCAAAGAGAATCAAGAATAACGTTTATTTCGCCTGTTGCCTCTTCGCATGAACAGTCAAATTCATCCTTTTCAAGTAAACTTATAACTGCGTTTGTGCAATAAACTTTGTCGCTTTCTTCGATAAGACCGTTTTTAACGGCATATGAAATCAAAGCTTTTATGCTTGAATCAATCATAAAAAAACCGCACTTTCGATAGAATATTATCCCTATTATATACTTTTCGTCGCAACTGTGCAAGTGGGAAATTAAAATTATGTAAACAAAGTGTATATTTTTTTGAAAAGATATGCTATATTGAAGAAAACGAAAAAAGGGAGATGACGGATAATGAATATTCCCGATATGATTATATGCATACTTTTCACAACACTTGCCGCAAGCTATGCATGGGGAATGAGAGGTACGGTTATCGGCGGCGAAAAAGGCGCAATGCTTCCCGGCGCATTCATCGGAATGATTCTTGCATGGTTTTCGGACGGCGCAATAAGAGAAAATTTCTGGATTCCTGCCGCTGCGGGTCTTATGGGCATGACCTTCGGAGGAACAGAACCCTACGGAGAAACAATCGGCATGGTACTTCACCGAGGCAGACCTGATTATAACCCGTGCAAGGGATATTTCGGTCTGGCATTCAAAGGTGCACTGTGGTTTTCAATATGCGGAGGATTTATCGCAATATCTCTTGCATCCATGAGTAACATCATATATTCAACCCGTGATTTGCTTATATTTATGATTCTTGTACCTGTTATACAGCAAATCGGTTATAGAATTTTCAATCAGCCGTATGACAAGGAAAAAGGTATTTATCCGAAAATTTTTTATTCTCTCACCCGTCGCGAGGAATGGGGGAGCAATCTTGCTCTGCTTATTGCCATGATTGCGTTTGCTGTCATAAAAGGTGATGACTTCACTCTTGCAATGGTTGCAGGAGGATTTTTCTTTGGCGCAGTCGGTTGGCTTGCTGCCATGAAATTTTATGTGCTGTCGGCATTTCCGATGAAAAACGGGAAATATATTCTCGGAAAGCTTAAAGAGAAAAATCTTGTTGACGGCTGGAAAATAATGGAATTCACCCTTGGTTCAATCGGCGGTTTCGGTCTTGCACTGACCTATTGCGTGAGATTTGAATTCGTTGAAAAATATAACGAAACGATTGCTCTGAACGGTATACGCACGCTTCCTGAATCAATCGAAAAATTTATGCCTGTTATGTGCGCTGTTTTTGCACTCGGAATAATATGGGTTAACCTTTATTCAATGATATGTGAAAGAAAGGGCAAAAAGATAAACTCGTTCGTCTGCGACCTTATCGAAAGACCTTTATATAATGTTCTCCCGATGATTTTTGCGCTTCTCGGTTCACGTTTTACGGCGATATATTCAACAGTTTTTATGCTCGTTTTTGTTCTTGCCGTTAAATGTATTTTTGACCGTTTCCCCGAATCGAAGCTGTTACCGCTTGGGGCGGTTATTCTGACTGCGGTTTGTTCAATTGCTTTTGCGGGGTGTTTTTATCCTGAATATTGCACTCCATTTAACATTATTATAATCGGTACCGTGCCTTATCTGATAACGGAATTAATCTGTGTTGTGTGGAAATCGCGCAAAAAAGACGGAAAAGTATCGGATGCCGTTCTGAAAATGCCGTTTGCCACCGTATTTCCGTTTATGACTGTTCAAAGCATATTAATAATAATTCTTTCTTTAAAAATTTTTATCAATTAGTATTTACTTTTTGCTTTTCGTGTGTTAAAATGTTAAAGTATAAAAGTATATGAAAGGCGGTTCTGTGATGAGCGCAAAATTCAAGGATGCAAATGTTGATTTTCTTTTTGAGGCAATCCTCAATCTCGAAACTCTGGAAGAATGCTACGATTTCTTCGAAGACCTTTGCACCGTAACCGAAATCAAGTCGATTTCTCAGAGAATAGTAGTGGCAAAAATGCTTCGCGATAAAAAAGTTTATAATGAAATCGTGTCTGAAACAGGTGCAAGCACCGCAACAATCAGCCGTGTTAACCGTTCTCTTCAATATGGTTGCAACGGATACGAGGTTGTTTTCAAAAGGATGGAAAAGTAATGTCATACGATGATTTTTCACGATATTATGACTTGCTGACCGATAATGTTGAGTATAAGAAGCGTGCAGATTATTTTTGCAGGCTTCTTTCCATGTGCGGAATAAATAACGGAATACTTCTTGACCTCGGGTGCGGTACGGGAAGTATGTCTTTTGAAATGGCGGACAAAGGATTTGACGTTATCGGTGTTGACAGCAGCATAGGTATGCTCAATGCCGCACAGCAGAAGATGTTTGAAAATGCAAAGCATATTCTTCTTCTGAATCAGAAAATGCAGGAAATTGACCTTTACGGTACGGTTGACTGTGCGATATGCGTGCTTGACGGACTCAATCATCTTGAAAGCGGCGCTGATGTCAGGAAGACGTTTGAAAAGGTTTCTCTGTTTATGAACAAAGGCGGTGCGTTTGCGTTTGACGTAAACACAATCCATAAGCATAAAAATATTCTTGCGGATAATGCTTTTGTTTTTGAACCCGAAGGGGTTTTCTGCGCATGGCAGAACAGCTATAACTCCTCGGATAACAGTGTTGAAATTTCTCTCGATTTCTTTGAGGAAGAAGACGGGGTTTATTACCGTGCCTGCGAAAGTTTTACCGAAAAAGCATATGAACTTGATGATATAAAATCATGGCTTGAAGATTCGGGCTTTGAGGTTGTCGGAATATATGATGATATGACAACCGAAAATGTAAAGCCCGAC
>JAZSNQ010000014.1:0-3987 GCA_045536515.1 Acutalibacteraceae bacterium | reverse complement strand
GTGAAAGAGTCAGTGCCGCAATCTCCGAATATCTCGGAATCGGCAACGGCGAAACAACCGCTGACGGTCTTTTCACTCTCGAAAACGTTGCGTGTCTCGGTTGCTGCTCGCTTGCACCCGTTATCATGATTAACGGCGAAGCATACGGCAATCTTACTCCCGATTCAGCCGTTGCGGTTATCAAAGAAATCCAGTCAAAGGAGGGCAAATAATGCGTATTATCATCGGTGAAGGCTCATGCGGTGTTGCCGCAGGTGCCGCAAAGGTTCATAACGCGATTGCCGCCCTTATGAACGGAAACGAAAGCTTTACTCTCGGCAGCACAGGATGTATCGGTATGTGCTACCTTGAACCCATTGTTGATATCTATGACGGAAATGAGCTTGTTCGCCGCCTTGTAAAGGTTTCGGCAAATGACGCCGAGGCTATCGTAAAGGCTGTTAAAACAAAGGATTTTTCGCTTGTTGAAAACATTATAATTTCGGAAGAGGACGAAGAATTCCTCAACCGTCAGACAAGAATCGCTCTGCGCCACTGCGGTCTTATCGACCCCGAATCCCTTGAAGATTACAGAAACGCAGACGGCTATCAGGGTCTTGAAAAAGTGCTTAAGACAATGACACCCGAGCAGGTTATCGAAGAAATCAAAATTTCGGGACTTGCAGGCAGAGGCGGTGCAGGCTTCCCCACATGGTTCAAATGGAATGCCGCACGTCAGAGCGAGGGTGAAGAAAAATATCTCATCTGCAATGCAGACGAGGGCGACCCCGGTGCATTCATGGACAGAGCGCTTATTGAGTCCGACCCCCACAGCCTTATTGAGGGTATGCTTATCGGTGCTTATGCAATCGGCGCAAAGGAAATGATTGTTTATGTAAGAGCCGAATATCCTCTTGCAATCATTCACCTTGAAAAGGCGATTGAGCAGGCAAAGGAAGCAAATCTTCTCGGCAAGAACATTCTCGGCACGGATTTCTCATGCGAAATGAGAATAAAGGCAGGTGCGGGCGCATTTGTATGCGGCGAAGAAACCGCACTTATCGAATCACTTGAAGGCAAGAGAGGCATGCCCAGACTCAAGCCTCCCTTTCCTGCACAGAAGGGTTATACGGATAAACCCTCAAATATCAACAACGTTGAAACATTTGCAAACGTTGCGTGGATTATGAATAACGGCGGCGAAGCCTTTGCCGCAATGGGCACTGAAAACAGCAAGGGCACAAAGGTTTTTGCCCTCACGGGTAAAATCAAAAAGGGCGGTCTTGTTGAAATTCCCATGGGTAAAACTCTCCGCGACGTTATCTACGGCATCGGCGGCGGTATAAAGGGTGATAAAACCTTCAAGGCTGTTCAGATGGGCGGACCTTCGGGCGGATGCATTCCCGAGCATCTTCTTGATACCGTTATCGACTACAAGGCTCTTGCTGCAACGGGCGCAATCATGGGCTCGGGCGGTATGGTTGTTATGGATGAATCAACCTGCATGGTGGGTATGGCCAAATTCTTCCTTGATTTCACTGCACTCGAATCCTGCGGAAAATGCGTTCATTGCCGCATCGGTACAGCAAGAATGCAGGAAATCCTCACCCGTATTGTTAAAGGTGAGGGTAAAGAGGGCGATATCGAGCTTCTTGAGGAGCTTTGTGAAGCAATCAAGGACGGTGCTCTCTGCGGTCTCGGTCAGACTGCACCCAACCCCGTTTTGACAACAATCCGCTATTTCAGAGACGAATACGAGGCTCACATCAAAGATAAGAAATGTCCTGCAAAGGAATGCGTGGAGCTTCTCACATATTCAATTGATGCCGATAAGTGCAAGGGCTGTACTCTTTGCGCCAAAAAATGCCCCGCAAAGGCAATTTCGGGCGCAGTCAAAGAGGCTCATATCATTGATTCGGATATCTGCATACGCTGCGGTCAGTGCGTGAATTCCTGCCGCTTCGGTGCTGTCATTGTAGAATAAGGAGGCGGCAAAATGGAACAGATTAAAATTACGATAAACGGCAAAGAAATAATCGGCAACAAAGGTGATACCGTTCTCAATATTGCCGCCGCAAACGGCATTGAAATCCCCAATCTTTGCTACAACGGAAACCTTAAAATATATGGTGCCTGCGGTATCTGCGTTGTTGTAGCAGAGGGAATCCCCAAGCTTCTCAGAGCCTGCTCCGCAGTTGCAACCGACGGCATGGTTATCTCCACAAACTCACCCAGAGTAAAGAGAGCAAGAAACATTGCTCTTGAGCTCATCATGAGCGACCACGAGGGCGACTGTGCAGGTCCCTGCCACCTCAACTGCCCCGCACATACCGACATTCAGGGCTACTTAAAGCAGATTGCTCTCGGCAATGACAGCGAGGCTGTTAAAATTATCAAAGAAAAAATATCAATCCCTGCTTCAATCGGCAGAGTATGTCCCCATCCCTGCGAAACACATTGCAGACGCGCTCTTGTTGAAGAGCCTCTTTCAATCGCATTTCTCAAGGCTTTTGCGGCGGATAACGACCTTGCATCGGGCAATCCCTATGCGCCTGAAATCGCTGAATCAACGGGCAAAAAGGTTGCGGTTATCGGCGGCGGTCCTGCAGGTCTTAATGCGGCATACTATCTCCGCCTTGCAGGTCACGATGTTACAATTTACGAAGCTATGCCCGAAATGGGAGGTATGCTCCGCTACGGCATTCCCGAATACAGACTCCCCAAGGCTGTTCTTGCAAGAGAGGTTGAACTCATTGCAAAAACGGGCGTTGTTATGAAGAACAACGTTAAAATCGGCAAGGATATTTCCTTTGAAGAACTCAAAGCTTCCAACGATGCCGTTCTTATCGCAATCGGCGCATGGAAGGGAAGCGGAGTCGGCTGCAAGGGCGAAGAACTTGAAGGTGTGCTCAGCGGTATTGATTTCCTTCGTGAAGTCAACATGGGCAATATTCCCGATGTGGGCAAGGCTGTTGCAGTCGTAGGCGGCGGCAACACCGCAATGGATGCCTGCCGTACAGCGGTAAGATGCGGCGCAGAAAATGTTTATGTTATCTACCGCAGAACAAGAGCAGAAGCTCCTGCGGAAGATATTGAAATTGAAGAAGCAATGGAAGAAGGCGTACAGTTCCTTTTCCTCACAAATCCCGACGAAATCATCGGCGAAAACGGCAAGGTGAAGGCTGTCAGACTCCAGATAATGGAACTCGGCGAACCCGATGCATCGGGCAGACGCAAGCCCGTACCGGTTGAGGGTGAATTCAAAACGATTGAGGTTGATACCGTTATCGCCGCAATCGGACAGAAGTGCCTTCCCACGGGATTTGAAGAAATCGGCATGACAAAATGGGGAACAATCGTTGCGGATACCGTGACGGGTCTCACAAATATAGAAGGCGTTTTTGCCGCAGGCGATGCCACCAACAATGGCGCTTCAATCGCAATTGATGCAATTGCAGAGGCAAACAAGGCTGCAAGAGCAATTGATGCCTACCTCATCGGTATGCCCCTTGAATTCCATGAACCCTATTATTCAAAGAGAGAAGTTACCGCGGAAATGCTTTCCGATAAAGAAAAAGCACCCAGAGCCGTTATGCCCGTCAAAGACCCCGAATACAGAAAGCATAATTTTGAAGCTGTTATCAACGGCTTCTCCGAAGAGCAGGCAAGAAACGAAGCAAAGCGCTGCCTTGAATGCGGATGCCATGACTATGCGGAATGCAAGCTTATCCGCTATGCAAATCTCGAGCCTATCAACCCCGACAGACTTGCAGGCGAAAAGCACGAATGCTTCAAGGAAGAAAGACTTGTTTCAATCGAGCGCGACCAGGGCAAATGCATTCTCTGCAATCTCTGCGTGCGTACTTGTAAAGAAGAGGCACAGAAGGGTATTCTCGGTCTTGTCGGCAGAGGCTTCAAAACGGTTATCAAACCCGAATTCGATAACCCCGAAACAATTGCCGTCTGCAAGGACTGCATGAAGTGCGCCAACATCTGTCCCACCGGCGC
>JAZSNQ010000083.1:0-7749 GCA_045536515.1 Acutalibacteraceae bacterium | reverse complement strand
GGTGATGATTATGTTTACAAAAATTTTATCTTTATTTTTTATGTTTTATCTCGCAGTTTCTTCTGTTTTCAACATTCCTCTGAAGGGCTATGAGTCAAAACAGCTTTTTGCCGACTCGGGTTTTGAAAAAGGATTTTCGGTTGTTTCACAGCAGACCGAAAACGGCGCGGGAGTGAAGCTCGGCGATTTTGTCTATAACGAAAACAGCACGCCCGATTGGATGATTGCTCAATGGAATTCGGGAAAATGTTTGTGGGCAGACCGCGTTGAAAGTGAAAGATATACAATAACCGACGGTCTGACAAAAAACGTTACATATAATCCCGCAGACAAATCCGTTTTGCTTCGTCTTAATGCAGTGAATGTGTATAACGGAGAAGCTGCAGGAGAGGGTGCATGGCCTCATCTTCTGCTTGAACAGTCGCCGATTTGCGATTATGCGTCACTTTCCGACAAGGAAAAATCTTTCTATAATTGCTCCGCCGACAGAATCGTTGCATCGCTCGACATAAAGCTTTCCGATTTTAATGACACAACAAATAAGGACGGCATCAATGCCGCCCAGTTTCTTGCGTATTTTTATATGAAAGGTACGGAAAAACATGAGTTCATATGGTTCGGACTCAATCTGTTTGATGACAGAGGATATCAGGACACATATTGGGCGCTCGACAAAGCAAGCAATTGCATGATTTACAGCCTTTCAACGAAGGATACCTACGGATTCAAAAGCCGTTCGCTTTTCAGAAACGGCAAGCCTTATGTTTCCGATGAGTGGGTTCATGTTGAAGTTGACCTCACGGAGCATATCAACGATGCCGTGAAGCGTGCAAACGAAGATAATGTTTTCGGCAGGGAAATTTCAAAAGAAGAGTTTTATTTCGGCGGAACAAACATCGGATTTGAAATTCACGGCAATTATGACTGCACCGTCCAAATCAAAAACTTCAATCTGACCTCATACAACAAATCATAATATTCCCTTATTTTCCATATCCTTTTTCAGAATTTCAATATCGCCGTGGAAATAGCAATGGCCGTCCATGCCGGTTGCTTTTGCGCCGTCGATATTTGCCTGCACATCATCAATAAAGAAGCATTCCTCGGGTTTTAATGAGAATTTCTCATAAAGCGCGAGGTATATTTCTTTTTCGGGCTTCAGGAGCTTATAATCCGCAGAAATCAGTACTCCGTCAAAGAGCGAAAGTGCGGGAATATCCTTTCTGCGTTCATGAAAATCCGATGATGCATTGGAAAGAAGATAGATTCCGAAGCCTTTTTCTTTGAGCATCTCAATAAAAGGCACCATCTGAGGAAAAGGAGGCATATAGGGATAGAAATTATCCACCATTCCGCACACCTTATCGAAAACCTTTGCGGGAATTGCGTTGCGTTTTTGAAGCATGATTTCCTCGGGGGTTATAATGCCTCTGTCTTTATCTGCCCAGACGGGATTTCTGAAAATTTCGCGCAGAAGAATGTCGGCAGTTTCTTTGTCGAATAAACCGTAGAGGGTCTTTTCGGGATTGTAGTCAATGAGCACACCGCCCATATCAAATATTATATTTTTAATCATAATAACTCCTAACTTGCGAAGCAAATAACACTATGCGAAGCATAATATCACTGCAAAGCAATACAACTCGCCCGCGGCGAATAAAACTCAAGCTAAAAACCGCCCTGCGTTATGCAAGGCGGCTTTTGGTTTTTAGTAATTATTCGCAGTCATCACAGTCGCATTCAACATCGAACTCGAGAAGCTCGTTGCAGCTGGGGCAGGTGATGCTGCCTTCTTCGAGGATTTCTCTGTCAACGCAGATAACCTCGCCGCAGCTGGGGCATTCAACGTCGTAGTATTCTTCTTCGTCATCATAGCAATCGTCGCAATCGCAGTCGCAATCACAATCGTCAAGCTCTTCATAAACGAAGCTTTCAAGCTCGTCGAGATCCTCATCAACAGCGTCAAGCTGTTCGGAGAGAAGATCCATGCCGTCCTCAAGATCGCTTACGGTAAGAGCGAGTTCATCGAGAACGTCCATCATTGCATTGATAATTTTTGTTTCGGGCTTGCTTTCATCAAGTGCAAGACCTTCTGCAAGACCCTTAAGATATGCAACCTTTTCTGTTACGGTCATTTCTTTGTCCTCCAAAAAATTTAATTATGCACGGCTGAGATATTCGCCTGTACGTGTGTCAACAACAATCATTTCGCCCTCGTCGATGAAGAGGGGAACCTTAACCTCTGCACCGGTTTCAAGAGTTGCGGGCTTTGTTGCGTTTGTAGCAGTGTTGCCTGCGAAGCCGGGATCGGTCTTTGTTACCTGAAGAGTAACTGTTGTGGGGGGTTCAACGCCGAAAACGCTGCCCTTGTATGAAAGAACGCGGCAGGTCTCGTTTTCCTTAACAAACTTGAAGTTGTCGGGAAGAGTGTCTGCACCGATGGGAACCATGTCGTAGGTTTCGGGATCCATGAAGTAGTAAAGACCGCCGTCTTCATATGAATATTCCATTTCCTTGCGCTCGATGTAAGCGGTGGGGAACTTATCGGTGGGGTTGAATGTGCGTTCAACAACAGCACCGCCGATAACGTTTCTGATCTTTGTTCTTACGAAAGCAGCGCCTTTACCGGGCTTAACGTGCTGGAATTCGATAATCTGATAAACCTGGCCTTCCATTTCGAAGGTTACGCCGTTTCTGAAATCGCCTGCTGATACCATAAAAATATTTCTCCTTGTATTTTTTATATGTTTTCACAGCTATTTTATACTATTCACTATGATTTTTCAAGTCTTTTTTTCAATTAACGCTTAATATTAAAGAATTATAAGCGTTTTTTGCGTTTTTGTGAGATTTTCAAAGCCGTTTTCAGTGATAATTGCCATATCTTCAATTCGCACACCGAAATTATCGGGAATATAAATTCCGGGTTCAACCGTCACAACGTCACCGGTTTCAAGAATATGCTTGCTTTTCGGTGAAAGACGGGGAGATTCGTGAATCTGCAGACCCACGCCGTGACCCGTGCCGTGGCCGAAAAATTCGCCGAAGCCTGCCTGCGCAATAATATCGCGTGCGGCTTTGTCGGCATCGAATCCCGAAATGCCTGCACTGAGGACTTCAAGACCCTTTTTCTGTGCCGAAAGCACGGTTTCATAAACCTCAATCTGCTTTGAGGAAACCTCGCCGACTGCAACCGTGCGGGTCATGTCGCTGTGATATCCGTCAACCACCGCGCCGTAGTCCATCGTGATGAAATCGCCGTGTGCAATTTTTTTGTCCGAAGGCACTCCGTGGGGGAGAGAAGTGTTTTTACCGCTGACGGCTATTGTGTCAAACGAAACACATTCCGCACCGTTTTTCAGCATGAAAAAGTCGAGTTCAAGAGCGATTTCACGCTCCGTCACGCCTTCTTTTATAAATCCGAGAATATGGTCATACGCTTTTTCCGCAATCGCCTGTGCTTTGAGAATTTTATGCTTTTCTTCCACGCTCTTTTTGCGGCGCAGAGAAGTTAAGAGTTCATCGGTTTTTTCTGCTCTGAATTCACACGGAACGTTTTTGCAAAGTGCCGAAAAATCGGCAACGCTTATGCCTTCCGCTTCGGTGAAAACCGTTTTCACACCGAGCTTTCCGATGATTTCCGAAAGCTGCTTGTGAAACGAAGTCATAAGCGCAACTTCGCAGGATTTAACGCTCTTTGTTACTGCTTCGATATATCGGCTGTCAACGAAAAACAGAGCTTCGGTTTCCGTTATGAGAACTCTGCCCTCTGAATGGGGGAATCCCGTGATATATCTTGTGTTTTCCTCGGAAGTTACGAGAAAAGCCTCGTTTTTTCCGAGAGAGAATTTAAGATTTGATACAATACTCATTTCTGAACCTCGCCCGTTATAGCGTTGATAACATTTTGGAACACTGCAACATGAGAATTTGAAATGTATTTGTCAAGATGCATCGAGCCGAAGAACCAGCGTCTGAAAACGCAGGCTTCAGAAAGCTCTTCGAGATAGGTGTTGAGACCCGTGACGCTTGCGGTTTCGCTGTCTTTGAGCTTTAAAAATCCCTTAATTTTAACGGGAGGTTCGTGGGTGATGATGTAGTCAACACGGCAGTTGAGCTTTTCGAGATTTGCCGCACCTTCAAGCAGCTCTTCACGGCTGGGAAATTCAAACTTCGACCATGCGTTTTCTTCAAAACGTATGTCGATATCGGGGCTTTCACCGCCGCCCATAGTGAAGAAGGTCATGTTGTCGATTTTGAAAATCTGACCCCTCATAAGGTGATAGAGGTTGCCTCCGAGATGGTGAACCTTTCCGCCGTTCCATTCCGTAACGGGAAGGGAATTGAGAATTTCAAAATTTTCGTGAGTTCCGTCAATGAAGCATATATTGAATTTTTTGCCTGCAAGCTTTTTGAGAATTTTCTGCTCAATTTTGCTGTTATCCCAAACAAAACCGAAATCGCCGCACACGATGAGGGTATCGCCTTTTTTGAGCTGTTTTATCGCAGGAGAGTCAAATCTGGAAATATCGCCGTGCATATCTCCGGTTACATATACCATTCTCCACACTCCTTATTTTATAGTCCTAATTACTATACTCTAATCACATGAAAAAATCAAGTGTGAAAAACAAGGATAAAAACCAAAAATTAGGTATTTATTTTTTATTGTAACTGTGGTATAATACACGGTATCGAATTTTTTTGAAACGGTGTTGTGAAATGAAAAAGATATTAAGTATATTATTGACGGCGATTATTTTCATAAGCACATTTTGCATAACAAATGCGAGTGCCGCTTATGACGACATTATGGAGGAAATGAAGCTTTATTCGGACTGCCTTTTGCTTGTAAGCACCGATAACGGCGAGGTTATTTTCTCCAAAAATGCAAATAAACAGACCGCACCTGCAAGCCTTACAAAGGTTATAACGGCGATTGTCGTTCTTGAAAACTGCTCTGACCTTACCGCAACGGTAACCGTTCCCGAGTCATGCATACGCGAACTTGACGGCACGGGAAGCTCTCTGGGCGGAATTATGGTCGGTGAACAGCTTACTGTTTATGACCTTCTGTGCTGTCTTATGCTTGTGAGTGCAAACGAATCCGCAACCACTCTTGCCGACTATGTTTCGGGCGGTGACAGAGCGAAATTTGTTGCCATGATGAATGAAGTTGCCGAAAGACTCGGCTGCACCAACAGCCATTTTGAAAATCCCCACGGTCTTGACCACGAAAACCAGTATGTGACCGCAACGGATATGGCTAAATTCATCACTCACGCAATGACCTTCCCCGCATTTGAAGAAATCGTTGCAAGAAAGACCTATGTTCTTCCCGAAACAAATCTTCAGCAGTCAAGAACCCTCCATTCTTCAAACTACATGATGAACAGTGCGTATAAGGATTATTACTGCAAATACGTCAAGGGCGGAAAAACGGGTTCAACATCAAATGCAGGCAGATGCTTTGTTGCCGTTGCTGCAAACGACGGATATAATTACGTTGCGGTTGCTCTCAATTCAACCTTCAGCGACGTTGATAATGACGGCGTTAACGAAAACGGTTCGTTCCTCGACTGCAAGGAAATGATTGAGTGGACATTCAAAAATATCGAGCTTGTTGCAATTGCAGACACAACGAGAGTTGTGGGCGAAATCCCCGTAAAATACGCAAAATCCGTTGACTACATAACCCTCTCGCCTGCCGAAACGGTCTACAGCCTTGTTCCAAAGGGCACTGATTCGGGAAGCCTTCTTGTTGAGCTTGTAGATGCACCGGAGTCTGTCAGAGCACCCGTCAAAAAGGGCGATGTTATATGCAGAGGCAAGGTTATGTATGCAGGCGATGTCATAAAGGAAATCGACCTTGTTTCAAATATCGATGCAAAAATCAGCATTTTCTCGTTCATCGGAAGCACGGCAAAATCCGTTCTTTCTTCATGGCCGTTCCGTATTGCGGCGGCGGTTATAATCATTTTTCTGATAATTCTCATCATAAGAAAACGCAGGAAGGATAACGAAAAGCCCGTAAGCGGCAAGGATTACAGGGTTCTTAACTATAACGACTTTATGAAACTCAAATAAACAATAAGGAATGAAAAATATGAGCAACATTTACAAGGGCAGATGTCCCGAAAAATATACCGAAGAGCTTATCGGAATGCTTGATACCGTTTTCTTTACAGACGACCCCGACAAAAGAAAATTCATGGAGCTTCTCCCGAAGCTTTACAAGGATAAATATTCACCTGCATACAACAACGTGGTTGTCATGGAGGGCGAAGAAATCAAGGGCGCTGTGGGTTGTTACACCCTCAATGCCGTTGCGGCAGGAAGAAAGCTTAAGATTCTCGGCATAGGAAACGTTGCCGTTACAGAGGATTGCCGCGGTAAGGGCTATATGAAAGACACCATGCAGATGGCTCTCGATATAATGAAAGAAGAAGGTCACGACTATTCTCTCCTCGGCGGTCAGAGACAGCGCTACGGATTTTTCGGCTATGAACCCATCGGCGTTGAATACCGCTTTCTGATTGATAAGGGCAACATCAGAAGAATCATCGGCGAAGAAAGAAAATCGGAATTCACAGCCCGTGAAATTACGGAAAACGATACCGATATCATCAAGAAAATCAAGACACTTCACGAAAAACTTCCTTTCTGTGTTGAAAGAAAAGAAGAAGATTATATCGACATAATGCATTCATGGAACAATATCCCCTATGCCGCATTCAAGGACGGTGAATTCAAGGGATATTTTACCCTCGAAAAGCACGGCGGAAGATATCTCCACGAAATCAGAGCCGTTGATATCAGCGATATGCTTGAGCTTATCATGTGTGCAATTGACACGGGAAATCTTGAAGGCGTTGCGATAAATCTTGCTCCCTTTGACACGGAATACTGCGATTTCATGGCCAAAAACTGCGGCGGCTATTCAATCGGCACACCCGAAATGATTAATATTTTCAACTTCCGCAACTATATTGATGCATTTCTTGCTCTTAAGGCGCAGAGAATGAATCTTACATCGGGTACGCTGAAAATTCTCATTCACGGCATGAACGGCGATGAATTCCTTGCCGTTACCGTTGACGGAAAAGAAGTGACGGTCAAGGCGGCAGAGGGAGAAGCTGATATCGAACTTGACCACAGGGATGCAATTGTATTTTTAAGCGGTCTTTATTCAAAAGACAGACTTGAAATTCCCGCTTTTGCACAGAGCTGGTTCCCTCTCGATTTCTTCTCGTATTCGCTCGACAATGTGTGAGAAATTTTTTCTTGACTATTTTATAAATAAGTTATATAGTATAGAAGAATAAAGGATTAAGGAGGAAATATCCAATGAAAGTATTTATGATCGGCGGCACAGGTCTCCTCGGCTGCGAAGCTGCAAGAATATTCATCGAAAGAGGCCACGAAGTCAAGAGCGTTGCTCTCCCCCCTCTCCCCGAAGGCGCACCCATTCCCAAGGAAATGGAGCTTGAATTCTGCAATATCTATGAAAAGTCAGACGACGAAATCAAGGCTATCATGTCCGGATGCGACTGCTTTGTTTTCGCAGCAGGTATCGACGAAAGAGTTGAATTCCCTGCACCCGTTTACGATGCATACTATAAGTACAACATCGCTCCCCTCAAGAGAATCCTTCCTCTCTGTAAGGAAATCGGCATGAAGAATGCTGTTATTCTCGGCTCATATTTCTCATATGCAGCAAAACAGTGGCCTGAAATGGAGCTTACCAAA
>JAZSNQ010000093.1:0-3053 GCA_045536515.1 Acutalibacteraceae bacterium | reverse complement strand
ATTGACTGTGCCGTGTCGCACGGAGTAAATGTGTTTGTTTATGACTGGTATTGGTATGATAACCGTCCGTTTCTCGAAAACTGCCTTAATGACGGATTCCTCAAGGCACGCAACAATACGGATATGAAATTCTGCCTGATGTGGGCAAACCACGACGCAACCCATCTCTGGGACAAGCGGAATTCCGATAATGACCTTTCAACCGTTATATGGAGCGGTGTTGTTACTCCCGAGATTTTTTCAAACATCTGTGACAGAATGATTGAAAAATATTTCAGCTGTGAAAATTATTATAAGATTGACGGTTGCCCCGTTTACATGATTTTCGACATTGATAACTTTATCCGTTCCTTCGGAACAAGCGATGAATGCAGAAAAGGGATTGATGAATTCCGCAGAAAAACCGTTGAAGCGGGATTTGACGGGCTTCATTTTCAGGTTGTTCATTGGCGCAACCGTGTTTTCAACTGGCTGGATGACTCTGACAGCAATAAGGGTGCTGATTCGGCTGAAATGTACCGTTTTCTCGGTGTTGATTCGGTAACAAGCTATAACTGGGGCTGTTCAACGGATTTTGACGGCGATTATACCGAGATTACGGACAGATACGTTGGTGAAATTGAAAAGGAAACAGAGAAACTCAATGTTCCCTTTTATCCGAATATTTCGGTTGGTTGGGATAACAACGTGAGATTCAATAAATTTATTCCCGGAGTTGTGGAAAACAATACGCCCGAAAACTTCAGGACCGCCTGCGAAAGAATAAAGGATTTTGCAGATTCGGCGCTTGAAAACGGTGTTATGAAAGCTCCGTTTATAACGGTTAACAGCTGGAATGAATGGACAGAAACAAGCTATCTTCAGCCCGATGACCTCTACGGTTACGGTTATCTTGAAGCAATAAAAGAAGTTTTTGGTGAATGATATTACAGCAAAAGCCGTCCGAAAAATCGGACGGCTTGATTTTTTAACCGGCAATCTGTTTGCAAGCTAATATTTTTGAACCCGTGCAGGAAAGCTCAACGGTATCGCCTGCTTCAAGGAGCAGCATATTTTCATGCTCTGATGCTTTAGCTTTGAAAATATTGTTTTCTGTGTCAATCAGATAAATATATGTGTTTCCGTCAATATCTATATATTTTACGGAAGCAATTGTAACGGTTACATTCTTCGCTTCATCGGTCGGAGTCTGAACTTCGCTTATGCCGAGCATAGCTTTGTATTTTGCGATACATTCCGCCTGCGTTGCGGCAGTTGTTACGATGTTGTACTGCTCAACATTGACTGCGGCGTAAAGCTTCACAAGTCCGCCCGAATCCTTAAGCACCATAATGTATGTGGGATTTCCCTCAACGTTAATCAAAGAGGGGAACGAAGCCTGATAGCCTTTTTCCTGAACTTCACCCTCTGCGGCTGCCATTGCGGATTTTTCATCGGCACCCGCAATCGCATAGTAGCGGCTTTCGCCCGTTCTTTCGTTGGCAAGAAGGAATCCGATGTTTGAGCTGTCGCCGTTAACTGAAGTTACGCCCGTGTATATCCATATATCGCCGTCTTTGGCAACGTAACCGTAATCGGAAACGGGAGTTTCGTCGGATGAGTCATCTTCTGAACTGTAGGTTGTAACCTGCTTGCAGCCCTTTTTCGCAAACAGACTGTTCATAAATCCGTTCTGATACATTCCGTACCAGTTATACTGCTCGCAGATAAGGTCGCCGTGGAAAACAACGTCAATCCATCTCGGAATATCCGCAACATCATATCTCACGGTTTCGCCCGATACGGGGTCAAGAACAATGCATCCGCTGACGGTTTTTCCGCCAAAGAGAGAAATTGTTTTATCAACGATTGATGCAACATAATAAGGCTTTCCGCTTTCGTCGATTTCAAAATGAAGATTCTCTGTCATCAACGTGGGATATTCCAGCCAGATGTGTCTTTTTGCATCTTCAAGAAAATAGGCGGAGGGAATATATTTCATGCCTTCGGATTTTTCAAACGAAGCGGACATTGAAACGGGGTCAACGGTAACATAACCTTTAACGCCTTCTTTGTTGTTCATCCATTTGAAAAAGCCTGCATATTCGAGTGCAGAAACCTTTACGGGTTTTCCGTTGTAGTCAATCTGTATGTAATCGTTAGAAACATCAAACTGGCTTACAACATCCGAAAGAGCACCTATTTCACGGTCGCCGAGCATACGTGCCGATGCCGTATCCATAAGTGCAATGGAATCGGTTTCAACGGATTCCGATAAATCGGCGGTAAAATCAGAGTCATCAACTTTCAGAATTTTTGCATAAGAGGTTGCGTTGAACATAGTGCTGCCGATAATGCCTGCACCGATAATGATAACAGTCAGGGCGATGGGCAGAATGTAGGGCACTATTGAAAATCTGAATTCGCTGTGTTTCTTTGTGCGTCCCTTTGAACCTGTCTTTTTTGAAACGGTTACCCAGCCGAAATCTTTGCACCCTTTTGCAAGACTTCCCGCCGTAACTCCGGCAAACAGAGCAAGGATAACAATAACCCAAAAACCGGGATTACGGATATTGATTGCGGTGCTTGAAATGAACAATCCCGCTGCTGATACAATCAGAGCTGCAACAAAGCCCGTAATCAAACCCGTAATAACAGGTACTATACCTGATTTTTTCATGTTTTTCACTCCTTATTTATGACATTCACTTATAAGACGATTTTATAACTTGTTTGGTCTGTAATATTATACCGAAATTTCTTTTTACAGTCAACAGCACGCCTTAAGCAATCCCACGGCACCGGCGATTAATGCAACGGGTAAGAGCAGAATGAATCCGCCTACAAAAATTGCGAGAAGAATAAATGCGGGGACTGCGATTGCGAGCAATATGGTTGCAACGATTTTTGCCGCACCCCAGGTTATCTTGAACGCCAATCCGATGGCTTTGAAGAAAAGCCAGACTGCAAGAATCGAAAATATTATTTCAATCAAATAAATCACTCCTTGATATTATTATATTGCCGTCTGAATTATCCTTGCCGTCTTTTTTGTTTGATATCTCTACCCCGAT
>JAZSNQ010000035.1:0-5492 GCA_045536515.1 Acutalibacteraceae bacterium | reverse complement strand
CATTTTACCCCAAAGAGGAAGAATTGCCTGAATAGTTCTGTCTCTTCCTTCCTTTGCAGACCCGCCCGCAGAGTCACCCTCTACGATGTAAATTTCTGTGCCCTCAGCCTGCTTTTCGGTGCAGTCTGCCAGCTTACCGGGAAGTGAGTTGCTTTCAAGACCTGATTTTCTTCTTGCCTGCTCACGGGCTTTTCTTGCGGCTTCTCTTGCTCTTGCAGCATCAAGTGCCTTTGAGAAAATAGCCTTTGCAACTGCGGGATTTTCCTCAAAATATGTCATCAGCTTGTCGTAAACAAGTGCGTTCACGAGAGTCTGGATGTCTGTGTTTCCGAGTTTGCCTTTGGTCTGACCCTCAAACTGAGCTTCGGTCAGCTTAACGGAAATGATAGCGGTAAGACCTTCTCTTACGTCATCGCCCGAAAGCTTCTTATCGCCGTCTTTGAGGATGTTGTATTTTTTGCCGTAGTCGTTGAAAACACGGGTGAGAGCGTTTTTGAAGCCTGTTTCGTGAGTACCGCCGTCAACTGGGCGCACGTTGTTGGCAAACGAAAGGATTGTTTCATTGTAGCTGTCGTTATAGAGAAGAGCGATTTCCGCATATCTGTCGCCCTTTGCGCCCGAGAAATGAACAGGCTCTTCATGAAGAGGGGTAAGACCCTTAATGGCTGTCATGTGCATTGCAAACGAAGAAAGACCGCCTTCAAAGCAGTATTCGCGTTCAATAATGTTTTCGGGGTCGCGGCTGTCAGTCAGCTTTATTGAAAGACCTGCGTTGAGAAATGCGGATTCACGGAGTCTTCTTTCGAGAGTTTCAAAATCATAAACGGTTGTTTCCTGGAAAATCAGGGGGTCAGCCTTGAAACGGATGAATGTACCCGTTTCGGTTGTGTCTCCGACAACTTCAAGGTCTGTTTCAATGTTACCGCCGTTAACGAAGCGCTGACGGTGAATATGACCGTTCTGTGAAACCTCAACCTCAAACCATTCCGAAAGAGCGTTAACAACCGATGAACCAACGCCGTGAAGACCGCCCGATACCTTGTATCCGCCGCCGCCGAATTTACCGCCTGCATGAAGAACTGTGAGAACAACGGTAACTGAGGGAAGTCCCATTTTCTCGTTGATACCGACGGGAATGCCTCGTCCGTTGTCACGAACGGAGATTATGTCGCCCTTTTCAATTTCAACTTCGATGTGTGTGCAGTAGCCTGCGAGTGCTTCGTCGATGGAGTTGTCAACGATTTCATAAACAAGGTGGTGCAGACCTCTCGGGCCTGTTGAACCGATGTACATACCGGGTCTTTTGCGAACCGCTTCAAGTCCTTCAAGAACCTGAATCTGGCTTGCATCGTAATTTTCGGTAACAACGGTATCCATTTCTTCGGAATCGCCGTCAAAAACGGGAGCTGCTTCTTCGATTTCGGGCTGATTTTCGATTATTTCGTTATTGTTCTGAATATCCAAATCTATCACCTTAATTTCCAAGCATGGACATCATGCCTTTTTTCTTCTTTGCTTTTTCGGGTTTGTACTTGGGCGGATTTTCAAGGCGCATTTTTGCGCTCTTTCCGCCTCTTGAAGCGAGGAACTTGTTGACGTTGATAACGGGACTCATCATGTCTTCGCACATATAGTCAATGCAGGCTGCGAGCATTTCCTGGTCGTTGTTCATCGCCCCGAGGATTGTTACGGCGATGAGGCTCTGAACCTCATTTGTTCCGTCTTCGTAGATATCGTTGAGAAGGTTGAAAAGCTTTCTCATTTTGACGGGGTCGTTTTCTTTGATTGTTGCAAGAACAACGGGTGTTCCGTGATTCATGAAGAAATCTTCGGGGAGGAACTGACCGTATTTGTCGCAGTTTGCTTTGTATTCTTCGCGGAGTTCGGGATAAATTGCGGTGAAGCGGTTTGCAAGAGTGTTGGGGTCATATGAAACCGCGCCGCTTTTTGCCGCCGCTTTTGAAACGGGGGTGGGAAGCTTCTGCTTTGTGGGCTTCTGTGTTTTTGTTCCGAAATGTTCAACAAGCGTTTCGCTGAATTCGTTTACGATATATTTAACATCTTTACCGTCTGCTGTTTCGGCATCGAGAAGCGAAAGTGAAATCTGCGAATAGTCGCTGCTGAGGATTTCGCCCTCTTTTGATGCGCCGAGAAGAGAAATTTTGTTGTTGAAATGTTCGAGCTTAAGAGCTTTGTTTTCGCCCTTGTATTCAATGATGATTCTTCCCGAATCGGTAACTGCGGGAAGCTCGCCCTTTTCGACTCCGTCGGGGATAACAGCGGTGAATCCGCAGTCGGTGAGTGTTGCGTTCAGACCGTTTACAATATCGTTCAGAACGGAATAAATATCAGCCATATTAATACTCCTTTTGCCGATGAAAATTTTAACCATTATACATGGTGAATTATATCACAACGGAAATAATTTATTGTTCTCAAAAAGAAATTTGCTTATAATATTATAAATAAATTTAATATTTCTATAAAGATACAGTAAATCTATAATCAATATTAAGCAAAATATCGGGGTGAGGGCGGATATTATCTGTCCGCTAATCATGCACAGCTTTATCGGTGTACCGCCGATTCGGCGGGATGAAGGCATCCCGCCCTACATAAACACATAAAATTTTAATGTAGGGGCTGATATCATCCGCCCGAAAACCGCTTTTGCGGAGCAACATAATTTCGCATTCCGAATTATAGATTCCGCATTGATTTTCGGTTGACTATTCCGAAATATTATGTTATTATTACAAGGTTAAAATGGGATTTTATGCGTTAGGAGATGTGTCTATGAAGAAAGTTCTTGTTCTTTTCGGCGGAGTCTCAAGCGAGCATGATGTTTCGCTTCAGTCCGCATCATCGGTTATCAAAAATATTCCTGCCGATAAATATGAGGTTATCCCCATGGGAATAACCAAAAGCGGCGAGTTTTATATATACAACGGTTCTCCCGATATGCTTCCCGACGGAAAGTGGCTCGAGGATAAAGAAAATCTCGAAAAAGCCGTTATTTCCTGCGACAGAGAGCATCACGGCATCATCAGATACAATGACGGCAAGGCTGAAATTGAGAGAGTTGACGTTGTGTTCCCCGTGCTTCACGGCAAAAACGGCGAGGACGGCACAATGCAGGGTCTTCTGGAGATTGCGGGCATTCCTTATGTAGGCTGCGGCACTGCGGCAAGCTCTGCATGCATGGATAAGGCCGTCACAAACGCTCTGGCGGACTTTTACGGCATACCCCAGGCTAAGTGGGTTGCTTTCGATAAACACGCTTATTCGGCGGATAAGGCCGCTTTATTGGCAAATGCAGGCGAAAAGCTCGGCTATCCCATTTTTGTTAAACCTGCAAACGCAGGTTCGTCCGTAGGTATCAGCAAGGCGAAGAATGTTGAAGAACTCGAAAAAGCCTGCGAAAAGGCATTTGAACACGATAAGAAGCTTGTTCTTGAAGAAGGTATCATCGGCAAAGAGGTTGAGGTTGCCGTTATGGGTAACGAAAATCCCGTTGCTTCCGTTGTCGGCGAGGTTGTTCCCTGCAACGAATTCTATGATTACGACGCAAAATATCTTGCAAACGAAAGCGAGCTTCATATTCCCGCAAGACTTTCCGAGGATATGCTTAAAGCTGTTCAGGCTCAGGCAATCAAGGCATACAGAGCACTCGGCTGTGAAGGCTTCACAAGAGTTGATTTCTTTGTAAAGGACAACGGTGAAATCTTCCTCAATGAGCCGAATACCATTCCCGGCTTCACCTCAATCAGTATGTATCCCAAGCTTTTTGCAGCATCGGGTGTACCCTATGCGGAACTGCTTGACAGACTTATCAATTTGGCATTGGAAAGATAAATTATGAAAAAAGCAATTATAAAAATTACAGACCGTCATTTTCAGGACGGCGAAGAATACGAAGCAGAGCTTACCACCTCGGGCGAATTTGAAATAACGGAAAACGGCTGCAGGGTTGTTTATACCGAAACCGATGAAGAGCTTGACAACTGCGTTACAACGCTTGACGTTGAAGGTTCGCAAAAGATTTCAATGACCCGTGCAGGTAAGTATAACACCGAAATGATAATCGAAAAAGACCGCCGCCATTCCTGTTTTTATCAGACTCCCTACGGCGAGCTGATTATGGGGATTTTTGCAAAGAAAATCGTGAGCGAAATGACGGAAAACGGCGGTATACTCAATTTTTCTTACACAATTGATTTCAACAACACTCCGGCATCTGAAAACGAGCTTACCGTGAGTATATTACCTAAGGAGGAAGTATAAATGTCAGTTCTCGTTAAACAGGCAATCAATGAAATCCGCAATGCAATCATCGAGGCTGCAGGCAGAGCTGTTGCGGACGGTGAATTCCCCGAAATTCCCCTGAGCGATTTTATTATTGAAGTTCCTGCCAACAAAGAAAACGGCGATTATTCGTCAAATGCCGCCATGGCATGGGCAAGAGATTTGAAAAGTGCGCCCCGTAAAATTGCACAGACCATTGTTGACAGACTTGAACTCTGCGACACTTTTGTTGACAGATGCGAAATCGCGGGTCCCGGTTTCATGAATTTCTATCTCAAAGAAAGCTTCAACGCCTGCATCATTCAGGATATACTCGAAAAAGGCGAAGAATACGGTCGTTCAAATTACGGCGCAGGCAAGAAGATAAATATTGAATTTGTTTCTGCAAACCCCACAGGTCCCATGCATATGGGTAACGCAAGAGGCGGTGCTCTCGGTGACTGCCTTGCGGCTGTTATGGATTTTGCAGGCTACAATGTAAGCCGTGAATTCTATGTTAACGATGCGGGCAATCAGATTGATAAATTCGGTCTTTCACTTGATATCAGATATCAGCAGCTCTACAAGGGCGAGGATGCCGTAGAATTGCCCGAGGACAGCTACCACGGCGAGGATATCATTCAGCGTGCAAAGGAATTTGCCGAAATCAACGGTGATAAGTATCTTGACGCTCCCGAAGCGGAGCGCAGAAAGGCTCTTGTTGCCTATGCACTTCCCAAGAATATTGCCGCAATGAAGGAAAATCTCGGCAAATACCGTATTGAATATGACACATGGTTCCTTGAAAGCACACTTCACAACAACGGTGAGCTTGAAGAAACTCTCAACATAATGAAGAATAAGGGTCTGACCTACGAAAAGGACGGTGCTCTCTGGTATAAGAACAAGGAAGTTCTCGGTGCAAGACTTGCAAAGGAAGGCAAGACTCCCGAAGAAATCGAAAAGCTCGAGCTTAAGGATGAGGTTCTTATCAGAACAAACGGCAATCCCACCTATTTTGCTGCTGATATTGCATATCACCGCAACAAGCTTGCAATCAGAGGCTTTGACAGAGCGATTGACGTATGGGGCGCAGACCACCACGGCCACGTTGCAAGAATGAAGGGTGCTCTTGATGCAATCGGATGTAACGGCGACAACCTCGATATTGTTCTCATGCAGCTTGTTAATCTTACCCGTGACGGCGA
>JAZSNQ010000124.1:0-10154 GCA_045536515.1 Acutalibacteraceae bacterium | reverse complement strand
CATGGTTTGTGTCCTGATATTCATCAACCATGATATATTTGAATTTACGCTGATAATACTCGAGCACATCAGGATTGTTTTGAAGCAAACGTACGGTATTAACGATTATATCATCAAAATCCATTGCATCAGAATCCTTAAGACGCTTCTGATACATTTCATAAACAGAACCGATGTTTCTCTTGCGGAAATCTGCATAGTTTTCTTTTATGTATTCCGAGGGAGAAATAAGCATATCTTTTGCATTGCTGATTGCAGAAAGAACACTTTTGGGTGTAATGATATTTTCGCTTAAACCAAGCTGTTTGATACAGTCTTTTATTACACGTTTACTGTCATCAGTGTCATAGATTGTAAAGTTTGATGAATAACCGATATAATCTGCGTTTCTTCTCAGAATTCGTACACAGCTTGAATGAAAAGTGCTTGCCCATATATCAAGAGCTGCTTCTCCGAGCATTTTTTCAAGACGCTCTTTGAGTTCACCTGCCGCTTTGTTTGTAAAGGTAATTGCAAGAATTTCCCAGGGCTTTGCAGCATCAACCTGAAGCAGAGGTTCTATATCAAAAACGTCGTCAATAATTCCGTCTGCAGCAGCACGCATCAGAGCGAGTTCGCTTTCGTTAGGTTCATAAGCAACTTTATCGCTGTAATAGGCTTTACCGTATTTCATTATGTTTGCAATTCGGTTTACAAGAACGGTTGTTTTGCCGCTTCCTGCGCCTGCAAGCACCAAAAGCGGTCCCTCTGTTGAGAGAACCGCTTTCTTTTGCATATCATTGAGATTTTTAAAATCTCTTTCAATTATTTTTTTGCGAAGGCTAAAAAATTCGTTGGAAATCATTTGATACCTCAGATTGAAATTTCATGAGCTATTTTATAAAGCTCGCTGTTAACTTTACGTTCCATATTGAGAGCTTCGTAAATATCATAATCTATGATATGATCATCTTTCTGAACAACAACTCTGTTACCGATGCCTTCCATAAGAAGCTGAACAGCTTTATATCCCATCTGGCTTGCGGCAACTCTGTCACGAACTGTGGGTGAACCGCCTCTCTGAACATGACCGAGAATAACGGCTCTTGACTCAACACCGCATTCTTTTTCGATTTTTCTTGCAAGCTCTTCAACACCGCCGATGCCTTCGGCAACCATAACAATGAAATGTTTTTTATCGGTTTTCTGTGTTCTCCTGATTCTTTCGATAACGTGTTTTTCAATATCAGACTGAATTTCGGGAATAACAATAGCAGTTGCACCAACGGCTATACCTGCATTGAGAGTAAGGTCGCCGCATCTGTTACCCATAACTTCAACAACGATACAACGGCTGTGAGATTCAACGGTATCTCTTACTCTGTCAACCATCTGCATAACAGTGTTAAGGCATGTATCATAACCGATTGTGTAATCTGAAGAAACGATATCGTTGTCAATTGTGCCGGGAACACCGATGCAGGGAATTCCTCTGAGTGAAAGATCGCGTGCACCTCTGAATGAACCGTCACCACCGATAACAACAATACCTTCGATGCCAAACTTCTTGCAGGTATCGATTGCCTGCTGCATACCGGCTTCTTCTCTGAAAGCTTTGCATCTTGCCGAATAGAGCATTGTGCCGCCTCTGTGAATAATATCTGATACACTTCTGATATTGAGTTCACGAAGGTCGCCTTCAATAAGACCTTGATAACCTCTGTTGATTCCGTATACTTTAATTCCGTTTTCACAGGCGGTTCTTACAACTGCACGGACTGCAGCATTCATACCGGGGGCGTCGCCGCCGCTTGTTAAAACGCCGATTGTTTTCATAATAATTACTCTCCTTAAAAATGTTCAGCATATATAATACACTTTTTATAACATAATGTCAATGAAATAAACATTTTTTGCTAAATTTTTAAACAATTTCAAGTATATTATCTGTATTATTTATTATATATAACATTTGAATCGCCTAAAATTTTTCGCAATTCTCTCAAAAGAACATTATTAACATCTATCGCTTGCATAATCGGATTCTTTTTGTATTCTTTTTTATCTGCAAAATAATAATACAAGGGTGTGTTGCCGTCAAAAATCGCAAGCAATTTGCGGCAGCATTCGATCTGAGGAGAATCATCAGTATCAAAGCGAAGAAACAAGCCTTTTGCTTTCTTTTTTTCTTGTTTAATATCCGATTTTAATTCCGTAATAGAATTTTCAGACGGACAAGGTTCTACTGCTTCGCAAATAATCTTTGTATCTTCATCTTCACGCATACTTATTCTTCCGTGAACAAGAAGAATATTACCTTCAAAAAACATTGCAGGCTTGTCCATAAGAATTTTCGGAAAAACGATTGTTTCGATTGAACCTGTTGTATCTTCAAGATTTAAATAAGCCATGGTAGAATCATTTTTGGTAATTTTTTTCTTAACAGCTCCGATAAGTCCGAGTAACAAAACACGGTCATTATCTTTATACTTGTCAATCTCTCCGTCAAGAATATCGCTGATTTTTGCACATTTGATTTTTTCGGAAATATGTTGATATTTAGTCATAGGATGTCCCGACAAATACATACCCGAAACTTCTTTTTCATATTTTAACAGCTGCTCATTTGTGAATTCATCAGCATCAGGATAGATAAAAACTGACGAAGAAGGATATTCTTCATCATCGACAAAAGAAAGGTCTCCGAAACCAATCTGACCTTCAACATTTCTCTTTTTTGATGAATCAAGTTCTTCGAGAATTGAATCAATTGAATTCATCATTTGTCTTCTGTTTGCGCCAAGACCATCAAATGCTCCGCATTTAATGAGATTTTCAAGCGTACGGCGGTTGAAATCTTTTCCGTGCATTCTGCGGCAAAAATCATAAAAATCAATGAATTTACCCTTTGAAGTTCTTTCATCAATCATTCTTTTGATAAATCCTCTTCCGAGACCTTTTATTGCAAGAAGACTGAAATGTATTTTTCTTCCATCAACGGCAAATTCATAGGAACTTTCATTGATATGAGGCGGAAGAATCTTTATTCCAAGCTTTGAACATTCATTGATATACTGAACAACTTTACCTGTATTATCAAGAAAACTTGTAAGCAAAGAAGCAAAAAATTCACAAGGATAATGGCATTTCAGCCATGCGGTCTGATAAGCAACATAAGCATAAGCTGCAGCATGAGCTTTGTTAAAAGCATATGAAGCAAATGATATCATTTCATCAAAAATTTCGTTTGCCGCTTTTATATCAACTCCTCTATCAGTTGCACCGCTGACAAATGCATCTCTTTCTTTAAGCATAACATCATGTTTTTTCTTTGCCATAGCACGGCGAACTATATCTGCCCTGCCATATGAATAGCCTGCCAATTCTCGGCATATCTGCATTACTTGTTCCTGATATACCATGCATCCGTAAGTAACATCAAGAATGTTTTTCAGTTCAGGAGTTTTATATTTTATTTTATCGGGGTTATGACGATTTTCAATATAAGTCGGTATTGAGTCCATGGGACCCGGTCTGTATAAAGAAATAACAGCTATCAGATCTTCCAATGATGAAGGCTTGAGTTGTGACAAAACACTTCGCATTCCGGCGGATTCAAACTGAAAAACTCCTTCTGTCTGAGCAGAACACATCATTTCATAGACTGCATTATCCTCAACATCAACTGTATCGATGCAAAAATCAGGACTGTATTTTTTTATCATATTTTCCGCGGATTTTATGACTGTAAGAGTTCTGAGACCGAGAAAGTCCATTTTAAGCAGACCCAATTCTTCGAGAGTGATCATAGGAAATTGAGTAACAATTGCTTCATCGTTTCTGGCAAGAGGAACATAAGAGACAACAGGGTCGTGGGTTATAACAACTCCTGCGGCGTGAGTTGAAGCATGACGGGGCATACCTTCAACTTTTCTTGCCATATCAATAAGCTCTTTTGCTTCTTCATCATTATCGTAAAAAGCTTTAAATTCAACCGAGCGTTTTAATGCTCTGTCGATTGTTATATTCAATTCATTCGGAATTTGTTTTGCGATGTTATCTACAGATGAATACGGCATTCCCAAGGCACGACCGACATCTCTGATTGCAGCTTTTGCGGCAAGGGTTCCGAATGTTACGATTTGTGCAACATGGTCAGAACCGTATTTTTTGATAACATAATCAATAACTTCTCCCCTTCTCTCGAAGCAGAAGTCAATATCAAAATCTGGCATGCTTACTCTTTCCGGATTTAAAAATCTTTCAAAGAGCAGATTATATTTCATAGGGTCAATACCGGTAATTCCGATGCAATATGCACAGATGCTTGCTGCACCCGAGCCTCGGCCGGGACCGACAGGAATATTATTATCTTTTGCGTGTTTGATAAAGTCATGGACTATCAGGTAATAGTCAACATAACCCATTTTATTGATTATATCAAGTTCATAATTAAGTCTGTCGATGTATTTTTCAGGAGGATTATTACCGTATCTTTCAGTAAATCCTTTCCGGCAAAGAAGTGAAAACCATTCAAAATGGTCATATCCTTCGGGAACATCAAAATGCGGCAGCTTGGTATTACCGAATTCAAATGATACGTTGCATCTTTCGGCTATATCAAATGTATTATACACAGCTTCAGGACATTCGGGAAAAGCCACAAGCATCTCTTCTTCGGATTACAAATAAAATTCTTCAGTTCCGAATTCAAGAGCCGTATCTTCCCCTACTGTGTGGTTTGTCTGAATGCATATTAATACCTGTTGCATTTTAGCATCCTGTTTATCCACATAATGAGCATCGTTTGTTGCTGCAAGAGGTATATTCAATTCTTTGGATAGTTTTAATAAATCAGGATTAATCATTAATTGTTCATTTAATCCGTGATTCTGAATTTCAAGATAATAGTTGTTTTCGCCGAAAACATCTTTATACCATTTAGCAATGTTCTTTGCTTCTTCATAGTCATTTCTCTGCAAAGCTTTTGAAACTTCGCCCGCAAGACAACCTGAAAGCGCAATAAGACCTTCATGATATTTATCAAGAATATCCTTATCTACTCTCGGTTTAGTGTAAAAACCGTTAACCCATCCCTCGGAAACAAGTTTCAGAAGGTTCTTATATCCTTCGTTATTTTTACAAAGCAACACAAGATGATACCGTTCGTTATCAATACCGTGAACCTTATCAAATCTTGATCTCGGTGCGACATAAACCTCACATCCGATAATCGGTTTGATATCTCTTTTGATGGCGGCTTTATAAAAATCAACAACACCGTACATTACACCGTGGTCTGTTATGGCAACAGAAGTCTGACCCATGCTTTTGATTTTATCAAGCATAGGTTCAATTCTGCAGGCACCGTCAAGAAGACTGTATTCGCTGTGTACATGGAGGTGTGTAAACGACATATATTATTACTCCGTTTTAATTTTTTCGGCAATTTTTACTATTCTGTTCAGTCTGTGATTAATTCCCGAACGTGAAATCGGTTCATCGAGCATATTTTCAAGTTCACTGAGGCTTGCTTCGGGATTTTCAAGGCGAAGAAATGCAAGCTGCCGAAGATTTTCTGGAATTGATGATATGCCGACTTTTGATTCAATTAATTCAATAGCTTCAACCTGCTGTTTGGCTGCATTAACTGTTTTATTAATATTTGACATCTCAAAATTCAATCTGCGGTTAACTGTATTTTTGACATCTTTTTCAATTTTAATACCCATAACATGAAGCGAAGCAGATTGAGCGCCTATAATAGCAAGGATATCTTCAATGCTTTCGCTGTCTTTGAAATAAACAACATGGTTGCCTTTTCTGACTATGTATTTCGGATTCAAACCGAGTTCATCGAGGATTTTCATAAAATCCATGCAAAGACGCTTGTACGGAACCACAAACTCAAGATGATATCCTCTTTCAGGGTCGGTTACTGTTCCGCAAGCAAGAAATACACCTCTGAGAAAAGCACTATGACAGCATTCATCAGAAATATTCGCTCTGTTTATTCTTAAAGATGTTTCAGACAAAGAATGACCAAATTTATCAAAAACCTTTGATTTATCGCTGTCTGTTTTAAGATAAGCGGTAAGCTTTTTTGTTCCCGTATCACTGATTGTAGGAACAACTCCGCAGTAAGATTTCAGATATGTTAAATACAGTTCAAAAACATCGGAGTTTTCAGATGTAATTGAAAGATTATATTTGGAAAAATGAGCAAAAAGCACAAGCCCGTAGACTTGTGCATGAAAGCAACAGGAAGATATATTTTCTAATTTGGTTATTTCACTTTTTACATCAGATGAAAATGACAAAGCATTTCTCCCCTATCCGATAATTTTAACTTCGGGTTCAATAAGAACGCCTTTGATTTCTAAAACGGTTTTTTGACAGTGTGCAATAAGATTTCTTACATCCTCAGAAGTTGCATCACCTTTGTTAATAATAAAACCTGCGTGTTTTTCACTGACCTGTGCACCGCCAACTGAATAACCTTTAAGTCCGCATTCATCAAGAAGTGCTGCGGCAAAATACCCCTCAGGACGTTTGAATGTGCTTCCTGCACTCGGATATTCAAGAGGCTGTTTATCCTTGCGTTTTGCCATAAGTTCATCCATACGGGCTTTAATTTCATCAGCATTACCCTTTTGGAGTTTAAGTGTAAGCGATAAAATAAATAAATTACTGTTGGAATAAGTGCTGTGTCTGTATGATAAATCAAGTTCTTTGGATTCAAAAACACCTTTTGTTCCGTCGGGTAAAAAATGTTCACAAGAAACAAGAACATCCGACATTTCACCGCCATAAGCACCTGCATTCATATATACCGCACCGCCTGCGGTACCGGGGATTCCGAATGCAAATTCAAGGCCCGAAAGAGAATTTTCAAGCGCAAAGCGGCACAGTCTTGAAAGCGAAGCACCGCTTTGGCAATAAATTGTTTCATCATCAACGAGAGAAATACTATCAAATCTGCAGGTATTGATAACGACTCCTCTGAATTTTGTATCGGAAATAAGCATATTACTTCCTTTTCCGATTATAAGATAAGGAGCAGAAAGATCATTGATTTTGTTAAGAATACAAGAGATTTTATTTTCGGTATCAGGGAACACCATTATATCGGCTTTTCCTCCGATTTTAAAGCTTGTATAATTCTTCAACACGACATCTGTTAAATATTCACATCCGATATTATCGCAAACAGTGATGATTTCATTATAAAAACTCATGGTTTCCTCCAAAATAATTTATTCTTCAAGAAGAGCCGCACCGAATATGCCTGCATCGTTGCCGAGTTCAGCGGCAAGAATCTGAGTTTGCTTTTCTGAATGAATAGAATATCTTTCTTTCATAGCATGTTCTCTTATAGGATTAAGAATTGTGTCCCCTTCATGGCTTACACCGCCACCTATGCATATAATTTCAGGCTGGAATGTGTTGATAATATTATTTACACCAACAGATACATAATAAATATAGTTATCACAAACAACTTTTGCTGCAGCATCGCCGAGTCTCATTGCATCAAAAGCTGTTCTGCCACTTGTGTTATCAATGTTTCCGTTAACAAGCTGCCACATTTTACTTTCTTTATTTGCAAGCATGGCTTCTTTTGTCTGAGCAATAAGTGCTGTTGCGGAAGCATACTGTTCCCAACATCCTTTTCTACCGCAGTTACACTGCTTTCCGTTAACCATGATTACGGTATGACCCATTTCACCTGCCGCAAAGTTAACACCGTTAACGATTTTGCCGTTAACAATAATACCGCTTCCTACACCTGTGCCGAGTGTAACTGCAACAAAATTGCCGACACCCTTACCGACACCTGCGATAGCTTCACCGAGTGCTGCACAGTTTGCATCATTATCAAGAAAAACAGGCTTACCGATTCTTTCTTCGAGCATTTCTTTTGCGGGAACCTGATTGAAGCCGAGGTTATTTGCAAATTCAATGTATCCGTTATTCTTATTAACAGAACCGGGAGTGCCGACACCAACAGTTGAAACCTCGTCCATTGAAATACCTGCATCTTTAATTGCCATGTCAACAGCAACTTTAATATCGTCGAATATTTCTGCGGCAGGTCTGGGGCATTTTGTTTTAACCTTGCCTCTGCCGATTATTTTCAAATCATCGGTCACAACACCAACCGCAATGTTTGTTCCGCCGAGATCTACACCTATTCTGTACATATTTTATTACCTCCTGAATTATTTTATCAAATTAAATTTAAAAATTGTGCCAAAATTCAAGTTCTTTTTTTGCAGGAATAATGTCATCGGTCATTCCAAGGCTGTGAAGAAGTTCTCTTGCAGCATTATATCCCATCTTTTTCTGTCTGTTGTTCATTGCCGCAGCTTCAATAATAATCGACAAGTTTCTGCCAGGTTTAACCGGAACAACAGTTACGGGTACCTTTATATCAAGAATTTCTGTGTATTCATTTTCAAGACCGAGTCTGTCATATACTTTTTCGCTGTCCCAAGGTTCAAGCTGAACAACCATATCAACTTTTTCGGTGAGCTTAACTGCACCCATACCGAAAAGTCTTCTTGCATTAAGTACACCGACACCGCGAAGTTCAATGAAATGTCGGATATTATCGGGTGCTGAACCAACCAAAGTTTTGTTTGATACTCTGCGGATTTCAACTGCATCGTCGGCAATAAGTCTGTGTCCTCTTTTGATAAGTTCAAGTGCAGTTTCACTCTTGCCTACACCGCTGTCACCGAGAATAAGTACACCTTCTCCATATACTTCAACAAGAACGCCGTGGCGTGTGATACGCTGAGCAAGTTCAACTCCGAGGTATGATATGGTTGCAGACATACAGCCGGATGTAGATTCATTTGTAGCAAGAACCGGAACTTCATATTTTTCTGCAAAACTCAAAAACCTTTTACCGCACTGAAGTCCTCTTGTAATAACAACAGCCGCAGGTTGCTTTGAAAAGAATCTTTCGAGACATTCAAGGAAACCTTTTTTAGTGAGACTTTTAAAATATTCAAGTTCCGTAAGGCCCAAAAACTGAATTCTTGCAGGGTCAAAATAATCTTCAAAACCTGTTAATATCAATCCCGGTCTGTTTACATCCTGTGATGTTATATAAATATCAGCAGGATCTTTGGGTGAATAAATAATTTGCAAAGAAAGGTCATTTACAACCTTTTCGAGTGAAACAGTATATTTACTCATAGCTTACTCCTTAATATTGAAATAACCATATAAAGCCATTATAAATGTATTATATAAGATATTGTCTGATTTTCCAACCCTTTTTTATAAAAAAATCAAAAAAATAACGGACACTTCTGTGTCCGCCTTTAAATCAAAGCTGTTTTGCAATATTTTCAAACTTAGTTTTTGTTTCATCAATCATCTGTGCCTGTGCTGCACCGGGATTATACCATCCTTTTTTCTGCATATCTCCGAAAACAGAAAATTGTATATTGTGTTCTTCCTTAAGAATTTTAAGCATATCATCCTGAAGTTTTTGGTTAACACATTCATTGGAGAAAGTATTATAAACATCGGTTATATGCTTCTGAGATGTGAGAATGTCATCCATAATTTCTCTGTCTGTTAAATTTGTGTTTGTATTCATCATTGAAGACCTCCTTAATATAAATGACCCATAAGGGTATCAAAATGCTGTTTATGCTGATTGGCAATCTGTTCACAGGTTGTTTTTACCTGAGAGTCGGTTGCCATTGCAGCATATGCCTTGAATTTCTTTATCAGCATCTGCTCGCAGTTAAGTTGATCTTCAATTGCAGAAAGTTCCTTCAAAGTCAAATTAGCCATAATATCTCTCCTTAAAGTTTATTAATGATATTATCGGCTTAATTTAAAAATTTATTCTGAAAAATATGTTCATAAACGCAAAAAAGAACTGCCCGAAAGCAGTTCTTCTAATGCGTAATCATTTAATAAAGAGAACAACAAGTGTCGAAACAAGTGAAAGCACAAAGAAAACAATTGCAAGAACCTTTGTGATTTTTACAAGTTTTTGTTCAACAGTCTTACCCTTGCTCTTTCCGAGGAAAGTATCGGCACCGCCTGCGATAGCTCCTGAAAGACCGGCCTGACGACCTTCCTGAAGAAGAACCATTACAACAAGTGCAAGAGAAGTAATGATAAGAACAACACCTAATACGATTTCA
>JAZSNQ010000235.1:0-4348 GCA_045536515.1 Acutalibacteraceae bacterium | reverse complement strand
ACCAATCTTTCCGGGTGCATACAGAACAATTTCTTCGCCCGAATTCAGTTTGTCAATATTGATTTCGCCCTCATAGACCGTATTTTCAATACCATGCAAAAAATCGCTGAGTTCAAATGAACTGATTTCTGTCGGGAAAAGATGCTCACTGTATCCGAGTTCTTTACGGAGATTGGAATAAAATTCATATTCCGTTTTGCCGTAGATATTCAGAAACTCTTCAAAGCTGCGTTGAAAAAATCCGCCGTCAACTGCAAATCTTTGTGAATCATGGTAATCAATCACACGCATATAATCCGTATACTCATCGGTGAGGATATTGATACACGCTTCTTTTCTGCCGACTGTATCGGAAACATAAGGGTGAGAAAGAATTTCCTGTCTGTCATTTTCGCTGAAGCCTTTGCTTGAATTGGCATTAACCAAACGGAAATAACCCGTCTGGTTCTGAATGTGATAATCACCCGGCTGATGCGGCCCCATATCATATTTCAACGTATATGAGAGAAGTGAAAAACCGAGGCTTGTGAAAACAATGGTTGCGATAAGAATAACGCTGACTGCCGCTTGCTTCTTTCTGTAAAAAACAAGATTTCTTTTTGCGATAAGCTTAGGGGCATTGAATTCCTTTTTTGAACGGATACGTTTATTTTTCATTTTCCGCATAAATTCAGTATTTCGTATAGCTTGCATGGGCGAAACCCTCGAAGCGATATAAAGCGGAATAAATGCTGCCGCCATAACACAGATAATACCGAACAATCCGCAAACGATAAGAACCCACCATTCGGGGATAAACACAAAGTTATCGCCCATTGCGCCGATAATTGCTTTTACAGCAAAATATGAAACCGCAAGGCTTACGGGAGTTGTTACAGCCGCAATCAGGAATGCCTCTCTGCCGAAAATCTTTATTATCTGCCGTTTCGTTGCACCGACGGCACGAAGCATACCAATCTGCTTTTTTCTTTCAAGGAGATTTGTGTTGAATGCGTTGACAATTCCCGTGCATGAAGCAATCATAAGCACGCCGGAAAGAATTATTGCAAGAATCAAAGTAAACTTCATATCGTGCTTTTCATTGAAATACCAACGGTTTGAAGTGGTGAGAATGCAGTTATAATTATCAAAATTCCCGTCAACTTCAATGCCTGCGTTTTTTGCCGCTTCCATAAACCCGTCAAGAGGATATTTGTTTCTAATTGTCATAAAGCACAGAACATTCTCTTTTCCGCCCAAGTCAACGGTTTCTTCATCGCTGACAACGGCAGAGGGATAAAAGCTTCTGTCTCCGTAGTTATATTCAACATTAGATCTTTTGTCCCACAGCTTTCCGACAAGAGTGTAGGTTTTTTCGGTTTCCTCGGGAAGATAATCATCGCCGTCGGCAATTCTGAATTTGAGAGTTATTCTGTCGCCGATTTCGGAGTAAAAAAGACCGAGTCTGTTGAGGGCATCGTATTCAATGGCGATTTCACCCTTTTTCTCGGGCATTCTGCCTTCTTTTGCTTTGATATAGGATATTTCCTCTGCTTTTTCATCGAGCCTTGCAACCGATGTCCCCTGCTCGGGTGAATTTTCATCGGTGTAGCCGTAGCCGATAACATAGGCAAAGCCGTGGTCTTTAACGGTTTTGCTTTCAAAAAGATAATCCATATCATAATTCTGCGAAGCGTTGAGAAGCGCATCCTGTTTTCCTATCTTTTTATCGTTCAGCTCCTGAATTGAAGAACCAAGACTGAAAAGGAAAAACATAACTCCCGATGAAAAAATCATCGCAAGAACAATGCCGATAATCATTAAGGTATACTGCTTTTTTCTTGCTTTGAGATTACCCATCGCAAGACGGTTGACGGTGAGTTTTTTCTTGTTCATTACTTAAACTCCCGCCTTTGTGTCACGAACGATTTTGCCGTCTTCAATCGAGATAATTCTCTCTGCTTGCTCTGCTACATTGAGGTCGTGGGTTACAAGAATAAGTGTAATCCCGAATTCTTTGCTGACATATTTGAGAAGCGAAAGAACCTCACGTCCGCTTTTGCCGTCGAGATTACCCGTAGGCTCATCGGCAAAAAGGATTGACGGCTTGTTTGCAAGTGCACGGGCAATAGCGATTCTCTGCTGCTGACCGCCCGAAAGTGCTGACGGAAGATGTTCAAGTCTGTCTCCGATTCCGAGAACTTCAATAACCTTATTGATATAAGCTTCATCAACCTTTTTCTTGTCAAGCATTACGGGCAGAACGATGTTTTCATATCCCGTCAGTTCCTGAACAAGGTTATATGCCTGAAAAACGAAACCGAAGCGTCTGCGACGGAGAACGGAAAGCTGATTATCGTTATAACCCGAAAGCTTTTTGCCGTTATAGATAACGTCGCCGCTTGTGGGGTTTTCAAGGCTGCTCAGAACATGAAGAAGTGTTGATTTGCCCGAGCCGCTGGGTCCCGTTATCGCACAGAATTCTCCCTGCTCAAAAGCAACGGTTATTCCGTCAACGGCATTAACAATATTTTCACCGCTTAAATATTCTTTTCTTAAATCTACGCATTCGATGATATTCATAAAATCGCTCCTTTGCATCTTTGATGAGTCATACTTTTATCAACAGCAATCAATATGGTTTTGAACGGAATATTTACGCCCCAACTACGTTAAAAATCTTTGGAATATCCTCGTATTCCTGCAGATTCTTGCCTTGCCGTGGCTAAAATCTTCTCGTTCAAAACTGCTTTGCATCTGAAATACAACAGATTGCGTGCAGTCGGCAATTTCTTCGATGCAGGCATACAAGCGTATGTCAAAGAGAAAAATTGTCGAATGTGCGTTATATTGTTGTATTTCAGACATATGGATTGTTGTTAATAAAAGTATATACCCCGATTCTTTCAAATTCATGACAATAACCTTACAGTTTCGTAAGATAAGTGTTTTTTACTGCACAAAAAAGCCTCCCTCTGATGAGGGAGGTGAATTTTGCGAAGCAAAAGACGGAAGGAGAGAACAGTTCAAAACCATCTGTTTTACACATGTTCACTCAAAATCCTCTCTCCTTCAGTCCTACGGACAGCTTTCTCGTCAGAGGAAGCCTGAACAGAAAGCAACATTATAATTTTAAATTTGCGTTTATCAACGGAAAACACGCAGTAATCTTCAAGCCGTCTTTGCTGTTTTCGGCAGTAACAGTTGCGTGATGCTTTTCAAAAATCGCCTTTGAAATTGCAAGACCTATGCCTGCACTTTCGGGAGAAGCATTATCTGCACGGTAAAAACGGTTGAACAAAAGCGGGAGTTGTTCTTTCAGCACTCCGCCGCCGTTATCTTCAATAACGAGTGTGACAGAGCTTTCATTTTGTGAAACGGAAACGGTAATTCTGCCGTCAGTTTCCGTATGTTCACACGCATTTTTGATAATATTTCCGATTGCCTCAACCATCCATTCCTTATCGCAACGGAAAGAAACTGTGCCGTTTATGGCAAACTCTTTTTCGGGAAACATCGGTTTGAAATTACCGATAATTTCTGCAACAATTTCATCAAGACTGTGTTCTGTAAAATTCATTGCGTAGGCATCGCTTTTTATTTTCTCAAGCTTTAAAAGATTGAAAACAAGGCTTTCCATTTTCACAATCAGTTGGAGTTCTTTTTCTGTGTAAGCGGTTGGGGTTGAGCTCTGCTCCATTTCGCAGTAAAGGCGAAGTCCTGCAAGCGGAGTTTTAAGCTGATGTGAAATATCTGCAACAAAATCAGCATTGCTTTTTGCTTGTGAGGCAGAATTGTTTTTTTCAAGAAGCAACAAATTTTCAAGCTCGGCAACGGCATTCTGAAACCTTGCAAAATTGCTGTCAGCAGTGCTGTATTCTGTTTTTTCTCCACCTTCGATGAAGCTTTCAATATTTTCTTTGAGATTGTTAATCTGTTTGTTTTTATTTGCGTTAAATATGATTAAACTTATTGTTGCTGATTTTGACGGAACTCTTTTGCCGTATGGTAAAAAGAGGGTGAGTGACAGTGTTATTTCAAGAATAAAAGCTTATCTTGACAAAGGCATCTGTTTTGCGGTTGCATCAGGACGCACCTATACTGAACTCAGAGCATTACTTAATGATGTTGCTGACAGAATTTATTTCATAGCTGATGACGGAGCATTGATTATAAAAAATGACAGAATATTAAGCGGTAAACCTTTTGATTGTAATTCAATTAAATCCTTTTTTAATAATGATTCGTTTTGTGACGCTGTTTTATATTCACTTAACAAAGCATATTTAATTAATCATTCAAAAATTACCACACTCGGTAAGACACCTTGCCACATAAAAAGACCATTTGAAGTTACTGAAGATATTTA
>JAZSNQ010000292.1:0-4126 GCA_045536515.1 Acutalibacteraceae bacterium | reverse complement strand
CATAGTATTTTCTGACATCATCAAAAACGGCAAGCTGCTGATATTCTTCGTCGAGCGACAGATACGCATCCGTAACATCATGCTGGAACGCATGCCGTAATTCGTGACAGAGCGTTGTTACTGCGTCGGTTGAATCATCATCCATAATAACTTGAGTGTTAATTGTGACTTCGTGTTTATTAAAATCATAGGTGCCGTATGTTCCCCACCCGAGCGAATCAGTCCGCACATTGATCTCGTGGCTGATTCCAAGCTGCACTTTTTCGACATTTGCGAGTATCTGCATAGTGTCTAATCGTTCTTCAAGCGTGAGATTTTTCCATATGCTCTCATCAATTTTAGATATGAGGGGCATATTTTTTTCAACAATTTCTGCTTTATTCTCTTCAATCGCTGCGGTGGGCTTTACAGCGGGAATGAGAGAGGGAGAATCAAAGGCATAAAGACCTGAAATGTAAACAAGTAAAAACGATAAGCAAACGGCAACAATACTCTTTACTCCATTCAAGAAATGGAGTGTTTTGATTTTTAAAATTTTCAACAGCTTATCAAAATCATCGGGAACTTTGCTTACAATAATCATTGCCAGACCATAAAGTCCGCAAAGAATAAGAATGGAAAATGCTACTACTGAGAAAACAACATAATGCAAATCATCGTAAGCAATTGCCGAGTAGATTCCGAACGGAAGAACCGTATTTGTAAATAATGAAAAATAATTTCTTCTTCGTCTGAATGTCAAAAGATATGTAACAACAAGACAAGAACCCCATATAAGCCAAAGCTTTACTTTGGATTCAATAAAGGTGTTGAATGAAATGCAACGAAAAATTGTTGATCGGTAAATGGTCATTGCAATAAGCGCATTGAAAATTGAAAGAAAAATATATGTTTTAGGTGAAAGCTTGTTTATGTTTCTCATTATTTACACTTCCTTTTTTAATCAAAACTGCGGGGCCCGTTTTCCTTGAAAATCGCTTTGCTTTTAGCGATAGGCTCGTAGGTTTTAATTCTGCGGATATGACGGTTTGTATACCTTCTCTTGAATTTGTTCCATTTCGGTCCCGCCCAGGTATAATAGTTGTGTTCGCCCTCTATTCTTTTGATATGAGAAGGCTTGTCCGGGGTATCGACATAGTAATTCGTGAGAGTGTGTGAAATCTGAATAAGGTCTTTTACTTCTTCCTCCGCACCACTGGAGTTCGGACTCCAGACTGAAGCATAGAATCTTTTAAATTGGTTGGATTTGAAGCGAAGATTTCTTACACGGGCAACTTCGCGAGATTTTTTTCTGTTGGAGTTGCACCGCTCAGTTTCATCCGATTCCTCAATTTTTTTAAGGTAGTCGCTTGCATACTCAAGGCACCCGTTTTCCCATTCTTCGAACCAATTATTCATAATATCACCTTCATTTGTAACAATCTTAATTAAAGAATCAGAATCCCATTTTGCGACGGTTGTCGTTTTTGGGGTTCTTCTTTTTGAGATACTGCATAACAAAAGCTTCGTCGATTGTAAAGTTTTCAATACTCTGGTTTTCGCTCCAGATACGTATAACTTTTCTTACAAGGGTTTTGATATAACCTGACATTTCACGCATCCCTTCATCATCGCAGAAATCACGGGCAATCAACATAAGGGCATCATCCGTAAACAACAAAGAGTCCTTATCGATTCTGTGGTTTGCAAGAATAGAGGGAATAATATGATTTGTGGCAATAGCAACTTTTTCTTCTGCTGAATACTTATCAAGATAGAAAATATTATCGCCAAAGCGGTTCACAATATAGCCGGGGATATCGTTTATATCATTTGCCGTGCAAATGAAGATAGAGTTGCTTACGTCTATATCTTCATCGACGTACTGGTCGTAAAGCTTCTTCTGGGGACCGAGAGCCTTAAGAAAGATGCTGTAAGGGTTACCTTCCTTAGTAAGTGAAAGCTTATCAATCTCATCACACAACACTACAGCATCACTTCTTCCGGCCTCCCAAAAGCCGTCTATTACCTTGCCTGCTTTTGCACCGCTGTAGGACTTTACCAGGCCGGACATAGCAATAACGTCGGAACCGGAACAATCGATATAAATAAGAGGCTTATCGCAGCACTCCGCAATTACGGATCCGATGCTTGTTTTTCCCACTCCCGGAGGACCTACAAGCAGAGTCGCAAAATCCGAACAATCGCAAAACTGCATTGCCAACAAAAACTCGGCAAAGCTTTCTTTGAAATCGTCAAGACCATAAATATATTTATCCATTATGGCTATGATTTCATCAAATGATTTCTTTTTGTAAGGATAAAGCTGAGTGTCTATTCCGAGTATATGTGAGAGCTGATTGATAACATTAAATTTATCACCGTTGCTGAAACTGCTGTTCAACTCTGAAAAAAGCAGTTTAACCTTCGCTCTTGTTGATTCACTGTATGTATCTTTACACGTTTCATACAAAACCTTTAAAGCCTTTTCGTCTCGAATTGGAGTGTATATGGACTCGTCGTTCTTTGCTTCGGTCTTTTTGGGTCTGTTGAACTGCCTTGTAAAGAAATCACGCTGTGAAGCAGTAAGTTTAGCATAATGCTTCAGCGCATTTTGTTTGTCAGAAATCTGATTATAAGTCTGAAACATATTGTATGTTTTGTCATCAACGGCAAAAAGGAGCTCAACAGGGAAACGACCGTCTTCTCCATCAAGATAATAGTATTTGTCAGGACGCTTGATTCCCACATTGAGTTCTGTTGCGTTCGTTTCATTTATTACAACCGTCTCTTCGTTGCAGATGAATTTGCATTCCGTGTTTTCATAACTAACCGTTTTTGGCAAATTCCTTTCGGGAAGAACGGAAGCTGAAAGCCTGATAATGTCAGTTTTTTCGTTAGTGTATTTATTCATCTGCTGAACCATTTTTTTGACATTGAGATTAGCAGAAGGATTCTTGAGTGTGACGGCATACAAATTCAGCCCTGCGTTAATTTTGGTAATGCTGTATTCTTTTTCCGCTTTTGAAGATTTGTCGGATGATGCTTTTGAATCATCAAAATTATCAAAATCAACACCGTCATAATTAAGAGAATGGATTCGTCTTGAATAATCCTCTCTTAAACCGGTCATATGATCGCCTCCTGTGTGGTTTATTAGAAATATTTGTTATCATCAAAAATTGAATATAGTTGTTTTGGGTCTTATAAGTAAATGATGACATTGTTATATAAACTTGAATATTAACGAAATGTAAAAACACTAAAGATAAAAAATGATTATTTTGATTATATGAAACATGTGAAAAATCACAGAAAAGATTCGATTTTTGCCGTAATTCCCCACGGAGCATCTACATCGACTGACATCACCCAAAGGACGGGTATTCCCATAGCAACACTTTCGTTGGGAAAGATATCGCCACCGTCTGTAAAAATTACAATACTGACTGGAGGGTTGTTACTCATATTATCTCTGATGTATTCAAATACAGCTTCGTAGCTTGTGCCGCCACCACCGAAAGGCTTGATTCTCTTGAGTTCATCCGCACTTGAAAACGGAACGGGATCTGTTATTCCTGCGTCGAAAAAACCAATCAAGCCTTCGAGTCTGCCGTTGAACTGATTGAGAGCGTTTTCGATTTCAGAGTAGAACAGCTGAAGCTCAACGTCTGTAATTGATGCTGAGGCATCAACCATAAAGAGTATGTTCTTAACGCTGTCACCTTCACCTGTTTCATTGAAGTCGGGCAGAAAGAAACCCGATTCCGAGAATCTTCTGTCGGGCGGATTGAATGAATAGTCGTAAACCTCTTCTTCAATAAAATTGTGAAGAAGCTTTCTCCAATCAAGAGGATGGGTCTTGAGCATTAAAACAAGCTCGTTTGCAAATCTCGGAATCTTGCATTTTTCGTTGCCTGCTTTTATACGAACAGCTGTTTCCGCTGCGGCAACTATCCTCTGCTGCCATACGTCTTGTGCCGCAGCAGAAGGTTCTTTCCATTGTGAGTGGTCATCGGTAAATAAATTTTCATCCGACGAATCATCGCTGTCATTCTTGTCCAGAAGCATTTCGTACACCTCTTCGGCAGAGAAGAACCTGCCTTCTCTGCCATCGGGAACGGTATGAAGAGACTCGCCATATTTT